>JAFTOC010000043.1 GCA_017451585.1 Clostridia bacterium
AGTGCTTTCAGGCAGTTCGGTCTGTTCATAGCCAACGAAGCCCCAAGTCTCGCCGTTTGCACGAACAACGGGATTTGAAAAGTCGAATTTATCATTGAACTGATCGATTAAGGCAGGAATCAGCAACCATTTCAGATCATTATCGCTCATGCCGTTTCTAACCACACCAAGTTCACGGATAGCAGGGATAGAATCGGTGACGATCTGATCCAGCATTGCGCTTCGCTCTACTGAATCATTTCGAAGAATCTTGTATACTGCGTGCTGAGTCTCTCTGTCTTGAATAAAAAAATTGGTGATATACTTGTTTCCAATCTTCTTTAACAGAGTAGCTCTTTCCAAAATGCCAACTTCTTCTTCCATATAGGGCATAGCAATCCCCAGTTCAATGGAAAGCTCTTCGATCGTCGAAGGATTGTTGCTCGCTTCCAGCAGAATGTTTTTCGGGATCTGCCTCTGTACCGCCGACCAAGGCAGTCCGCTGGGCTGGGATCCACTGGCTGCAAAATCCACGTTCTCCGGTTTGTAACTCTTGCTTCCAAATTCTCTTGCCATATTCATACCTTCTTTCAAAAGATTGCGCGAACGGAACAGCTTGGATTTCACCGTTCCTTCGCTGATTTGGAGGGATCTTGCAATGTCGGACACCTTGCGGTCTTCGATGTAGAAGGCAACCACCACGTCCCGGTAGTCAGCTGAGATAAACGCCAGTTCCCGACGGAGCAGCTTCAGCTCCTCGCTGTGGATGACGCTCTCCTCCACGCTCTCCTCGGACGCAATGTCCGCGAAGTCCTCAAGATCGGTTCCGGATACCGTCTCGGATCGGCGGTGCTTGCGATCTGCCCAATGACTGTAGCAGTTGCGGGCGATCTGCCACACCCAAGCAGAGAAGTGCAGGGGGACGGTTCCGGCCCGCAGAGCGGTGAGGATGGCGAGAGACACTTCGGAGGTCAGCTCTTCTGCCTCGGTGGGATTGCCCGTGCGCTTCAGGCAAAAGTAGAAGAGCTTCTCAAAGTAGTCTTTGGAAAAAGTCTCGATCAGACGGTCAGCGATGGCGGTGTCGTGCATTGTGATCATCTCCTTTCGCTCAGATAGTGTGGAATACGCGAATTTGGTTGCAAGAAATTTCGGAAAAATATATAATATTTGCCGGTACTTCGTAGAGACAGGCATCCTCGACTGTTCGTGCAAACATCTTTTTTTATTCTACCATAAACCATTCCCCATTGCAAGAGAAAACCACCCGCATCTGCGGGAGGTTTTCAATGTATCATCCTTTCCAATACACCATAATATGAGCCGTGCAGGGATAGTCCAGTCTCGGAAGCACGCCTCGATCCATTGCCTCCTGTACCGACAGTACAACCAGTTCATCGGTTCCGTAGACCAGTTTAGGCGCAGGCACACTGGTGAGGTGCGGTGGGCTCTTCTTTCGTTTGTCGGCAAGATATGCGCGCATCGGCTCTTCCAAAGAACAGCTGATCTGCTCTATCGCGGGATTGATCTTTCTGATCATATCGTGGAAATCGTGCATCTCCACGAAGGGGATAGCGGTTTTGAGCGTATCTCCATTGCGGCGCAGAAATCCCCATTTTACAAGTTCGTCGGTGTGTACCAGTTGTTCCGTCAATCCGGCAGATCGCAGATCAACGCCCTCGCGGATGGCGTATAGAAGCTTGTTGATCTCTCCTTGGGAAGGAAAAACGGAATTGCGGTAGCCAAACCGTGTGCCGTAGCCGTGCTGGCAAATCTCTTTGGTATCGTGAAACTCGCGAGTCAGATGATGATATTTACCGCAGTAGGTGTTGTCAACCCAGCCTTTCGGTATGTTTCTTTCTCTTTGAATGTTCCCGACGGCAATCCAATGTCCGCCGTTCGGACGCTCGGGAAATACTTGCTCTCCGACGACTCTCTCTTCTGCGACAAACAGACCGCTGTCGAGACACCACATCACGATAAACAGCATAAATTTCTGCTGTTCATCGATGGGAAGCGCACGAAAGTAGTCAGTTTCCTTGATGGCATTCAGCGAAGCAGTGATAGGGGTAAAGATCAGTTCAAGGTTTTTCTTTACGAACGCCAACTGCTTATCATGCGTGTCGGGAATCTTGGCAGGATCGTTAATTAGAAAATCGGTGTAGACCCGATTACTCACTCTCTTCATCAACTCGTTATCCACCAGCTTATTGACGATCGGCTCCACATAAGCCGTCGCAATGCCAATGGCTTTGGCAAGATCGCTCACCGTGATCGGTGCGGGGTAGGCAAGAATCAGCAGATTTTGCGCGATCAGATCGTCGTTGACCAGCGATCTGGGCTCGCCATTGAAGCCGGGATTTCCGCTGTTCCATACGTACAGTCGTTCCGGTGCATAGCTTTGCTCTTGATATTCTTCCATATTCGTATCCATTCCTTTCCGAATCTTTTCTCTGCCCATTGCCAGACGGCTCTTTACCGTCCCCACGGGGATGCCCAGCGCATCGGCGATCTTTTCCAGCCCTTGTCCGCGGAAGTAGTGGCGTACCAGCACTTCTCTGTAGGACTCAGTGAGATAGACCAACTCCTTCATCATCCGCTGATAATCCTCGTCGCGCGACTCTTCCTCTGCGATCTCGTAGACCTCGGGATGATCGTCGAGGGAGACGGTAGGGAAGCGATACTTTTCACGTAGCCTGCCGTAGAAGGTGCGGCGTATTACCGTGGTGAGAAAGGCGCGCATATTTTCGATAGTGCCGCCCCGATCCAGATAGGTCAGCACAGCAAGTACAGTATCGCTCGCTAAATCTTCAGCGTCGGTCAGATTTCCGCACTGTGCCAGTGCCGCCGACAATAGAAAATCGAGATATTGTTCCAGCTCTTGTATTTGTGACATGATCGTGTCCTCGTTTATGAAAGCTTTCATCTAAGAGTTGTGGAAATTGCCGTTTGGTTCGATGTTTTTTCGAAACTTTTTTGAAAAATGCACCATTCTCATTCTACCACAAAAATCATCCCTTAGCAAGTGCTAACCTGCCAAGGGGCTTTGCAATTACTGATCGATTTACACCTTTACGCATCCGAATATGCAAAGAGGAGTAGGCTCAGCGGGGAGCATAAGGCATCCCGATTCTACCAATGCTCGCATGATGAACGCCATCACATCCAGATGGTGGTGGATATATCCCACCTGTTCGCAAATGGGCAGGAGTGCTTTCGGCACTTCCTTTTTGAGCTGATCCACGGCGATCTCGCAGACTATCTCCATGCAGTCGCAGACCGCATCGATGAGGGGAGCCAGCTTCTCACGCATTTCACCGTAAAACTGTTCTTCCGAGAAAACAGGGAAGTTTGCCGAGAGCCTTTCGCCGTCACTTGAGATGTAGCCTCCTTCGATCATCTGAACGATCTGATCATTTTCACTATCGGGGGCTTTGCCGAGTATAGCGTCGCAGATCGCTTCCAGCAAGGGATGCCAGTTTTGGGGCTGGAATTTCTGAATTTTTTCAATGAGGCGATAGTTTTCAATCGAGAACCATGCAGTCCAATCTTTATTTCCGCATTTCCCGTATATGCCGTTGAACTGATGATTCACATAATCGTTATCATAACCAAAGACGAAACCGTTGGATCCGTTGGCAAGATGCGGATAGGAGCCGTGGCGTTTTTCGAAACGCTCTTGCGCCGTTGTCATGGAGAGGTACATTATCAAATTTGCCAGCGCCCACTTCGTGCGCAGTTCGCCGAAGTCCCGCCCGTAATACTCGCGCTCCTTGAACCAAGGCATCAGGTCGTCCACCGCCTCTTGGATCTGCTGCGCCGCCTTTGCAACGGGCGCTTTTGCGGCTTCGATAATCGCTTTATCGTGTTCATCGCTGAAAATGATGATGTTGGTTTGAACCTTATCTCCCACCTTGCGAAGCATCTCATACCGCAGGAGCTCGCTTAGCTCATCCTCGAGATATACGGTGGGCACGCCCAGCTCCACAGCCAATTCCTGCTCGCTAAGAGGCGCAGGGTATGCGGCAAGCATGATGGCACCGGGGAGCTTGTGCTTGAAGAGCTGCCAATAGTTGTTGGAATTATTTCCCCAGTAATCAAAGCGGAATATACCGGGATCGTAGCTTTTTTCACCGAATGTTCTGGTCATAGTCATTCCTTCTTTCAAAAGTTTTCGTGCTTTGAAGAGGTAATATTTTACCATCTCCACGCTGATCTGTTGCTCATTGGCGATCTCGGAACAGCTTTTGTTATGGATGTAGTAGGCGACGGTAGCGGCGCGGTACTGTGAGGAGAGCAGGGACAGCTCACGGCGGAGAAGAGCAAGCTCCTCCTTATGTATGAGCTGATCCTCGGGAGAGTCCTCGCAGGGGATATAGGTGCCCATAAAGCCCTCGTCGAACTCAACAGTGGGAGCAGATCGCTTACGGATGTAAGTTTTGAAGGTGTTCTCCGCGATCTTCCACAGAAATGCGTAAAAAGCGTCGTCATCTCTAAGTCTGCTCACCGACGCAAGAACGTTGACAATGATCTCTTGGGAGAGATCCTCCGCCTGTCCCTTATCATAGAGACGGGACATGGCAAAGGCGAAGATATTCTTCATTTCTTCCGAGATCAGTCTTGCCGCTTTTGCTTGCTCCATTGTGATCACCTCGTTTGCGTTTTTGAACCGGTTCGCCTATACAGTATCAAACATTCGGTTTCGGTTAAATAGATTTTTCGAAAAATTCACACTAACTTCGTAGGAGAGCTCCTCTCAGACAAGATCGCGCAAACATCCGGCCTTTATTCTACCACAAACCTGTCCCCATATCAAGAGAAACCCTCCCGCGGTCACCCGCGGGAGGATTTCATAGTCGGATCAGATCTCTTCGCCCAGCCGTACCAGCGCATCTATGGATTCTTGGTTTCCTCTTTCGGCACCCATCCGATAATAATAGACGGCTTTTTCCATATCCTTGGGGACATCCTCGCCGAGCTCGTAGAGCTCGCCCAAATTGCCGCAGGCATATGCGCCACCTTTTTCGATAGAGGCTTCATAGCATTCGATTGCCTTCTCGATATTCTTTTCCACGCCCTGACCCTTTCGGTATCGCACGCCTAAGTTGTTCAAAGCTCTGGCATTTCCTTGCTCAGCAGAGAGGGTGTAGAGGCGGACAGCCTCCTCGTAGTTCTGCTTAACGCCCAGTCCTTGGCAGTAGAGATAGGCCAGATTACATTGCGCGGCGGCATTTCCTTTCTCGGCAAGGAAGCGATACATTGCCGCAGACTTGGCAGGATCGGCTTCGATCCCATATCCGCCCTTTTGATAGCAAAGTCCCATATTGACGATCGCATCGGTATGTCCTAAAGCGATTGCTTTTTCATAGAGACGGATCGCTTCGGCATAGTTTTTCTCCACACCTCTGCCGGTGCGATAATGATTTCCCAAGTTAAACAGCTCATTTTGATTCCCTTGCTCGGCGGCTTTGGTATACCAATAGATCGCCTTTCCGTAATCCTTTTCCACACCGTCCCCTTTGCTATAACGGCAAGCTAAACTAAACTGCGCCTTGGCATAGCCTGCTTCTGCGGACAGCGTGTAATATCGAATCACCTCCGCTTCGTCCTTGGGGAGTCCGCCTGTTCCGTGGAGATAGCAGAGTGCAAGATTGTGCAGTGCCACGGCGTCTCCCTGTTCGGCGGCCAGTTGGTAGTAGTGAACTGCCATTTCGAGGTTCGCCTCAATCCCCTTGCCGAAGTTGTAGCAATAGCCAAGGTTGCATTGTGCGGCGGCATTGCCGTCCTCGGCGGCGTTTTTGAACCATTCCACCGCCGCTTCCGAATCCTGCTCGACCCCGATACCGTTCAGATAGCAGTTGCCGACGCAATTTTTGCCCACGGCGCTGCCGCCGATGGCGGCTTCCCAATACAGATCGAATGCTTCTTTGGGATTCTTCTCAACTCCTTTGCCGTGCGCGTAGCAATTGCCCATCATCGCAAAGGCTTCAGGATAATCATATGTGGACGCCTCTGTATACCATTCCAATGCTTGGACAGGATCCTGCTCCACACCGGTTCCGTTGGCGTAGCATTTTCCCAAATGGATCATCGCAGACGGCAGTTCGTTATCCGCCGCACGCCGGAACCATTTTACCGCCTGTTCGGGGTCTTTTTCCACGCCTCTGCCGACGAGGTAGCACAGCCCCAGATTGTCCTGCGCCAGCGGCAGTCCTTGCTCGGCGGCAAGGGTGTAGAGACGGAAGGCTTCGTAGTGATCCTGCTCCACGCCACGACTGTGCTCGTAGCATGCGCCTAAATTATTCTGCGCGTCGGCGTTACCTTGTTCGGCGGCGCGGGTGTACCAATAGATGGCTTTTTCGCAGTCCTGTTCCACGCCGTCGCCGTCATCGTAGGCGAGCGCAAGGGTGTACTGGGCAGGTGCATAGTCCATTTCCGCCGCGCGCGTGCAGTAGTCCATTGCTGTTTCGGGATCTTTCACCGGACCGCCTTTACCCAGGCGGTACAGCCGCGCAAGCTGATACATTGCGGCGGGATGTCCCAGATCGGCGGCTTTTTGAAAATAGACCGCCGCCTGTTCCTCGTCTACGGGACCTCTGCGCCCCACCAGCCGACTAAAACCCAGCGCATAGATACAATTGTCTTCCGACAGCTCTGCGCCCATCTGAAAATAATGCTCGGCAAGGGCATCGTCCGGCTCGCCCAATTGATCGCCTTCGTAATAATTGCCCAAATAGAAGCAAGCCTCGCCCACACCGCCCTCGGCGGCTTTGCGGAACCATTCGGCTGCTTTTTCGTAGTCCTGTTCAACACCCTCGCCCTCGTCGTAATTCACTCCCATAGTAAACTGCGCGTTGACGCTTCCGCCCTCGGCGGCTGCACGGCAGAGCTCTACTGCGCGCGCCTCATCCTGCTCCACACCGGTTCCGTTGTGATAGCAGATAGCAAGCTCATACTGCGCATCGGCAAGTCCGTCTTCGGCGGCAAGAGAGAGCAGGCGGATCGCCTCACCGAGGTCCTGCTCCACATAATGCCCTTGTTCATAGAGAATGCCCAACTCGTACCGTGCCCGCGTGTGCTCGCGTTCAGCGGCACGACGCAAAAGCCGCAAGCCTTCCGCTTCATCGCGGTCAACGCCTGCTCCGTGAAAGTGGCACAGTGCCAGCCGATAGATTGCCTCGGTATTGCCTTCGTCCATCGCCTTGCGGTACCATTTGACCGCCTCGCTGTAGAGCTTTTCCTCATAATAGCGGTTTGCGCGCAGAAGCGACTCTGACAGAAAACCGAATCCGGATGAAATTACGTTTGCCATATCGTCCTCCCGATGGGGTTATTTTCTTCATTTTAGCATAAACGTGAGAATTTTCAAGTAGATCTGAGAAGATTGTTTACTTGGACAGAGGAAATGGAAGTCCGTGTGAATACGAGAACTCCTCTCGCGCGGTTTCCCGCAGGAGAGGAGTTTCAGATGAATTATTGATTTGCTTTGAGTACAGCCTCACAGATCATTTGAGAGAAGAGAACGTAGCCTTCAGCGTTGAGATGCAGACCGTCTCGGAATCCCTGATTGGTCATCTTGGTTCCTGCGGTCTTCATCTCGGTGGCGAAATCTACATAATACACGCCGTCGGTCTGATCGGCAAAGGCTTTCACAATATCGTTGGAGATCTTGTATTCTGCCCACTTGCCTTGGTTGGCGGTGTTGTCGCAGATCGAAACATAGAAGAGCTTGGTGTCAGGGAAGGCGGTCTGTAGCTTTTGCAGCAGCAATACGATGCTGTTGCCGCAGGAGGTACCGCCCTCTCCTCGATTGATGTCGTTCACGCCGATGTGGATCACGATATTCTGCGGATCGTAGATCTTCAGCGTATTCACGTTGCTCAACCACAGATCCACTTCAGTGCCACTGATCCCTACGCTGGAGCCGCCGATGGAGGCGGTCTGCTCGTCCAGATGTCTCCAGGAGTTTTTGCCGGTATAGGAGTCACCGATGATCAGGGTCTCCACGCTTTCGGGCTCCTTCGACAGACGGAGCGTGTGCAGAATGGCGCCGTCTTCACGAGGGAAGAGATTGATGGTATGAACCCCCGCGTAGGGAATGGTGATCTTCCAGGTGGCGTTGGCAAGCCACTTCCCGGGTCCCACCGCAATGTTATCCATACAGGTTACGATGGCGCCGTTGTTGACCGAGATAAACACCGAATCGGCGGCAACATCCTTGAAACTGCTGTATAGCGAGACGTAATAGGTACCGGGGGTGGTGAACTCTACTTGATAGGACAGCTTGGGGGAAATGTTATTGGTCGCCCATTGTACGCCCATATCGGGATAGACCTGCACGCCGTCGTAGCCCGCGCTCCGTTCCCAAATGAAGGTTTCGGCGATGTTATTTGCCTTTCCCGTAGTGGAATAGGCGTAGTTTCCGTTTTCCAACGCAGTGGCGAGGTCGATGGTCACGCTGCCGTCCACTTCCTTGAAGATTTCATGGGTCTCGTAGCTGCCGCGGGCGCTGACCGTCTGCTCCTTGCCGTCGGTGACCGCCTCCGATTTGTTCAGGGTCAGCATGATCTGATTGAGGATCACGCCGTCCTCGCGGGCGTAAAGGGTGATGGTATGATCGCCGGCTTCGGAGATATCGAAATACCAGTTATCGTGCTTCATCCAGCGTCCCACGCCGAAGGAGTCGTTGGCGCAGGTGATCAGATCGCCGCCGTCTACCGAGGCGTAGAAGGAATTGCCCGCCGTATCGGGATAGCTGGTGAACAGATAGAGATAATACCGTCCCGGTTTGGTGATATGGAAGGTGTAGTGGATCTGCGGTGCGGTGAAAAAGGCGGAGGTGACGCTGGGCCAGTTGACGTCTGTGGAATTGGTCTGCTTGATACCGTCAAACTGACCGCCCGTATTCTTTGCCCAGGATGCGTTTTCACCGATCGAGCTGTAGCTTGCGTAGTTAGACAGCTCCACGGCGGCAGAGGCGGGAATGACCACCTTGCCGTTCTTTTCTTGCCATGCGCCGCTTGTCCGAGTGGTGTCGTCATTTTCGTAATAGTTGCGGCAGACGGGCTTTTTGCCGTTCAGGGCGAAGTAAGCCATGTTAGCACCGGCGTCTTTACCCAGGATCTCGTAGCCCTCCTGCTTAAAGTGGAACTCGTCCTTCATGTAGCCGTAGCGGTACAGATCCACGGTCTGCAGGCTGATGACCGAAGCGTCGGCGCTGTCCTGACAGTAGAGGATCTGGGCGTCGCGGATGGTATTGTACTTCGCCTTGCGGGCGCCGTCGTTACCGTTATAGGTACCGATTGGGATGATAAAGGTCTGATCGGCGTCGATGTCCTTCTTAAAACCGTTCACGATGCGGTTGAGGGCTTGCGTGTAGGCTGTCGCAGAGGTGCCAACGTCGCCGTCCGACTCGCCCTGGAGCCACACTACGAAGACGTTGCGGAGCTTAAACTCGGTCTTGCCGCTGTCGTATTCCTTTTGCAGGAATTCTTTGGCGCTGTTGACGCGGTCAATCGCATCTGCATAGACCTTGGTAGAGGTATCGAAGAAGCTGATCTTCTCGCCGCCCTTGGAGCAGGAGACCGCCACGATGGGCGTGCCGGTTGCGGCGTAATAGCTTTCGCAGAAGGCGGAGATCATGGAGCCGGTCTTTTTGGCTTCGGTGACACCGCTGGATGCGTTGTTCTCGTTGACGCCGAATGGCTCGGTCAGCGGATACAGCTTGGTGGGGTCAGAGATGGCGCGAAATTCGTAGGCGTGTCCTTCCTGCACCTTGGTAGCAGTGCTCGCCGTGCCGCGTCCCGCCATATTGGACTGACCGATGAACAGCACAAGATCCACGCCCGCTCCGGTATCGGGGGAAGGGATCACGGGATCGTCCGGCTCTTCGGTGGTCACCGATGCGGTGGTATCTGCAGGCAGGTCGTCCGTGTAGGGGAGCTGTGTGGTGACGGGGTCTTTGTCGGTCACGGGATCGTTGGAAGAATTTTCGGAAGTGACCGTGGTAGCAGAGGTGCTTGTCGGCGTTTTCGTTGCAGAAACCGACGTGCTGCTGCTTGTGTCGGAAGGGGAGCTTGGATCGGAGCAACCCACGAGCATCATCGGGATCAGAAGCAATGAGACGAGTGTATTCCATCTTTTTTTCATAGATAATTCTCCTTATCGTATAGTTTTCATTATGGAAAGGATCAATCATACGGGCGTGCAGATCGGGAAGGGCGGGGGTATACGTTACCTGACAGTCCTTCTTTTGAAACAGCGCACCCGAATCCGGGTGCGCGTAAATCGGTAATATGATTGTAACAAAAAAGGCGGGAAAATGATAGGAAAATGCGAAAAAATGATTGCAAAAAACGCTAAAGCGAATCTATCCGGTTATGTCAGGGGAGGTGCCCAATGCAAAAGCGCGGGGCGTTTGCCCGACGATCGAACGGAAGGTGTGAATAAAATGGGAGTCATCACAAAATCCGCAGTTTTGCGCTACCTCGGAAAGATTGACGCCGGAGAGCAGCATTTGCTTGGCGTAGTTGATGCGGGTCAATTGAATGTATTGCTTGATGGTTATGTTGGTGCAGGACTTGAAATCGCTGGTCAGCTTGGCACGGCTGACGAAAAATTGGCGGGAAATATCCTCGGTCAACAAAGGCTCTCCGAAATGATGACAGATATAGTCCATTACGTCGCTGATATAGGTATGCTCGTCCCGAACGTTACGGATCTGTCCTTCTGCGATGCAATCGGTGAAATGATTGAGCAGTAATGCAAATTCTAATTCTGCACGAACGTAATTGTGATCCTGATAGGACTGCCAAAGAAGAGCGATGTCAGTGGACAGTTGAAGGTGCAGGGCGGGATCCAGATCCACGATGCACATCGAGCTGTTGAGGATGCGGTCGAAATGCGGGATCCACGCAGATATCCGCGCAACAATATCGGTTCCGAAATTGATGATATACCGCTCGTATCGGCACTTTTCGGGCGTATAGGCGCGGTGTAACATAAAGGGGCGGTGCACGATCACGCAGGGAGCGGTCACGGATACTCTGTGAACGTTATTTTCAACCGTAACGCTTCCGTCTCGTATGTACAGAAATTCATATTCGACATGGGTGTGCATATAGGGCATGGTAAATCCATTGGTAACGGTATGCTCCATGTGTATTTTTTGCTTAGGCGTTTCTACAAAAGATAGAGTTTCCGGTTTCATGATCGGACTCCTTTCAGAACATGATTCTGTATTATTTGTACCACATTCGTTCAAATTTGTCAATAGTTTTCGGAAAAATTAACAACATAAACAGCAATATTGACGAAACACTTGCACGAGATGGAGGATAGCGTTTTTTACAATTGAGAATCTGCCATTGCGGATTTGGTGAAAGTTTCATCCATTGTAATGCTACTCTAAGAAATCACGCTCGGGAGACTGCGGTCGATCACGATTCTTTCAATTGAGCATTTTTTACAATTGATCGGCTGCAATTTTTACTTTATTTATATCATATTGTGCAATAATATGTTAAACTATTATCACTAATCACATAAGGAGGATACAATATATGAAAAAAATCATATCCTTAATCTTAACGCTTGCGATGCTTATTTGCGCAACCGCAGTACTGTCTGTTTCCGCTGCAGAAGCAGATCCCGCGATCCCAATTGCGAAATCGGGAAATACCACGCTTACCGGTATCACCGCAGCCGGTAGCTGGGAAATTACCGCTGAAGCGCTGACCACCAAGGAAGGTTCCATAATGGTGTTTTCCAACGACAGAATGGAAGCCGGCAAGCTGACCGCGACCTTCGACAGAGGCGAGACGCCCAACACCGACGGTATTATCTTCTGTCTTGCAGACGGTAGTGACAGCTTTTGGCAGGACAACGGTCCTACCTATTATTTCCTGTACATCCAAAATGTCGACGGTGCTCCCCAGGTTGGTTTGGTCAGAACCGGTAGCTCCGGTGACGGGAAACAGTTGGGCTTCGCCAAGAAGGGCACCTATACTATCCCCGAAGATAAGCGTGACAACGTTTATACGCTGTCTGCAGAGTGGGATGCATCCGGCAAGATCGTTTGCTACCTTGAAGGCGAAAAGGTCATTGAGTGGACCGACGGCAATCCGTTGCAGGGCACCCGCTACGGTCTGCGCGCCAGCGGCGTAGGCGTCACCTACAGCTCCGTAGTTGCAGAGCCCGGCACGCCCAGCCCCGACCGCATTATTCCCCGCAGTGCTAACGCGATTTCCGGTACCGTTACCGTTGACGGCGTTATCGATGACGCATGGGCTGATGCTCCCGTTTATACTATGGAAAACGAAGTAACCCTCGACTCCACCGGCGACGAGGCGACCAGAAAAGATTCCAGCACCGTCAAGTTCCGCATGATGTACGACAACAACAAGATCTATATGTTGGTGGAGATCACCGACGACGCTTGGATCAGCGGTTATAAAACCGACGACTGGAAGAATGATTCTCTGATGATTATGATCAGTGAAAACGATGTAGACAGATCTCAGGGAAATTCCAAGTCCTATTGTTTGTGCGCATTCCTTGAAAACTATTCTGCCGATAATAGCAGCAAGACCGGTTTGATCGTTCGCTCCAATAAGGGCACGAACAATAATCCTAAGGAACACGCCGTTGTAATCGATGGGAACAAGGCTGTGATGGAGCTTTCTTTCCAACTCAACACGAAAACTCCCGCTAAGGGCGACTACATTGTAATGGATCTGCAGTACAATGACCAAGATAGCGCTCCTACCGGTGATAACACCCGTTCCATCGTTTGGTCGTGGTCCACTTCCGATCCCAGCGGTCCCAACCAGATCCAGATCGGTCGCAAGGGCTGGGGATACGTCAACTTCGCATCCGCGTGCCAGCATACCGAGACCGAGCTGCAAAACTTTAAGGAAGCAACTTCCACCGAGGCAGGTTACACCGGCGATAAGGTCTGCAAGGAATGTGGCGAGACCGTTGAGACCGGCTCCGTAGTCCCCGCAACCGGTATGGAAACTCCCGATCCCGTTGATCCTCCCGTGACCGGTGACGCCGTTTTGACCGCTGCCGCGCTGGTGCTGATCGCAGCTGCAGGCGTAGTTTTGATCGCGCGCCGCCGCAAGGTGACCGAATAATTTCACCAAATGACAAAAGCAAGCCTTGGCGTACCTACGATAAAGCAGGTTTGCTAAACGAATAGAAATACCGCCGAGAGTAACTGTAATGGTTGCTCTCGGCGGTGAACTTTTTACACATATATTATACCACAGAATCAGCAAAAAATCAAGTCTTGTATTTACAAATTTGATATGCTATAATTTATTAAATCAAAAAAAGGAGTGTTGTCAGATGATTTTGAATGCATTGGATGAAGTTTTGTTTTGGGATGATATTGATGCCTTAAAGACATTCACAAAGCAGAATTGCGATAGATTTTATCCACACGATTTTGAAAATTATCGTAAGAATCAAGAATTGTTTTTTAAGTCGGTTATCCCCAATAAAGCAGAATTCATTCGTCGATTAGAAAATTATGCAAAGGTTGGGAAGCCTTTTTGGATTTCGGGCAGGAATGAGCTTAGTGATGATATTGATACAAATTCGATGATTAAGGCTATTTCTGTTAGTTCAAAAATCGATAATGGAGAACAAAAAGCCAAACAAGCGTCAAAATGGCAAGAAAATAATTCTTCATTTTGGAATTTCTACACGGATAGTATTCTACATCAACAAGAGAATCGTATTCTTGAACTCACGATAGGTGCAGGTGGTGGAACAAATGCGGTAATGAGTAAAATGACACCTCACGATTATTATATGGGGGGTGATATAGATTTTGTTTGTGCAAAAAATGCTGACGCTCTCGCTAAATATTATAACATAAACGGTTTAGGTATTGCCACATCGTTATGGAAATTGCCTTTTGAAGACTGTATGTTTACAGCGGTTTGTTGTAATGCAGGATTGGAAGAATGCCGAGAAATTCCTGCGATCATAGAAGAAGCGTATAGGGTATTAATACCCGGAGGTAAAATCGTTTTGCATTGTTTGAACACTAATAAACTGCAAGCGTATGCAAGATTTGAACAATACGGTTTCTCTGAGGAAGAAATGATATATTGGTCTAAACAGATCAGAACTTATACATCCGCTGAAGGGATAGAGGAACTGTTAACTGCCGTTGGATTTATGTTTTATAAACGAATGTCGGATGAGAAATTAGGAAGCATTCTTGTATTTGAAAAATAAGTAATTTAGGTCTTTGTGTCTACAAAAGCAGTGCTTGTCAGGAAAAACAGACGGACTTTCGGGGTGCGCAAACCAATGGCCCCCTCCGAGAGGGAGCTCCTGACGGAGTCGGGTGAGGGAGAGTGCGTAACAATAAAATTTAACTATATCCAAAGTCACGCAGGCTCCTTCCGTCAGCCTTCGGCTGCCACCTTCCTCTCGGAGGAAGGCTTATTACCGCCCGACAGTACACCTATAAGGTGTAACGCACTATACCTTGCAGGCAAGGCGTGTGAAAAAGAGTACGAACAAATGCTCGTACCCCTTTTGTTTTTCTCGTCAGGTATAAATCTGCTTTATGGTAGGTGTCCCTTCGGGCTTGCTTTTGTTTTTTGAAAAGATTTTTGATGGGTCGAGGATGTCACTCACATGAAAAATGTTCCAATTTAATGGAAGAACGCCGAAAAAAGAATGCAGATCGTCAGAAAATTGGAGAGATACGCTAAAATTTTGCAAATTTGCAGTCTCCTCTTGCAATTTGGTGAATAATATGTTATAATAATACAGCATTTTGATAAATCAACAATTGCGAATCGAAAAATAATCTATGAACTTATGAAAGGAATCAATTCATGGCATTTTTTGATCTGTTTAAAAAGAAAACTCCTACGGAAAAACTGGAAGACCGTCTGTCGCATACACAGTTGACTTGTACGGGTTGTAACACTACTCGCAATGCGCTGGATCTGTACAATCAATTTTATATTTGCCCCCAGTGTGGGAAATATCTGACCATCGGCGCCCGTGAGCGTATCAATTTGGTGGTAGATCAGGATAGCTTCCAGCCTTGGTTTGACGTGGTAGAGGAGAGCAATCCGCTGGGGCAGTCCGAGTACCTGAAAAAGCTGAAGACCGCAAGAGAAAAAAGCGGAAATAACGAAGCCGTATTGGTCGGAAGAGCGAAGCTTGGCGGCGTGGATGTAGTGATCGGTGCCTGCGACGCGAACTTTATGATGGGCAGTATGGGTAGAGTCATGGGTGAGCGCATCACCAAAGCGTTTGAGGAAGCTACCCGACTTCGTCTTCCCGTGTTCCTTTTCTGTTGCTCCGGCGGTGCCCGGATGCAGGAGGGGATTATCTCCCTGATGCAGATGGAAAAGACCGCCGCCGCCGTGAAACGTCATTCTAAGGCGGGCCTATTCTATTGCTCGATTCTGACCGATCCCACCATGGGTGGCGTAACCGCCAGCTTTGCTATGCTGGGCGACGTGATCCTTGCCGAGCCCGGTGCGCGCGTTGGATTTGCCGGCCCCCGCGTCATTCAGCAGACCATGGGGCAGACCCTTCCTGCAGGCTTCCAAACTGCGGAATACCTGCTGGAGCACGGTATGGTGGACGATATCGTAGAACGTCGTGATCTCCGTTACCGCCTCTTCTATTTGGCAAAAGTCCATACTACCCGTATCGCTGAGGTAACTGCTACCGAGGGGCGCGTTCCCTCTAACCGTACAAACGAGCATTTGGCAGCAGAGCAGAAGACTCCTTGGGAGAAGATCAAGCTTTGCCGTAGCCGCGACCGTGCATCCACGATGGATTACATCGATCTGCTGTTCAAGCACTTCTACGAGCTTCACGGCGACCGTTACTTCGGGGATGATAACGCTATGATCGGCGGCATTGCTTACTTTGGCGCACAGCCCGTTACCGTAATCGGTGAGCTGCGCGGCGCGGATATGGCAGAAAGTGTGAAGCGCAACTTCGGTATGCCCAAGCCAGAGGGTTATCGCAAAGCCCTGCGTCTGATGAAGCAGGCAGAGAAATTCCGCCGCCCCATCATTACCTTCATCAATACGCCCGGTGCCTTCTGTGGCGTGGATGCCGAGCAGCGCGGTCAGGGTGAGGCGATCGCTCGAAGCATTATGGAAATGTCCGACCTGAAGGTTCCCGTACTGTGTATCCTCATTGGCGAGGGCGGCAGTGGCGGCGCTTTGGCGACCGCGGTCGGCAACAAGGTTTGGATGCTGGAGAACTCCACGTACGCTATCCTCTCTCCCGAGGGCTATTCCGCGATTCTGTGGAAGACCGAGGATCGCGCGGAAGAAGCGGCGCTGATTATGAAGTTCACCGCGCAGGATCTCTACGAGCTGAAGGTCATCGACAAGATCATCCCCGAGCTTGGCGGCGCAAACAAGCAGACCGTCCAGCGCATTGCCGACTATATGAAGCAGGGAATCGAGGAGTTTTTGTCCGAGTATCGCGGCATGACCAAGGAACAGATCCGCGACGACCGCTATAACCGATTCAGGAAATTCTGATCGTCTCCAAACATCCCGCATCTGCTGATGCGGGGTGTTTTTTGTTAAAAAATACCAAAATTATGAAATGTGGTTGACGAAAAGGGTAGAGTGGTGTATAATGTTGTCATCCTTTGAATTTGAGAGGTATCAGATCATGAAACTGACCAAACTGACCGCACTTTTGCTGGCGGTCTGTATGACCCCCGCGTTAGCGGCGTGCTCATCTGACGCAGATGCAAGCACTACTACCACCAAGCAACCCGATGCGGTTACCACTACCGCTTCTACGACCACGACTACGCCCGTGACTACTATCGATCCCGACGTGCCCGTTACCGAGCCTGAGACCGACGAGCCTTCCGACGAGTATGAGACGATTACGATCGCAGAGGCATTGGAGCTCTGCGGTGAACCCGGTAATATCACCGAAGAGCGTTACTACATTCGCGCTACCGTCAAGTCCATCGATAACGCCCAGTACGGTGCTATGACCATCGAAGATGAGACCGGTTCCATCTACGTGTACGGCACCTACAGTGCAGACGGTTCTATTAACTACAGCGCAATGACCGATAAGCCCTACGCCGGCGATGAGGTTCTGCTCCACTGTATTCTGCAGAATTACAACGGTACTAAAGAGGTCAAAAACGCCCGCCTGATTGAATTCAAAAAGGTGGAACAGACCTATGACGAGTCTGCATATACCGAAATGAGCGTTGCCGATGCAAGAAATGCAGAAAAAGGCGCAAAAATCAAGACCGACGGTGTGGTTGCCCGCATCACTTACGCTTTCGGCATGGTTCCCAGCGGCGTCATGCTGGTAGATGAGACCGGTTCCATCTACGTTTACGATTCCGATCTTGCCCAAAGAGTGCAGATCGGCAACAAGATCACCATCCTTGCCGATAAGACCTACTGGATCCTGGAATCCGAGCAGTCGAATGCCGCCAAGTTCGGCTATATCGGCTGTAACCAGTTGGAGAACGTAAAACTGGTCTCCAACGACGAAAAGACCGATAATGCCTTTGACAAGAGCCGGATCCCCGAGTCTACCGTCAAGGACATCCTGGATACGCCCGTGACCGAGGACATCACTACCTCCCTCTATAAGGTCAACGCGCTGGTGAAGAAGGTGCCGGGCAACGGTTTTGTCAACTACTATATCTTCGATCTGGACGGCGAGACCGGCTCCTATACCTACACCCAGTGCAGCGGTTCCGATTTTGCTTGGCTGGATGCTTTTGACGGTAAGATCTGCACCGTTTATCTGACCGCTCTGAATGCAAAATCCACCACCTCCGAGTGCTTCTTCCGTCTGCTCCCCGTGCTGGTGGAGGACAACGGCTTTACCTTCGATCTGAAGAATACCGCCGAGCACGTGGTGAAGTATTACGGCATCGGACAGTTCAACGCCTCCTACACCGGCGATCCCGCGCTGGAGCTGGTAACGAGCGTTTCCTCCGATCTGCTGGGCTTTACCGACGCCGCGCTCACCTACACCTCCTCCGATAACACCGTCGTTGCCTTCACCACAACCGACGGCAAGACCGTCTTCCATTGCAAGAAGAGCGGCACCGCCGAGATCACCGTCGCCTGCACTTACGAGGGCGTTACCTACAGCGAAAAGGTGACCGTGTCCGTGACTGCCAACGAAAGCTACGATTACGTGGACGTCAAGACCGTTATTGATTCCGAGAAGGGAACCGAAGTCACCGTCAAGGGTATCGTAGGTCCTTCGCTGGTCAATAAGTCGGGCTTCTATCTCATTGATGAAACCGGTGTGATCGCGGTTCTGGTGGACGCATCCGTGTTTGAGAACATCGCCGTCGGTAACGAGATCGTGCTGATGGGTGTAAGAAACGTAATGTTGAATGAAACGAAGAACGCTGAGCGTTTCGGGCAGAGTTATATTTCCAATGTTGAAATTCTCGCAAACTATTACGGTGACCACGCCTATGCTGATGCGGACTTCATCACCGACAAAACTCTTGCAGACTTTTATAAGCTGGATGCAACCGAGGATCACACCACCGAGGTTTATGTAATAAAGGCAACCGTTTTTGAAGAAGTAACTCCATACTATACCAATCTTAAGCTGAAGGATGGCAATACGGTTGTTACTCTATACTGCTCCAGTGCCAACCAGTATAACTGGCTGAAAGCATATTTGGATCAGGAAGTGACAGTTGAAATTTCTCCTTGTAACTGGAACGATAAGTCCTATTACGCAGGCTGCGTCCTTGCAGTTCGCACCGCTGACGGCAAGGTCGTCGATGAGCTGAATTTCGCCAATTAAACACTACCTTCATCTCCCACCGACGAAAACCGTCGGTGGGAGAGTTTGCTTCGGAGCGTTTCGACCGAATGCGGAAAAATTCTGACCGAATACGAAAAAAACTTGCAAAATGAAAAGATCGGGTGTATAATGATGACATCCTAACCCAATCGAATAACAGGAGAATAGAATGCAAGACATCATTCGGATCGATCACCTGAGCAAAAGCTTCGGGGACGTAAAAGCGGTGCGAGATCTCAGTTTTCGTGTCAAAGAGGGCGAATTGTTTGCCTTCCTCGGTGTCAACGGAGCGGGGAAATCGACTACCATCAATATACTGTGCGGACAACTATCCAAAGACAGCGGCAGCATCAGAATCGACGGAGCAGATCCGGATCGGAACGCGGATCAGATCAAGCGCGGGCTGGGCGTGGTCTTTCAGACGTCGGTGCTGGACTCCGCTCTTTCGGTCAGAGACAATTTGGAGAGCCGTGCGGCGCTGTACGAAATCACGGGTGCAGAGTTCCGCAGTCGGGTTGCCGAGCTGTCGGAACTGCTGGAGCTGGACGAGCTGCTTGGACGCGCGGTAGGTAAGCTGTCGGGCGGTCAACGCAGACGGGTGGATATCGCCCGCGCTCTGCTCCACAGACCCAAGATTCTGATCCTGGATGAACCCACCACGGGGCTGGATCCGCAGACTCGCAAACTGCTTTGGAACGTGATCGCGCGCCTGCGCAAAGAAGAGAATATGACCGTCTTCCTGACCACCCACTATATGGAGGAAGCCGCTGATGCCGATTACGTGGTGATTATCGACAGCGGAAAAATCTCTGCGGAAGGCACTCCGCTGGAGCTGAAAAACGCCTATTCCGGCGATTTTATTACCATTTATGGAATCGACGAAGATACGGTAAAATCCCTTGGCACCGACTACGAAAGGCTCCGCGACGCATACCGTCTGTCGGTTCCAGACACCCGCGCCGCCACCGAGCTGATCGTGAAGCATCCCGAAATCTTTTGTGACTACGAGATCATGAAAGGGAAGATGGACGACGTGTTCCTGGCGGTCACTGGACGAAAACTGACGGGAGGGGACGAGCAATGAAGGTAGTATCTGCGTTGATCAAACGCAATGTCAAGCTGTTTTTCAAGGACAAGGGGATGTTCTTCACCTCTCTGATCACACCCGCGATCCTGTTGGTGTTGTACGCCACCTTCCTCGGCAACGTCTATCGGGACAGCTTTACCGCCAATCTGCCCGAGGGACTCAATCTATCCGAAAAACTGATAGACGGTCTGGTTGGCAGTCAGCTGATCTCGTCCATACTTGCGGTATCCTGCGTGACCGTAGCGTTTTGCTCCAATTTTCTGATGGTGCAGGACAAGGCAAACGGTACCGTCAAGGATCTGCGGATCTCGCCGGTAAAGCCGTCGTTGCTTTCGCTGAGCTATTACATCTCTACGCTGATCTCAACGCTTGTGATCTGCTTCACGGCGGCTGCACTCTGTTTGGTATATACGGCATCGGTGGGCTGGTATCTGTCGGTGTCCGACGTGTTTCTTCTGCTGGCAGACGTTCTTTTGCTGGTGCTGTTCGGCACCGCGCTTTCCTCCATCATTAACACGTTTCTGTCATCGCAAGGGCAGATCTCGGCGGTGGGAACCATCGTCAGCGCAGGTTACGGATTCATCTGCGGCGCCTATATGCCCATCTCCTCCTTTGGAGACGGCTTGCAGAAGGTGATCGCCTTTCTGCCCGGCACCTACGGAACCTCATTGGTGCGCAATCACTCCATGCAGGGCGTGCTTGGCGCGATGCAGGAGCAGGGGGTTCCGTCGGAGGTAATTCACGAGCTGAAGGACGTTTTGGATTGCAATCTCTACTTCTTCGGAACGAAAGTGGCGGTTCCCGTGATGTACGTCATTTTGGGCGTGACGGTGGCGGCACTCATCGGCATATATGTGATGCTGAACATTCTGAAAAAGAAGGATCGTTAGCCATCCACAAAGTACAATAGCCAAACGGCACGAACGCAACAATACGTTCGTGCCGTTTGATCTTTGTTGTCCGCAGGAATTTAACACATTCATCGAATTGGTTGGATCACACCGCAAGCGATCTTCATTCCTGCCCCTCCAGACGGTTGCGTGTGCAGATCGTCCCCGTTTTGGTGAACTACAACGGTGCGTCCGATCACCTCTGAAACCGTAAAACGGGCGGTGAGCACTGCGGAATAAGCTCCGTCCCCCGCACGAAGCAGAGGAGGCAGATCGCCGGCGTGTCGGGGGTGTTGCTCGTCGTTGGAATTGTAATGGCTCCCCGTCTTGGGGAAGGGATCTTCGACGGATCCGAAATTACAAGATCCGCCCTCGTGAATGTGCAGAGCGAAAAAGCCCGTGTCGTTTTCTGGAAGCCCTCGCAGATCGGTCACCACCAAAACGCTATGACAAAACTGATAAAATCGGACGGTTCCAGTCAAAGCAGGAGCGTCGACTCCGCCGCAAATGTGAGCGATTGCCGCCGGATGTAATGGTTGTTTGCGCATATCATCACCTCAGAAGCAGTATATGCACAGGGCGGGGAAGGGTGAGAGGAAATCACACGTCGGGAAAATAGTCATTCAAATCGACGATATCGTCTACATAAAAATACAGTGTTCCCTGTGCGGTTTCAAGCTCCACCCAATAATATACGCCGTCAGGAATGGAACCTTTATCGTCGGTGAGCATATAGCTGATCATCGCGCCGGATACGTAACCCGAGTTGAAGTTTGGATTTCCCACTTGGATCTTCCGAAATCCAGAAAAATAAAACGTATCGTCTTCGCTGTCTTGATAAGTGTACAAATAACCGACTACAAAAGCCCCATCGGCGGTTTCGACAATACACATATTCTCGATCGTCTCGCCGTTTTCCTTCAACAAAAACTGATGCAGAATCTTCGCATCGGGATAATGGGTCTGAACGGCGGCTGTGTATTTGCTATCTATATAACTTTGCTCACCGTCCTTCATATAATACGAGACACTGAGGATCAGCAAAGCGAATACGGTGATTCCGATTATCACACCGCTGATAATCGTTCGAATCATCCGTCTTTTTTTCAGGGCTTTCGGAGGACGGGGCGTCGTATACCCGGGGGTAGGAACCGGCGTGGCGACCGTGTTGACATAGGGCGTATCCGTCTCAATCGCCTCCAGATACGCCTGCGCCACGGATGCGGAGTGGAGATGGGGAGCCCGGTCGATTACGGTCTCAAAGTAAGGTTTTGCCCGCTGAGGGTCGCCGGATCGATAGTAGAGCAGAGCAGTACGGAAGGAGGTGTTCACACCGTCGGTCGCTGTTTGCAAATACGCCTCGCAAGCAGACAGATCCTCATTGACATACGAGCGGTAGAAGGTAAAAACGGGGGCTTGACCGCTGATGACGTTCCCGTTTTTTGCATACTTTACCAGGTGCTCGAACTCGTCGCAGACCGCCCGAAGTGCGTCTCTGTCATCCAGCTCAAAGTAAATGTGCGCGCGCCGAACCAAATAGTACCAGGAAATCTTAGCGCATTTGGGATCGGTGGATCGGTCGGCGCAAATATCGATCGCACTTTGGTAATCGCCGGTCATCATCGCCGGTATCAACAACTCGCTTCCTGAAACGTAGTAGATGTTTCCGATGCGGATGACCTCTTTGTACAGCTCTATATCCAGATCGTTGACTATGATCCGATCGATCCGATCATAATATAGTCGTTTGACGATGAGGATTCGGAGAATAAAAGCCACGACGAGTGCCAAAATCGCAGACAGCGGGTTGATTATGGAGTAAATCGCTAACATATAAACCGCAAAGACGATCAGTGCGACCGCAAGCCATACGAGATTGGTTTGCAGACGGTATTTGCGCAGAATGCGTTTTGCTTTTTCTTGAATATCCATATAAGCCTCCGACAGAAAGAATAGGAAACCATGAATGCACGGTTTTCTATTCATAAATCCTCAAAACGCCGCATTTGTTGCGTTCAATTGAAAAAATTATAGCATAAATTTTTATTTCTGTCAATAATCGATTGGCGCTATGGAATCGCAAAATATTTTTCAAAAATTTTCAAAAAGCTCTTGACAAATCCGGATTTTCGTGTATAATAATATACGTCGCTGACAAGCGATCCAATTTATGCGAGAGTGGCGGAACTGGCAGACGCGCACGTTTGAGGGGCGTGTGGTTCACACCGTACGGGTTCAAGTCCCGTTTCTCGCACCAGCGGGCGTGGCGGAATTGGCAGACGCGTAAGATTCAGGTTCTTATGGTCGCAAGACTGTGCAGGTTCAAGTCCTGTTGCCCGCACCAGAAAACGACAGATTCCGACAGGAATCTGTCGTTTTCAGTTATATTCGCCTTCGGCGAGTGATATTGCTTCGCAGTGATATTCGGCTAACGCCGAGTGATATTGCCCTTCGGGCAGTTAAAAGGCGAATATAATATCACTGAAACCGTAGGTTTCAATATCACTTTCTCGAAGAGAAAATATCACTAAAAACTAATGATTAGTAAGAGTTCAAATTCATACGCAAATCTGCCGATAATATCTTTTTTCAACGATGGTTGCCCTTGCGGGCAAGTGATGTAGCCTTCGGCAGTGATGTTCACTGCGTGAGTGATGTTACGCCTGACGGCGTAGTGGGCAAACATCACATCACGTTGCGACAAAGGAGCAAGGCATCACTGTGCGTTAGCACTACATCACTTCGGTGAAGCCGATACTTCACTAAAAAACCGTGAGAGTTCGCAAAACTGACAGAAAGATCTTTTTTATAGTCCTTACACACGGCGAGTGTTCTTGCAGCATTTGAAATGTTGCAGAACGCTCGCTTTCTTTATATGGCGATTGGGCATTGATCTGTGTGTTTCCGCTTCCGTATGTCTTTGTTACGTTTTGAAAATTGATGTAACGGCTGTTAATTCTATTGATCCTTTCCACACATCGTTTACACACATCCGTTTTATATTAACTGTTCTTATGTACTTGGTACCAATTCTTCCATCAGTTCTTTTACTGTCAGAATTTCTTTAATTTGCCCGACCTTAGTGTTGCAGAAAATTAAGCCGTTATCCACATCGCCTTTGACAGCGTCAATAAGTGCCTGGGAGATACAATACTTGGCCTTGCCGGGATTACACGCTTTCAAACAGTTATAGCAATAAGAGATTTTTTCTTTGCCATGTAGCATACGTTCCACAAATGCGTTTCGGATTACCCGGGCGGGCATACCAACAGGACTCTGAATAATCATCCAATCTTCGGGATTGGCATTTACGAATACTTGCTTATACGCATCTGCCGCATCACATTCTTTAGTGGCAATAAACCGGGTTCCGACCTGAACGCCGTCTGCGCCCAATGACAGTGCACGCTGTACATCTTCGCCGTTGAAAATTCCACCTGCAACAAAGATCGGTATATGCCTGCCGTACTTTTCTTCGTAGGTTTTCTTGACTTCTACTGTCTGTCGTACATCTTCCTCGAATACCTGATTGGCATCTTCGAGATTACTCAGAGGATCATGGGAATATCCTTGATGACCTCCGGAAAAGGGGCTTTCCATAACGAGAAAATCGGCACATCTTCCGTATTTTCTGTCCCACGCTTTCATCATCAGTTCCGCTGCCTTTTTTGAAGATACGACGGAGGCGATTTTTGTATTTGTGTCCTTCACGTATTCCGGCAAATCAAGTGGCAATCCCGCGCCCGAAATAATTGCGTCGGCTCCTGCTTGCGTTGCCGTTTTGGCGTAGGTTCCGTATTGCTGCGTTACGGACATAATATTTACGGCGATCATACCGTTGTTTTCAGAAATATCTTTTGCTTTCTTTATTTCAAGCGGAAGTGTCTGCAAATTCGCCTCATCGGGATTTGCTTTGAACAAAGGGGAATCATATCCGACCTGTGCCGCAGAAATAACACCCATGCCGCCTTCTTTCGCAACGGCACCGGCGAGCGCACTCCTGCTGACGCCGATACCCATTCCACCTTGAATAATCGGCTTTCTTAAAATTTTATCTGCAATTTTTACACTTGACATATTCTATCCTTTCTTACCCAATAGGCATATCCAGTCTGCTGAACTTTTCAAAGAGCAGATCTTCCTCCGTAGGAATATCCGCCGCCGCCTCCATCTGCTGGCGTATTTTAAGCATTTCCTCGTCGGTTGCATTGATGGTTTCGGCACAAGCCTTTAACCGTGCAACGATTTCCTCCTGTTCGGGGATCTCCTGTTTATATTTTAATTGGTGTTCCAGACTCGCCCAAAAGTCCATTGCTATGGTGCGAATCTGCACCTCGACCTTCATCTCTCTACGCTGATTCGCAAAGAATACCGGCACCTTGATAATAAGATGCAGACTGCGGTATCCGTTGGGTTTCGGATTTGCAATATAATCTTTCCGTGCAATCAGCGTAATGTCATCCTGCTTGAGCAGTGAATCGGCAATCAAATAAATGTCATCTATGTAGTTGCAGATAACACGGATACCGGCAATATCGTGGATGTTTCCTCAATGCTTTCAAGCGTAAATGGTATTTGAAGCTTTGTAATTTTCTCCATGATGCTTGAAGTGCGCTTCAATCGGGTAGTGATGGAGCTGATGGGATTCCTTTGATAACGCACTTTGAACTCCGTACTCAGAACTTCAAATTTTGTTTGAACCTCTTTCATTGCACAGGTGTACATCATCATAAGGTCTTTATAATCCACCATAGAGCCCATCACTTTTTTGGTTTGATCAAACATAGCACTGAACGCCGCGTCAGTCAGCGTGTTCATAGGCAGAGAAAGAGAACCGTGTATAGAATCATTCAGCCATTGGTCTATGTTATTTGCATCAAATATGTTGGGGTTATTTCCGTTCACCTTATGTCTCCTTTACTGAAAGAATCCGATCATCGCGGATTCTTTTAATACTTTCTCTGTTTACTTTCTAATTTTACACGACTTTTGTTTGTCTTGCGTTTGAGAATTGTTAGAGTAATATTAATTGCAGTGAATCAAACGATTTTATAAAAATAGAAGGCACCGTCGAAGCGATGCCCTCTATATACATAGTTGAAGTATAATAACAGTCATATTTTCATGCTGTTGTTGTATTTTTCATTTTTTCGGTTATTGTTTTTACTCAAGTTCTGCAATTTCATTATACAGATCCGCATAACGACCGTTCGCCGCTAAAAGTTCTTCATGTGTTCCACGTTCGATAATGCGTCCCTTCTCCAATACCATAATGGCATTGGAGGTACGAACTGTTGAAAGTCTGTGAGCAATTACGAAGGTGGTACGGTTCTTCATTAAAGCATCCATGCCTTTATCAATCATCCGCTCGGTTCGGGTATCGACCGAACTGGTCGCCTCATCGAGAATCAAGATGGGCGCTTTGGAAATCGCTGCTCTGGCTATATTCAGAAGCTGCCGCTGACCTTGAGACAGATTGGCACCATCATTTTCAAGCACCGTATCATAGCCATTTTCCAAATGCTCAATAAACGGGTGCGCCGAGGCAAGCTTAGCGGCCTCCTCTACTTCCTCATCCGTAGCGTCCAGTCTGCCGTAACGGATATTTTCGCGGACAGTTCCCGTGAACAAGTGGGTATCCTGCAGAACCATTGCAATATTGGAACGCAGGAAGGAACGGTCAATCTTTTCAATCGGCACGCCATCTATAGTAATGGTTCCGTCTTGTATATCGTAGAAACGTGACAAAAGATTCGTTACGGTCGTTTTGCCGGCACCGGTTGAGCCGACAAAGGCGATTTTTTGTCCGGGCTTTGCATAAAGAGAAATGTCATGCAGAACGGTAACGTCGGGTGTATAACCAAAATTTACATGGTCAAGTACAATGTGTCCGTTAATCTTATCAAGCGAAACAGTATCTTTATCCGGTTCCTCGGGTACGGCATCCAAAACATCAAATACACGCTCGGCACCTGCCAACGCGGAAAAGACGGTATTCATCTGCATCGAGACCTCGTTTATCGGACGGTTGAACTGTCTTGTATAATTGAGTGAAACGGTAAGCCCTCCCACATCGAATTTGCCGAGCGCCACAAGTACGCCGCCGACACAGGCAACCACCGCGTAAATAGCGTTACAAAGCTGGTGTGTCACCGGCCCCATGATACCCGAACGGAACTGTGCTTGCTCCTGCGAACGGCAAAGCTTTTGATTCAGGTATGCAAACTCGTCGCGGGCAATATCTTCATGATTGAATACCTTGACTACCTTCTGCCCGGAAACCGTTTCCTCGGTAAAACCGTTGAGCATACCAAGGTTTTTCTGCTGTTCCTTATAAGCCTTGCTGCCTTTTTTCATAATGATTTTGCTCATATAGATCAGAATCGGTGTAGCAACAATGGTAATCGCTCCGAGAATCGGATTGGTATAGATCATCAGAAAGATCGTTCCTATGATCGTGATAACGCCGGAAATGATCTGAATGAGCGTAGTATTCAGCATTTCGCCGACCGTGTCCACATCGTTTGTAAAGCGGGACATAATATCCCCGGTCTGATGGGTATCAAAATATCTTACAGGCAGACTTTGCAGCTTGGCAAACAGCTCCGAACGCATTCGTACCAAAGTACGCTGGGAAGCCTTAAGCATCAAACGTTGCTGGAGCCATTGCGTTAAAACGGAAATACCGTAAATGACCGCAAGAAAAACAAGCCATATCGCGAGTCCCGTAAGCCTGGAACTCAGATCTGTATCTGCTTCATCAAAATAAATGAATTTATTGATGATAGGTCGGAGCAGATAAGACGCCGCCAAAGATGAAAGTGTGTAGAACACAGAACAGATAAGGGCTAACGCGATAAGAACTTTCTCGTGCGAAAGATATTTTATAAGACGCAGAACGGAGTTTTTAAGATTCTTTGGTTTTCCGGTCGCACCCATGGCACGGTCACGGCCGGCGCCCTTGCCCATATCGATCTGCTTTTTCTGCTCCTGCGCCTTGGAACCGCTGTATTTTGCTTCTATGCGGGCAGCACGTATCTCATTCATGGAATGCTTCCTCCTTTCTGTCCTTCTGTGAGTAGTAAATTTCCTGATAGGTTGTACTGCTATGTATCAGCTCGTCGTGCGTTCCGCAGGCGACCACAGCGCCTTTATCCATAACGATAATTTTATCTGCATCCATAACCGAAGAAATACGCTGCGCGATAATAAGCTTAGTTGTATCAGAAAGCTGTTCTCGGAAAGCACGGCGGATACAGGCATCGGTTGCCGTATCGACCGCACTCGTAGAATCATCCAGTATCATAATTTTAGGTTTTTTCAGTAACGCGCGGGCGATACATACCCTTTGCTTCTGTCCACCGGAAAGATTTCCTCCGCCATGACCGATCTCAGTGTCGTACCCGTCGGGGAAAGACTGAATAAATCCGTCTGCCTGGGCGATCTTACAGGCGGCTACCAGTTCTTCATCTGTGGCGTTCTCATTGCCCCAACGCAGATTTTCCGCAATAGAACCCGTAAACAGTGTGTTCTTTTGCAGAACGACAGCCACATTATCACGCAGTTCTTCAAGAGAAAGCTCGCGTACATCTATGCCGTCCACCAACACCTCACCCTCGTCGGGGTCGTATAAACGGGGAATCATGGAAACAAAGGTGGATTTGCCCGATCCCGTAGAGCCGATGATACCGACAAGCTCTCCGGAATTGATTTTCACGGTAATGCCGTCCAGCACAGGTACGTGGTTGTCCTTAAAATAGCGGAACGAAACATTCTTGAATTCAATGGAGCCGGATATAATCTTATGTTCTTTTTGGGTGGAGTTTTCGTCGCTGATCGCTGACACCGTGTGTATAACTTCGGAAATACGGCGGTCAGAAGCGGCGGCACGGGTCGCCTGAAGAAAGATATTCGCAAGAAAGTTGAGTGCCGTCAGCACCTGCGACAGATAGGTAATAAAGGCTGTCAGTGTGCCAATCTCCATACCGCCGACCATGATTTGTTTCCCTGCAATCCATACCACAAGCAGTGTAGTTACATTAACAGCCAGTGCGGAAATCGGCTGCATTAAGATCATCATTTTCAGGGCGCGGACAGTTTTATCCATCAAGCCGCTGTTGATGACACCGAACTTTTCCTTTTCGTGTTCTTCACGGACAAAGGATTTTATAACCTTTTCATTGGTTATTGCTTCTCCGATGCCCGTATTCATTTTGTCAAGCTGATTTTGCATGACTGTATAACGGGGGGATGCCGTTTTGATGATAAGGAATGTTGCCAAAGCCAAAATCGGTACAACGATCAAAATGACCAACGCAATGTCCGGCTTCAGCATAAACGACATCACAAGTGCGCCGACCAGCATGACCGGACTGCGGAAGCAGCCGCGGAGAAGGGATTGCGTAAAGGTTTGTATTTGCGTAATATCGTTTGTCACACGGGTTATCAGAGAACCGGTGGAGAAGCGGTCGATATCCCCAAAAGAAAAGGTCTGTATCTTATCAAATGTGTCCTGTCTTACGCCCGCCGCCATCCTGGAAGCTCCTCTGACAGCAAAGAAAGCGCCGAGTACACCTGTGATCAGCATACCGATCGCAATCAGCAGCATATACAGTCCGTTTTGCAGAATGTACGGAATATTTCCGTTGGCCGCACCTCTGTCAATGATATTGGCATTGATGAACGGTAAAATAAACTCGCCTGCGGCTTCCAGTGTCATGAAAATAGGGCCAAGCAGAAAGCAATACCAGTTTTCCTTTATGTATTTGATGTATTTACTCATTCTTCATCCTCTTTTCATCGTCAGCAATCCCCAAAAAAATCGCGTGAATTGCTTTTTGGAAGGTCTGTTCATTCCTTTGAAACTTTCCGCCAAACTCCTGCGAAACATATCCGTGCAGCATTGAACGGAGAATCCTGTGCCAATGCATTTTGTGATCGTCATCAAGATCGTATTCCGACAAGATTTTCATCATAGGATCCACAATTTCGCCTTTTTTTGCCTTTTCAAAATCGTGTCCGACAAGCTGCCGTCCCATGTTGACCTTATACAGTTCTGCATTTTCCAGAGCAAACGAGTGATAGGCATTGCATAGAGCGATCAGAGCTTCCTCTCTTTTTTTGCCGTTTATTGCTTCTGCTTCGACATTTCTAAGCATCGCGGCAATGCGCGAACCGATCTCATCGGTCAGGTCGTCAATGTTTTGAATGTGGTTGTACAGAGAAGCAGGCTTGATATCCAATCGTCGTGCCAACTCGTTTATGGAAAAAGCTTGATTTCCTTTGTCTCGGATCAGCTCGATTGCCTCGTCGATGACCGCTTTCTTGTTCAGCCCTTTTCTTGGCATAAAACATTCTCCTCTCAAAAACTAATATTATTAGGTTTATTATATACTAATACTATTAGTTTTGTCAATGTGCATTATGTATAAATCCAATCGGCATCTGCGTTTATTTGCTAAACGAAATGACTGCAGGGAATTGATCTCCTGCTGACGCAGGTGCAGAGTTCAAGCCCTGTTGCCCTTACGCAAAAAAACGCCAGGTTTTTATTTCACTATGCCGTCACTTTTGTATACCCGTTTACACAGCAGATCGATAATACTACCGGCGCCAAAGGGGTCTACTTGATCAAAGGAAAATACGTAGCGAAGATCGTGTTTCAGCAGAAAGCGTATTATCTCGGCGCTTACAGCGAATTTGAAAAGGCGGTTGGAGCGAGAAGGGAGGCGGAGGA
>JAFTOC010000044.1 GCA_017451585.1 Clostridia bacterium
GAGGCGGGGAAGAAAACTTCGGCGTTTGAGATGGTTTCTTCCCCGCCTCGAACTGTCGAATGCTTTTCCTAATCACTATTCTAAGGAGATCTCCTATGCCCTACGCATTCTTTCTGGACATCGACGGTACTCTCATCGACTACACCTTCGTCCCCGCCGAAAACCGCCTTGCCATTGCTGAAGCCCGTGCCGCAGGGCATCTCGTCCTCCTGAACACCGGTCGCGGCTATCGCTTCATCCCCGATCGGGTGTGGCAGAACTTCACCTTCGACGGCGTAGTCTGCGGCTCGGGCGCGTACGCTTCGCTGAGCGACAGAATATTGCAAAGCCGTACCCTTCCCCCCAAGGAAGCAATGGCAGACGCCGCTTACCTCCTATCGAAAGGTCAACCCTTCATTTTGGAAGGGATCAATCAAGTGCTGGTCTATGGCACGGACTGCCGTCACGACTACTGGCTTCCTCTGCGCACTCCCGAGGAGCTGATCGGCAAGTACGCCGATGCAGGCGTGCAGAAGATCAATCTCCCCGGTCAAGTTTCCGAAGAGGTTGCATCCTACCTGCGAGAAAGGTATTTCCTTCTGCAACATCCCACGTATGCGGAGGCATCCATTCTCGGTTGCGATAAAGGACGCGGAATGCAGGCGGTAATGGACGCCCTGCCCGACGGCTTTACATCGGTTGCCATCGGCGATTCGCTCAACGATCTGGAGATGTTGGAAGCCGCCGATATCAGCGTCGCGATGGGTAACAGCGTTCCCGAGGTGAAAGCCCTCTGCACTCACGAGACCGCTGACGTTCGCGATGCCGGCGTTGCAGTTGCCATCCGCGCGATCATGGCGGGACGGCATTTGAGCGAAAAAGTATTGAAAAACCTCTGACTATGGAGACTATTATGAAGAAAATTGCATCTTTTACCGTCAATCACGATTATATCACGCCCGGAATCTACCTTTCCCGAGTAGACGGCGACGTGGTGACCTACGATTTGCGCACTCGCCGTCCCAACTGCGGCGATTACATGGATCACCTGACCATGCACAGCTTAGAGCATATGTTTGCCACTCTCGTACGCAATTCCGAGATCGCCGACGAGGTGCTCTACTTCGGTCCCATGGGCTGTCAGACCGGCTTTTATTTGCTGACCCGCGACAGTGTGTCCCATAAAAAGGTGTTGGAAGTGGTCAAAGCAGTGCTTCGGCAGGTCGGAAACGAGCCCGCCATGTACGGCGCGACCCGCGTGGAATGCGGTAACTATGAAAACCTCTCCCTGGACGCCGCCAAGCGTGAAGCCGCCGCCTATTTGGCTGTGCTGGAGTCCCGCGACTGGGATTTCACCTATCCTACCAAATAAGAAAGGACTCAGACTATGATTGGAATCATTGGTGCTATGAACACCGAGGTGGAGACCCTGATCTCCGCCCTTGACGATAAAAAAGAGACAGTCATCGCCGGCTCCCGCTTCTTCAGCGGTAAACTGGAAAACACCGACGCCGTCGTGGTGATGTGTGGGATCGGCAAAGTCGCCGCCGCTATCTGCGCACAGGCGATGATCGACGCCTTCCATCCCGATCTGCTGATCAATACCGGCGTTGCGGGCGGCGTGGCTGACGGGCTCGCACAGGGCGATATAGTGATCGCTACCGACGCTGTACAGCACGATTTCGACCTCTCCCTGTTCGGCTACGCCAAAGGCTATATGCCCGTCTGGGGCAAGGATAAGGGCTCTCCCAGCCCCTTCCCTGCAGACGAGGCGCTGGCCCAAAAGCTGATCGCCGCCGCCGATTTGCTTGGCTATCACGCCATCCGTGGACGGGTTGCATCGGGTGATATCTTCGTTGCCGATGCTGATCTGAAGTACACCCTCGCAACCGAGTTTGGCGCTGCCGTTGCCGAAATGGAGGGCGCCGCCATTGCCCAGACCGCTTGGCAGAACGGCATTCCCTGTGCCATCGTTCGCGCGATCTCCGACCTCGCTGACGGCTCCGCTACTCTTTCGTTTGAGGAGTTTGAGGTGATTGCCGCCGAGCGATCCGCGAAGCTATTGTTGGAGATTTGCAAGTAAATGCCTCCGGCGGCTTAAGGACCCTTTTGAAAAAGGGTCCTTAAGAATCTCCCAAAACTTCTAAAAAGGCTCGGCAAATACTTACCGAGCCGGATTGTTTAATTTTGTTGAGTTTGGCGACGCAAGTATTTGCGCCGCTTTTTTCTGAAAGTTTTGGGGAGGTTTGAAACTCCCACGTAATTCGGCAAAGCCGAATTACAAGTTTTCATCAAAAAGGAGTTCCAAGAAATCAAGAATTGCTCACCAGCGGAGCGGGACCAAACACGCTTTCGATTACCCGATTGTTTCCGGAGGGGGAATAGCGCCAATAGTCGATGTGATCTACCTCGGGCGGGATGAAGTAGCTCATCCGCTCCGCAGGGCGTGAATCCGATCGGCAGGTATCGATGATTACCAGCTTGATCTTCATCCGCTCGGGAATGATGTTCTTGATGTAGACCGCCGCCGGCTGTCCTACCACCACGTCGTCCCGATACTCGGCAAGTCCTGCCAGATTGGGCGCCAGCTCGATAAACACGCCGTATTCCTCCACCGAACGGACGATGCCTACCACCGTCTGCCCCACCTGAAACCGGGCGGCGTTTTCCTCCCAAGTCCCCAACAGCTCCTTATGGCTGACGTAGATCCGATGCTCTGCCGCGTCCACGCTCTTCACCACCGCCCGTACGGGCATCCCTACGTAAAACCGATCCCGCGGGTGTGATATGCGGGACACCGAGATGGAATCGATGGAGAACAGCGACGCCAGACCGCACCCCACGTCCACGAAAGCGCCGAAATGCTCCAGGTGTGTCACTTTGGCAGGAATAATGTCGCCCGCCTGCAGGGTTAGCAAATAATCGTGCAGACAAGCCGCCTGCGCCGCGCGTCTGGAGAGGATGGCACGGGTGCCGCCTCTGCCGTCGCTCTCAAAGCCCGTGATCTGAAAGCAAACCGGCTTCCCTACCCGAGAGATGATGGCGATGTCCTTGATTGGCTCCCCCGCAAGGGAGAGCGCCGCCTGCCCGCGAGGGATCACGCCCTGCATGATCCCCAGATCGACGATCAGATTCAGATCGCCGTCACAGAGGATCGCCGGTGCCTCCAAAATCTTCCCCTGCGCCATCGCCCGCTCAAGTGCTGCCAAGCTGCTCATTTGCTCACTGTTCTGACTGCCCGAATACATTCCTTCGGGTAAATATGTATACTGATGCTTCCACATACCGTGTCCTTCCCTTCTGTTTTTATCCTGCTCTATTCTATGCGCTGATCTGTCGGATCAGCACCTACATTATGGCAGATATTGGAAGATAATTTTGTCAGAGTTGGCCGACAAAATTAAGAACAAATTGTAAACAATTAAATTTCATCGAACGAGCGGACGATAGAAAACGAGAGAAATAACGAGAAAACGAGAGATGTTTACGCGAATTTTCAAATCCGGTTATTTTTTTCACAAAAACCCCTTGACAAATATTTTTCGGTGTGTTATAATCCTATCGTTGTCAAGAAAAATATCATATATTGAAGGAGAAAAGTTTCAATGTCTACTTTTATGGCAAAAAAAGAAACTGTTGAGCGCGGCTGGTACGTGATCGACGCGGCAGGCAAGCCCCTGGGCAAGACCGCTGCTCTGGCTGCTACCATTCTGAACGGTAAGCATCGCCCCGAGTACACTCCCCACGTTGACTGCGGCGAGTTTGTAATCATCATCAACGCATCCAAGGCTGTTCTCACCGGTAAAAAGCTTACCCAAAAATACTACTATCATCACTCCGGCTACATCGGCGGTCTGAAGAAGGTTCAGTACTCCACTCTGATGGCTACCAAGCCCGAAAAGGCTATGGAGCTGGCAGTTGGCGGTATGCTCCCTCACAATTCCATCGGTGACAAGAGCAAGACCCGTCTGCACGTTTACGCAGGCGCTGAGCATCCTCACGCTGCTCAGTCCCCCAAAACCATTGAAGGCTAATCGGAAAGGAGTTTAGAACAATATGTATACTAGCGCAAAGCCCTATTTTTACGGCACCGGTAGAAGAAAAAGCTCCACCGCAAGAGTTCGCCTGTACCCCGGTACCGGCAACATCACCATCAATGGCCGTGACATCGACGATTACTTCGGTCTGGAGACCCTGAAGCTGATCGTAAACCAGCCCTTCGGCGTTACCAACACCATCGGCAAGTTCGACATCGTTTGCCTCGTTCGCGGCGGCGGCATCTCCGGTCAGGCAGGTGCAATCCGTCACGGTGTTGCCCGCGCACTGCTGGCATCCGACGCAGAGCTGCGTCCCGCTTTGAAGAAGGCAGGCTTCCTGACTCGTGACCCTCGTATGAAGGAGAGAAAGAAGTACGGTCTGAAGGCCGCACGTCGTGCTCCCCAGTTCTCCAAGAGATAATCTTGGCTCCCTTTCGGGAGTGTTTAGACAAGACCCGCATTTGCGGGTCTTGTTTTGGGTTTCGGGGCGTCGAGGCGCCGCCCCCTACGGATGTGTGCGTAGTTTTCGTAGGGGCGATTCACGAATCGCCCGCTTTTCGGAAGCATATAGAATGCTCCCCTACGGAGTGTATTGGTTGTGCGGTTCAGTTGATAAAAACGCCCGCCAACCTATTTACTTTTGCGCAGTGTTATGATATAATGTAACTAAACGATAAATGAATATTTTCGAAATGGGGTGTCTCCTTGAAAAAGTGGATAATGATTGTTTTGATAGCATTGCTCTCTATTGCTTTAATCCTAACGGTCCTTACTGCCGGTTTCACGAAAGGTATTCTTTCGGAAAAAATCTATCGCCCGCAAAATGTTTATGAGGAAATTTGGAATTTGGTATTAACCGAACAGCACACAGGAAACCAGACCGTATTAACTTCTTCGACCAATGATACCGTAGTAGATTTTGACTTTGGATATGAGTTTGTAGGCATTCATATCCCCGAATGCAACGTAACCGTTGGTTGGGAATCAGAAGGAGAGGAGCTGTTCTTTCTGTTCCCTCTTGAACATGGAGAATATGCTCACTATATCTATAATTACGATACAAAGACGCTATTTGGCGACGCGGATTTCAACTATCTTATAGAAAACTTTTTAACGGATTACTTTGAATGGTGTGAGGAGTCCTCTGATTTTACCAGCGGCTACTCTGCGGAGTCTTTGGGATGTTTTACATTTCAGTACGAAAATCCTATATACAATCGAGAACTATCAAACTAAGCAATTCCGATTCACGGAGTGATTGAACTTGGCAATAAGATCCGAATATTCCGTAATATAATTAAACCCAATATTATATTTGAATATGCGAGATAAATCAACATGAATATTGAATATAAAGACATTCATCATTTCGACTGTTTTTAGTTAAAAAACCAACGGATTGATTCCAAACTTACTACTCTATCGGCTTTACTGTCGATTCATGGTATAATGCGACGAACCGATATAACAGAGATAAAAGGCTGATATTATGCGATTAGAAACGAACAGATTGTACATTCGCCGTTTGCATATAACAGATTGGCAAGCAATGAAAGAGATATTTACAGATTTTAATCAATCCAAATACGCTGCCTATGATATGCCACTGCCGACAGAAGACGAAGAAGCAAAAGCTTTGACTCAACGGTTTGCAGACAGCAATTCATTCTTTGCAATCTTTTTGAAAGAAACAAGCGATATGTTGGGATACGTATGTTTTCATAAGGACGGAGATCGTTATGATTTGGGGTATTGCTTCCATTCCGCACATCATTCCAAGGGCTATGCCTATGAAAGCATACGGGCTTTGATAGATTTTTGGGTTAGTGACCACGGTGCAGTCCATTTTACAGCAGGAACAGCCCTTGAAAATGCCCCCTCCTGCAAATTATTAGATAAGCTGGGGTTTACTTGCGTTTCAACAGAAACGGTATCGTTTGATAATGTTTTTTCGTTTCAGGCCGGAATTTTCGTTTTGAATGCAAGCCATTGAGTTCGTCATGGTTATCCCCTTATCACCTAGCATCGAAGCCGCGTTCCGCTAAGGACAACTTACAACAAAACTGCCCTGTTGGGCAGTTTTTGTTGTATAATCTTTCGTAATAGCGGCGATACTATCCAAAACCCAAAAGGAGAAAACCATGAACGAAATTGATTTGTTGAACCGTATGCGGCAGAATCTGGAGATGGGCATCGACGGGATCAAGAAGGTAATTCCCTATGCCCAAAATGAAGGCTTCAAGGAGGCGCTGAGCCGTCAGCTGACCGAGTATCAAGGGCTGTATCGGGAGTCGGATGATCTGCTTGCCAAGCATCAAGGTGAGCCCAAAGACGTACCGGTGATGGCGAAGATCTCCACCGAGGTGATGTCCACGATGAAGGCGATGGCGTACAAAGAGGACTCCAAGATCGCCGAAGATATGGTACGCGGCACCGCTACCGGCATTGCCAAGCTGATCCGCCATCAGGGCGAGTACGGTGGCAGCAACAAAGAGGTCAACGATCTTTGTGCCCGCATCATTCGGGCAGAGGAGAAGAACTCCGAGGAAATGAAGCAGTATCTCTAAACCCTTTTGAACGCAAAAAGACGCACGAACTGTGCGTCTTTTTGCGTTTGTTTAGTTTTCCTTCTTAGAGAGCAGGTCGCGGATCTCCTTCAGCAGTGCAACCTCGGGAGAGTCGGGAGCGGGAGCAGGTGCAGGTTCGGGAGCAGGCTCCTCACCCTTCTTACCCTTGCGCAGCTTCTTAGCGGCGTTGCCGGCAGTCAGCACGACGCGGAGCAGGATGAACACGCACAGCGCAACGATCACAAAATTAATGACCGCGCCGATCAGAACGCCCCAGCCGATAGCAACTTCAGCAGTTACCACTTCGCCGGTCACCTCGTCCAACACCTCGGGAACCAGTACGGTCTTCAGATTGCTGAAGTCCATATCACCGACCACGTATCCGATAGCCGGCATGATAATGTTATTGACGAGAGAGCTGACGATAGGATTGAAGGCTGCGCCGATGATCACGGCAACTGCCATGTCCAGCACGTTACCCTTTTTGATAAACGCTTTGAAATCCTGGAAAAACTTTTTCATAAGTAACCTCCGATATTAGATAACACGAATAGTTTATCATAATCTCGGTATTTTGTCAACACCCATTGACGATTTTCGCTATTTTTTCTGCTTTTTCGACGGTTCCACCGACCGTCCCACACTGACGCAGACGATCTTCCCTACGCCGACACTGCGAAGCAGTTCAGCGCCCGCCAGCATTGTAGCGCCGGAGGTGAGGATGTCGTCCACCAGCAGCACCGTTGTGCCTTCGGTGAGCGAAAATCCTTTTCGAAGACGGTAGGTGCGTCTTGCTGAGCGAAGCCGCTCATCGGCAGTAAGTTCCTTCTGCGGTGGCGCGTCCCGTCGCGCAAACGCTTTCAATACGGGAAGTTCCAGCCGTTGTCCCAGCGCGCGGGCGAGCGATTCCGCCTGATCCACGCCGCTCTCCGCCTTGCGAGCTGCGGATCGGGGCAGATAGACGATACAGGCATCATTTTGCTCCTCTAAAAGAGCGCGCATCTGAAGGGCTGAGATCAGCTCGTCCGCAAAAAAGCGAGTGAGACGGGGAAAGCGTTCGTCCTTGGCGGTCAGCAAAAGTTTACCGGCAACGGTGGTCTGCTCGTACGGCACCAAATGCAGGCACTCGACATTTCGGATTAGGTCGGCAAGGAGTGGCGGTTTACAGGCGCATACCGTTTCGGGATCGCCGCAGATCGGACAGCGTGAGCGGCGCAGTTCCTCCCATTTGGCTTGGCAAGCAGAACAAAGCGGCACCTCGGTGCCGATCACCTGTAGCTCCCCGCAGGCAAGGCAGACGGGCGGATAGAGCAGATCCAAAATAAAATCAACAGTATTCATCAGCTATATAGAGAGAGCAGGAAACGGAGCCCCGTGTAGCGGTTGACCTGGCGGTTATTCTCCACCATTCCCTGCACTACCTGCGGTCTTCCCACCATGATAACCATCCGCTGGGCGCGGGTGACGGCAGTATAGAGCAGGTTACGGGTCAGCAAGCGCGAGGAGTAGTTATAGGCAGGGATGATGACCACGGGATATTCACTGCCCTGACTTTTGTGGATGGTGATCGCCCATGCGTGCTCCAGCTCCTCCATTTGGGAGAAGTCGTACTCGGCAATGCGATCGTCAAAGCGCAGTACCATCGTCTCCTCTGCGAAATTGATCTGCTCAATGCGTCCGATGTCACCGTTGAAGATGCCGCTTCCCTCCTCTTCTCCACGAGTCCAAAGGATGTCGTAGTTATTTTTGATCTGCATCACCTTATCACCCTCACGGAAGATCACGTCGCGGAAGCGTTTTTCTTTCTTCAGATCGGAGGGCGGGTTCTGCGCCTCCTGCAGAAGGGCGTTGAGCACCTCGGTACCCGCCCTACCCTTGCGGGAGGGCGTGATGACCTGCAGATCCTCGCGGATCTCCTGTCCGTAGGTACGGGGCAGGCGGTAGAGGCAGAGATCTACGATGGTTTTGGCGATCAGATTCTCGTCTTCGCGAGTGAGGAAGAAGAAATCGCCGTCCTTATCGTCAAGAATAGGAAGTTCACCGTGGTTGATGGCGTGAGCGTTGGTGACGATGCGGCTCTCCTGCGCCTGACGGAAGATCTCGGTGAGGCGCACCGTAGTGAATCGGTCGGAGCCGATCACGTCACAGAGGACGTGTCCCGCTCCTACAGAGGGAAGCTGATCGGCGTCTCCGATCAGGATCAGACGCGCGCCGGGCTTGATCGCCTTCAACAGGGCTTCCAGCAGAAGCGTGTCCAGCATGGACGCCTCGTCCACGATAAAGATATCACCTTCCAGCAGATCGTTTTCGTTTCGCAAAAACTGGGCTTTACCGTCTGCGGAGAACTTCATTTCCAGCATCCGATGGACGGTCTTCGCTTCCTGCTGAGTCGCTTCGGACATCCGCTTGGCGGCTCGTCCGGTGGGAGCGGCAAGTGCAACCTTCAGTCCCATCCGGTCGGCAAGGCGGATGATGCCCTTCACGATGGTGGTTTTACCGGTACCGGGACCGCCGGTCAGCACCATCACGCCCCTGGTCAGCGCGGAGCGGATCGCTTGGCGCTGCATTCGGGCGTAAGTCATACCCTCGTCGTATTCGATTTGAGTAATCATACGATCCAGATTAGCTTCGGATACCGCTTGACAGACCTCATCCAACAGCACCAGTTTGGATGCAATATATTTTTCTGCTTGGTAATATTCCTCCAGATAGACGCAATCGGTGGAGCCGTAACGGATTATTCGGAGTCCGTTGATGCCGCCTTCCACGATCTCCTCCACCCGCTCTGCGGGCAGCTCCAGTAGCTGGGCAGACAGCCCAATCAGTTTGTCCTTCGGGATAAAGACGTGTCCGTTGTGGGTAGCGTTATGGGAAAGCGCGTATTTGATCCCCGCGCGGATACGAAAGGGAGAGTCCGATTCGCACCCCAGCGATTTTGCCATTTGGTCAGCCTTTTCGAAGCCGACGCCTTGAATCTCTTCGCACAAGAGATACGGATTCTTTTTGAGAAGATCCACCGCTCCGCTTCCCCAACGCTTATAGATCTTCACCGCGATGGCAGGGCCAAAATAATCGCGGCAAAAAACCATCACCGTACGCATACCGAACTGCTCGGAAAAGGATTCGTGAATCTTTCTTGCCTTTTTGGGCGTGATCCCGGGAATATCGGTCAGAAACTCGGGGTTATGCTCCATCACGTCAAAGGTGTCCTCGCCGAACACATCTACGATCTTCTTAGCGGTGATCTTGCCGATGCCGGGGATCGCACCGGAGGCGAGGTATTTATACATCGCCTCGCGGCTCTTGGGCATCTGCTTTTCATAATATTCCACCCGAAACTGCCGCCCGTAGTTCTGATGGGTCTCAAATTTTCCCATCGCTTTGATCTCTTCGCCGGCGGCGATATAGGGCATGATCCCCACGATGGTATAGGAATCCTCACCGGATAAGAGTTCGCAAACGGCATAGCCGTTCTGCTCGTTTTGGTAGGTAACGTATTCAATCATCCCCTCCAGCGTGATCAGATCCTTCGTCTCTTCCATCGTCGGAGTCCTCCTTTCTCTTTTCGGATCCGTTAATCTCGGATGTATACCGTGGCGCACCGATCCATTTGCAGATAAGCGCCACCAGCTCGTGGAGCGCCGTATAGCCGCCGTACACAGCAAGAACGGCGACGGTGATTTCAAAGAAGAATTGTAGCATAGGCTCCCCCTCAAGGACAGTCTATGCTACGAATTCAAAAATGTGCGCGAATCCGTGCCGTTCAGCCGATCGACTCAGCCAATACGGGCGCCAGATCGCGTCTCTCCCAGCCCACGTTCAGATCTTCTCTGCCCACGTGACCGTAAGCGGCAAGCTGTGCGTAAATGGGCGCGCGGAGCCCGAAGCGCTCAATGATAGCGGCGGGACGCAGATCCACCAGCTTGGCAAGTGCGTCGGCAATTTCAACATCAGCGATCTTGCCGGTTCCAAAGGTATCTACCATCAGAGAAACGGGCTTTGCAACGCCGATGGCGTATGCCAGCTGTACCTCACAACGGGATGCAAGACCTGCGGCAACTACGTTCTTGGCAAGATAGCGCGCCGCATAAGCCGCTGTACGGTCCACCTTAGTGGGATCCTTACCCGAGAAAGCGCCGCCGCCGTGACGGCCGTAACCGCCGTAGGTATCGACGATGATCTTTCTGCCGGTCAGACCGCTGTCCCCCATAGGGCCGCCCACCACGAAACGTCCGGTGGGATTGACGAAATATTTGGTCTCGGCATCCAGCAGCTCTGCAGGGATGATCGGCTTGATCACCCGCTCGATCATGTCCCGCTCGATGGTGTCGTGATCCACGTCGGGATCGTGCTGGGTCGAGATGACGACTGTGTCCACGCGCACAGGATGATCGCCGTCGTATTCCACCGTCACCTGGGTCTTGCCGTCGGGGCGGAGATAGGTAAGGGTCTTATTCTTGCGCACGGCGGTCAGCTGTTTTGCCAGCTTGTGGGCAAGGGAGATCGGCAGAGGCATCAACTCGGGAGTCTCGTCGCAAGCGAAGCCGAACATCATGCCCTGGTCGCCGGCGCCAATGTCGTAGGGATCGGTATCGCCTTGTTTTGCCTCCAGGGACTTGTCCACGCCCATCGCAATATCCGGCGATTGCTTATGGATCATGTTGATGACCGCGCAGGTATCGCAATCGAAGCCGTATTTGGCGCGATCGTAGCCGATAGAGCGGATCTTCTCGCGGATGATATTTTCATAATCCACCTGTGCGGTAGTAGTGATCTCACCCATTACAGACACGACGCCCGTAGTGGTAGTAGTCTCACAGGCAACGCGTGCGGTAGGATCCTTGGCAAGGATCGCGTCCAAAATGGAGTCGGAGATCAGGTCGCAGATCTTATCGGGATGTCCTTCGGTAACGGACTCGGAAGTAAACAGTTTTTTCCTCATAATCGTTCCTTTCGGGAATGTGAATTTCAAAAAATGATCCTCGGAAATTCCAAGGATCATTGATCAAGGCTATGATCTCATCTCCAAGGAATTGGCACCTTGCCCTTCGGTAGGTTGCCGTGGTATCACAGGGCCGGTCCCTCCACCACTCTTGATAAGAATTTTTAATACGGTTATATTCTATCACGAAAAAGCGCACTTGTCAATACTTTTTCGCGATATTACTACATTATTCTCCGGTCTTTGCTCTGATTCGTTGGCACAGTACGTTGAAGAAGAAGGATGCGACCGCACCGCCGATAATAGAGACAAGATAAATGACAATATTGGTAAACGAGGTGTTGAAGGATGGTAGGATCATGACGGTCGTGCCGATCACAAAGCCCATAATGCAGTGGGAAATGATCGCGTGATAATTAGCAAAGATCCACTTCATCAAATTGGACAGAAGCAGGAGGGTTGCCAGCATGGAGAGCCCAAGAGGAATCAGGACGCTGAAATCCAAACGGGAGATACCTGCAGACATGGCTTCGTAAATGCCGAAGAACAGAAGCAGAGTGGACGAACTGAAGCCGGGAACGATAAAGCTGAGTCCCCAGAAGAGACCGCAGATCAGCCAACCCACCAGACCGGGCTGAATGGTCAGCTCCAGCACGTTATCCAGCAGATAGAACAAGGTCGTAACGCCGACGCCGCTGAGCACCAGCGCAATGATCGAGCCTATTCCTCTTCCCTGGGAGCCGGCGTCCTTCCAAATGTCAGGAAGCGTTCCGGCGATCAGTCCAACAAACACGCACATGACCACCGACTCATTCCAGTTAAGCAACCAATTGGTAACTCCGGCAAAGCAGACGAATCCTGCCGCACAGCCAATACAGACAAAAATCAAAAGCTGCCAATATTTCTTGATTCCTTTCAAGGGGTTAGACAGCACTTCGATCAGAGGATCGTAAATTCCAAACGCATAACAGAGCGTTCCGCCGCTGACACCGGGCAGGATTGCTCCGATTCCGACGATACATCCTTGGACGATCCACAGGATCGCTTTCAATACGATATTTCTATTGTTCTTCATTTTTCAGATTTCCTTCGTGTGATGATTCTGTAATACACCGGGATTCGCAAGAATCTACAGGATTATGAGTTATTTTATCAGATTTTACGGGAAACTGCAATAGCATTTCCCCTGAATTTACAAAAACTTAATGGTTAGCCGCGATTTTGGATAAACTTTCCCTGCAACAGCGGCGAAAGCGGCTTATAGATCAAAAAGCAAAGCAAAACGTCCAGCAATCCCTTTAGCAGCGTGAAGGGCATATTGAAGGTGACGAGGCACATCAGCAATCCATCCATAGATGGCAGGAGCGCCTGATACATCCCGACGATCGCGTCAATGGGCAAAAATTTCGTGTACGCGGGATAGCTGACGAAGTAGTTAAGCGGTAAGCTGCAGAGAGCCATCGCCAGCGCACCCGATCCGCTGGCGATCAGCGCGCCGAGCCGAGTCTTGCGATAGCGGTAGATCAAACCCGCAGGCAGAACGAAGGTCACTCCCATCAGGAAATTAGCCAATTCGCCAACGCCGCCGGTAGTGGTTAGCGGAAGATTGATCAGATTTTTGATCAGACATACCGCAACGCCCGAAATCGGTCCCAAGCTGAAAGAGGCAAGCAGTGCAGGCAACTCGGAAAAGTCCAGTTTAATAAAGGAAGGCATAAAGGGTACGCTGAAGGAGAGCATCATCAGCACCGTCGCCAGTGCCGACAGAAGTGCAGTCATAGCGATCCGCCAAATCCGCAGGTGTATTTTTCGTCTTGCAGTAATAGTTGACATAGTAGGATCCTTTCTATTGTCAGGGCTTTATAAAATTAAGATAAAAAAGCCCGACGGATGTCGGGATCGCAGACGATCTCTTCCCTGCCGTACAGAAAAACAAACCGACTGTATTTTTATCTTCTCTCATCCGGACTTTGACCGTCGGCGCAAGAATTTCACTCGCTCGGCGCGAACATTTATCCGCGTTCGTGGGCTGTACCACCGGTATGGAATTTCACCAATCCCCAAAGATATTCAGTTACTTTAGAATATGCAAGTATTGAAAAGTGGGTAGGGCAATCGCCCTACCCACGGTTCATATGAATCAATTATTCAACGATTTCAGCTACAACGCCGGAACCAACGGTACGACCACCCTCACGGATAGCGAAACGCAGGTTCTGCTCCATAGCGATAGGAGTGATCAGCTCAACGTTCATAGAAACGTTGTCGCCGGGACGGCACATCTCAACGCCATCGGGCAGGTTGATAACACCGGTAACGTCGGTAGTTCTGAAGTAGAACTGAGGTCTGTAGCCGGAGAAGAAGTGCTTCTGACGACCACCCTCTTTTTCAGTCAGAACGTAAACCTGACCAACGAA
>JAFTOC010000045.1 GCA_017451585.1 Clostridia bacterium
AATCGTCAGCGTTTTTTGCATTTTTTCTCAATTTGTTTCACTGCAAAACTTCGTTTGCTTAAATCGCATGAAAAAAGGAGCTTCGCTTGATACGAAACTCCCTTTTGTCTTCAGTCTGAAACGACCCGAAAGGGTCGTTTTTTTGTTGCGAGCGGCAAATACGGGGCGGTGCGCGCTGATTTTATCTCCGTGTAGGGCGCATGGACGGGAGCGCACGGCAGTTGCTTCGCAACTGCGACGCCCCTATGGAGACTGTGCGAACAAACCAAGCCTCCCTCCGGGAGGGAGGTGGCATTTGCGAAGCAAATGACGGAGGGAGCCCGCGTTCCGAACGAGATGCACCGACCGCACCTCGGTGCAGGTCGTTCGAACGGACGCGCAAACGTCCCCCCACGGGTGAAACCGATTCAGGCGGGCGATTCGTGAATCGCCCCTACGGAGACGGTGCGGACAATTACCGCCGTACCCACGCCTTCCCCTTGAGGGGAAGGTGTCGCCGTAGGCGACGGATGAGGTGATCACCGTCTGCACCGACCGCATCTCTGTGCAGACCGCACGAACGGGACGGACGCTCCGCTATTCCGTCGCTACGCTCCTTACGAGGGCGCCGTCCCCTACGGAGGTTGTGTACGGATAGGCTCTCCCTCCGGGAGAGCTCCCGCGACAGCGGGTGAGAGGGTCAAACAATTCCCACCAGCTCCGTCTCCCACTCGATTGCTATGCCTCTCATTTGCCCTTGGCAATTTCCGCTTTCAGCGCGGCGATCGCCTCCGAAAGACCGCCCACCTCGTCGATGAGCCCCGCGTCCACCGCTTCCCTGCCCTCGAGAATGGAGCCCACGTCGGTGGCCATCTCCTCAGTGCGCATCAGCATCCCGTTAAACTGGTCCGCCGTCACCTTGGAGTGAGCCACCACGAAATCGGTGATGCGGTTCTGCATCCGCGAGAAATAGCGATAGGTCTGAGGTGCACCGATCAGCGTGCCGCTGATGCGCACGGGATGCACCGTCATCGTCGCAGAGGGTACGATGAACGATCGCTTGGCCGACACCGCCAGCGGCACGCCGATGGAGTGCCCGCCGCCCAGCACCAGCGAGACGGTGGGCTTCTTCATGGAGGCGATCAACTCGGCAATGGCAAACCCCGCCTCCACGTCTCCCCCCACCGTGTTCAGCAAAAAGAGGATGCCCTCCACCCGATCGTCCTCCTCCACGTCTACCAAAAGCGGGAGCAGATGCTCGTATTTGGTGGTCTTCTGGGTCTCGGGCAGGATCGAATGCCCCTCCACCTGCCCGATGATGGCAACACAGCGGATCGCCGTCCCACCCGCCTTCACCACAACGCCGCCGCAATCCTCAGGCTTCGTCTCGTTGCCGCAATTCTCCGCATCGGGCGTGCCCCCCGCACAATTTTCAAGATTTTCCTTCAAAAACATGGTGCCTCCTATTTACTTTTGCAAATTTTCGTGCTATAATATAAGGTACAAACTCAGTATGACTGAAATTTGCCGTACTATTCATAGAAATCGGAGGATTTACAAATGGATTTTATCGTTGAAACTTCTGCCCGTCACATTCATCTGACGCCCGCACATATCGAAGCGCTCTTCGGCGCAGGTGCCACGCTCCATAATAAAAAGGATCTGTCCCAGCCCGGTCAGTTCGCTTGCGAGGAGAAGGTACAGCTGGTCGGCCCCAAGGGTAGTCTGATGGTCTCCGTCCTCGGCCCCGCCCGTAAGGACACCCAGGTAGAGCTGTCCTTCACCGACGCCCGCACCCTGGGTCTGAAGGACGTTCCCGTCCGCGAGAGCGGCGACGTTGCCGGCACTCCCGGCATCAAGCTGGTAGGCCCCGCAGGCGAGGTGGATCTTGCCCAGGGCGTGCTGATCGCCAAGCGCCACATCCACATGACCCCCGCCGACGCCGAGGCATTCGGCGTTGCCGACAAGGACATCGTTTCGGTGAAGCTGGACACCGCCCGTCCCCTGATCTTCGGTGACGTGGTCGTCCGCGTCTCCCCCACCTACGCGCTGGCAATGCACATCGACACCGACGAAGCAAACGCCGCCTGCGCCTTCGGTGCTTGCAAGGGTACGATTGTAAAGTAAGATTTTAATCAAGGGGACTTTTTGAAAAAAGTCCCCTTGAACCCCCAAAAACTTTTATTGAGGTCGGCAAATACTTGCCGACCGAAACACATTTTATATAAGAGTCACATTCCATGCAATTTTTGGGGAAAAATAATGATTAATCGCGCCCGACGAGTATTCGTCGGGCATTTTATAAAAAGTTCTTGGGAGGTGCGGAACCCTTCTTTCAAGAAGGGTTCTGCAATCATATATGCGTATTCTACTTGGACTCAGCGGAGGGCTGGACAGCGTCTCTGCGGCACGGATATTGATGGATGCGGGACACACGGTGGAGGGAGCGGTACTACTCATGACCGATCACTCCTCCCCTGCAGAGGCGGGGACCGCCGCCCGCGAGGTGGGCATCCCGCTTCATGTCATCGACTGCAGAGAGCGATTCTCGCAGATCGTCATTGCCGACTTTCTTGCCGAATACCGTCGCGGGCGCACGCCCTCTCCCTGCACGGTCTGCAACCGCAACGTGAAGATGGACACCCTCTACCGCTACGCCACGGACAACGGCTTCGACGGCTACGCTACCGGGCATTATTGCAGGATCGAGCAGGGCGATAACGGTCGCTTCGCCCCCACCCTTGCCGCCGACCGACGGAAGGATCAGACCTATATGCTCTGGCGCATGACCCAGGAGCAGCTTTCGATGCTCCACACGCCCCTATCCGACCGTCTGAAGTCCGACCTGCGGGCAGAAGCCGCCGCGCTGGGGCTCACCGCCGCCTCTGCGGGGGAGAGCCAGGACACCTGCTTTATTCCCGAGGGGATGACCTGCCGCGACTATCTTGCCGCCCACATCGGGGAGGATCTGTCGGGCAACTTCGTGGACGCCGACGGCAAGGTGCTGGGCAAGCATCAGGGCATCCAGTATTATACCGTCGGACAGCGCAAAGGGCTGGGCATCGCACTGGGAAAACCCGCTTTCGTCACAAAAATCGATCCCGCCGAGCACACGGTCACCCTGCAATTTGCCGAGGACACCTTTGCCCGCCGCATCACCCTCACCGATCTGAATTTCGTGGGCGACGCCCCCCGTACCGAGGGCGAGCTGCGCCGCGCGGTGAAGATCCGCTACGCCGCGCCCCCCGTCCCCGCCACCATCCGCTTCGACGGCGAGACCGCCACGGTGGAGTTCGATCCCCCCGTCCGCACCCCCGCCCCGGGACAGTCTGCCGTCTTCTACGACGGCGACCGCCTGGCGTTCGGAGGCGTGATCGACGAAGTCTTTTATGAATGAAAAAAGGACGGCGAAAGCCGTCCTTTCAATCTGTCGGAAAAACCATCTTCCAAAGGCAATGTTGGCATAATGCACAAGCTTGTACAAACCCAAGGCTCCCTCCGAGAGGGAGCTGTCGAGCAGCAGCTTACAGCGGCTGCGAGACTGAGGGAGCCTGCGAAACTAACGGTTATATAAAATACTGAAAATGACTGTTCATGTTAGTATGCGAAATCCTCCCCCCGCCCGACTTGGTCGGGATCTACGGAGGAGGCCTTTCCGTTTGTGCAAATCTGCAATACCTTATTTCTGATTGGACTTTTTCGACACTCAAAAAGGACGGCGAAAGCCGTCCTTTTCCGTTGGAGCGAAGGATTTCTACCGCCCCTTATTAGATCCCCTTCAGCGCATCGATGATCGCGTCGGCACAGGCCTCGTAGCCGATGGCGGAGCTGTTGAGGCAGAGGTCGTATTCGGTCATCTTGCCCCACTGCTTGTCGGTGTGGAAATTGTAATGCTCCTTGCGCTGGCGATCCTTCTTGGTGATGTAGGAGATGGCGTCCTTTTCGGTAACGCCGTCCACCTCCACCGCCCGCTTCACCCGCGCGTCCATCGAGGTAGCGTAGATAAAGACGTTCAGGAATTTGCAATGATCTCTGAGCACGTAATCGGCACAGCGTCCGATCAGGATGCAGGGACCCGCGTCCGCCAGACGGCGGATGGTCTCGGACTGGGCTTGGAAGATGGCGTAGGGAAGCATCTGCTGATTGGAGCCTGCTCCCGCGGAGACCGCCACTGAGTAAAGAAGACTGCCCATTTTCTTTTCGTCATAATCCTTCAGCACACCGTGGCTCAGCCCGTATTCCTCGGCTGCCATCTGCAAAAGTCTGCCGTCGTAAAAAGGAATGGAGAGCCGCTCCGACAGAATGCGGGCGATCTCTCTGCCGCCGCTGGCGTATTGACGGTTGATCACGATACAGGTCTTGTCCATATGTATATTCCTGCCTTTCGGGGATGATGGTTTCTTTCCAATCATATTATACACAATTCCCATTTCCTTGTCAACAGGATTTGTGAAATATTCACACAATAGATACATCTTGCGAAAATCCAATAAACAGCGGAGCTTTGACACCGATCCCTACCGAAACGGTCATATCGGCAGCATTTCCACCAACGGGAATCCTGCCACGGTTTTGTATACGGCGCAGAGAATCGTCGAGTGATCTCTCCGAATGATGCCGTCAAAGACCCTTTCCGGCACTTTATTTATCTTGTCTTTTCAGTAGACAGGAAAAAGTTAATACAAAATAATACCTTTTTCCTATTGACAAATACCTTGACCTGTTCTATAATAGGATTACCGAACTAATGTTCGGGTAATCCTTTATAGAACAGGTTACCGAATGAGTCGGAAGGAATGGGGGTTCGTTGCATTTGCCTTTACAGACAATTCGGTAAAACGAACGCGAAGCTTATATGGATCAAGGTAAAAGGAGCGATAGTATGACTTACAAAAAAATACCGGTAGGAGTAGAAGCACAGTTTTTGACCGACGGATCGGTCTTTCCAAGGGCGTTACTGCTGGGGGATCAGCGGTATCAGATTGATCGGGTGATGCATCGGGGCAAGCACCATCCCTTCGGAGTGTCCTGCATTGCGCCCGTAAAGTACATCATCATCGTCAGCGGACAGATGAAATCGGTGTATTTCGAGCCTTCCACTATGCAATGGTTCACCGTCAAGGAAATCCCGGACGAGCCGAGGCAGAACGGATAGGCGTTCATAAGCAGAAAGCCCGACGAGCGCTCGTCGGGCTTTTGGATCGGCTTCGGAGAGCCGATTACTGCTTGATAGAGAAGGTGGTGCCGTCGGCGGAGATCTCGATGGAGCCGTCGCGGGTCACGAAGGTCTTTTCGGTGGTGATGCCTGCGGCAGTCAGTGCGCTCAGCGTCAGATCGGCGGGAGGATTGCTGTTGGAGGCTACGATCACGGCGTACTCTGCCTTGACGGCGGAGAGCAGAGCTGCCAGATTATCGTCGTAGGCACCGAAGTTGGGAACCACCAGACAGTCTACGTCAACGCCCGAAAGCTGGGTGGTCAGCTCGCCCATACGTTCGCCTGCAACGCGGCTGGTGAACAGCATCTTGTTGCTGCCGTAAGCGGCAACCACTGCCATGGAGTTGCCCTCGTCGTTCTCATCGTCCAGGGTGGAGTAGTTCTTGGTGGGAGGATAGAGGGTCAGGGTCACGTCACCGAAGGTAAGGGTCTGCTGAGTGCCGACGGTGGTGGTGGTCAGCTTATAGCTTGCCATTGCGTTGGAGAACAGGGTGTAGGCGTTGCTGTCCTTGGCGTAGGTGCCGCCGTACACTGCCTTCACGGTGATGCCCGACTTGAGCAGCTGGGGAACGCCGCCGATGCACTTCTTGGAATAGTTGGTGAGGATCAGCGCGTCTACGGTGGTGATGCCCTTTTCGGCAAGATAGGTAGCTACGTCGGAGGCGTGCTCTTCGTCGCCGGTATCGATGACCACGGTTGCGGTCTCGGTACGGATGACTGCAGCCAGTGCTCTGCCCATTTTCAGCACCTTGACCTTCACCTCGCCGGCGGTAACGACTTCGTTGTCGCTGTTTTCGTTGTTGCCCTGCTGTGCGGTGGTGCCGGAGGAATCGGCTGAATTGGAGCAGGATGCCAGCGGCAGGACGCAGGTAACTGCCAGCAGACCTGCCAGCAGAGAGGTGGCGATTTTCTTGAGATTCATAAATATTTCCGTCCTTTCGGTAAGTTAGAGCCATTATAGCAGGTTTTTCTGAACACGGTGTGAACAATCGGCGTTTTTTGTAAATTTATTTTACGAAAACAGCGTTCGGGCGGGACGTCGAGTCGCCGTCCCCTACGGGGTTGGTGCGAACAAACCAAGCCTCCCTCCGGGAGGGAGGTGGCATTTGCGAAGCAAATGACGGAGGGAGCCCGCGTTCCAAACGATTCCCACCGACCGTCACCTCTGTGCAGACCGCACGGGCGGGAGGAGCAAGCCCCTCCCCTACCGGGAGCGGGTGCGAACAATTCCCGCAAGACGTTGTAGGGGCGCGCATTGCGCGTCCGCGCCGCCGCAGGCGGCATCGAGCGGATCCCACCGACCGCATCTCTGTACAGGGCGTTCGGGCGGGGCGCAAACTTCCCCCCACGGGTGAAGCCGATTCAAGCGGGCGATTCGTGAATCGCCCCTACGGGGTTGGGCACGGGCGGGACGTCGAGGGCGCCGTCCCCTACCGGGTTGGTGCGAACAATTACCGCCGACCGTCACCTCTGTGCAGATCGCTTGGACGGGCGTTCCGTGGAAACGGGCAGGGATTTGCAAAAAGTTCACAAAAGGGAGCGTCGGGAGCAGCCGAAAAAAGTTGACAAAGGAGCGGGGATGTATTATAATAGTATTATAACAATTGTGCAGACTTATTTTTCGGGCTTTTGCCCGATTTACGGCGGGATTTGCCCGGGAGGACTTTATGAACGACAAAATTCTCTACATCGTTGTGAGCGTTGCCATTCCGGTGGCGCTGGCTCTTTGCGTCGTGCTGGCGCTGGGGTTGCGCCGTGCCATGGCGGTGGCGAAGCTCTACGGGGGACGCGGACGGGATCTGCGCTTCGTTTGCGCGCTGCTGCGTCACTATCTCCCCGGCGGGAAATGGCGCATCCTTCGCAATCCCTGCCTGCTGTCCGACCACCGCGGTGCGCCTCCCCGCGCCGATCTGATCGTCATCGGCGGAGGCGGCGTGCTGATTTTGACCGTGGACGACCGCCCGGGGCACTTCTCTACCCCCTCTACCGGCGATTGGACCTACTGGCAGGACGGCGAAATGGTGAAGATCCCCAACCGCTTCGTCGAAGGCAGACAGTACACCGCCGTGGTCAACGGGCTCTTAGTGCGGGCGGGCATCTCCTGTCCCGTCATCAACATCATCGTTCTCTCCGACGACCATGCGGGCGCTGACGATCTCTACGCCGAGAACGTGATGACCGGCAATCAGTTGGTTCCTTACGTCAAACGGTTCTGCAAGGGCGGGATGCTCTCTTCCAAAGAGCAACGGCGTCTGCGGCAGATCATCGCCGCTCACCACGCCAAGAGCCGCAAGGCACTGGAGTCGGGAGAGCCCTCCGCACAAGCGGGCGGGCAGGAGTCCGGCAAATTTACCGCCGCCGCTCTTTTCGACACGCCCGACGCGGTCGCCTCGCGCCCTGCTGACGGCGGCAAGACCGTGATCTGTCCCGCCTGCGGCGAGCAGATGCCCGCGCGCTTTTGCGTTTGCGGCGTTTGCGGTACGGCACTCCGTTCCGATTCCGAGGGCGGTCAATGAGCCGCCCTGCCCGTCTGTGGCGGATGTTTTACACCATGCTCTACATCAGCACCTTCACCTTCGGGGGTGGGTTCGTCATCGTCTCGCTGATGAAGAAAAAGTACGTGGATCAGTACGGCTGGCTCTCCGAGGAGGAGATGCTGGACATGACCGCGCTGGCGCAGTCCTCCCCCGGTGCCATCGCCGTGAACGCGGCGATCCTGACCGGCTACCGTTTGGCGGGATTTTTGGGAGTGGCGGTGTCGGTGGTGGCTACCGTTCTGCCGCCGCTGATCATCCTGTCCGTGATCTCCTTCTTCTACGGTGCCTTCCGGGACAGCCCTGCCGTGCAGGCGGTACTGCGCGGAATGCAGGCGGGCGTTGCCGCCGTGATCTGTGACGTGGTGCTGGATCTGTCGGGAAAGATGGTCAAGACCCGCAGCGTGCTCTCCATCGTTCTGATGTTGGTGACGTTCGTGCTGGTCTACTTTCTGAACGTCAGTGTGATCCTTCTGATCCTCGCCGCCGCTCTGCTGGGGATCGCGATGGGATTTTTAAGGAAGAAAATGAAATGAATCGGGGCACAGCTCAGGACGACAGAGGGGGCACCGCTCAAGGATAACCGAAGAAGGGCACCGTCCGGATGACCGATAGAGGACACTGCTCAAGGACGCCCCGACGCGTCTGACCCGACCGACGCCGATCGGTCGAACCGAAGGAATCACGACTATGGAACTTTTGGAACTATTCTTCTGCTTCTTTCAAATAGGGCTCTTCAGCATCGGGGGCGGGTACGCCGCTATCCCGCTGATCGAGGCGCAGGTGGTAGACGCCAACGGCTGGCTCAGCGTCGCGGAGTTCACCGATCTGGTGACCATCGCCGAAATGACTCCCGGTCCCATCGCGGTCAACTCCGCTACCTTCGTGGGGATCCGATTGGCGGGGGTTCCCGGAGCGATCGTCGCCACGCTGGGGTGTATTGCGCCTTCGCTGATCCTGGTCGCGCTCCTTGCGGTGCTGTACAGCAAATTCCGCAAGCTGGACGTGATGCAGAACCTGCTCTCCACTACCCGTCCCGTGGTGGTGGCACTCATCGCCTCGGCGGCGGTGACGCTGGTGTTGCAAGCGTTCTTTGGCGGCACGGTGGCCGGGCTGGATCCCATTGCAGTGGTGCTGTTTGCCGCCGCGCTGCTCTTCCTGCGCCTGCTGAAGCCCAGCCCCATTCTGGTGATGCTGGCCTGCGGCGTTATCGGCGGGGGATTGTATTATATTACGGGATAAAATCTCCCGCGCCCTCTTGACAAGGGGCGGGAGATGCGACTTTACAGGAAGACGGCGACGCCGTCTTCCTTGTTTTTTCCGAGGAAATTGCAACGCATCCAAAATTGCCGCAACAACGGTAATTGGGGATTCGTCGGAATTGCCGAAAATCGGCACTCCCAATTGTACAAATTGCCGTTTTTGCATTTCCGCACGGTAAAAAGTACGAAAAGTTATTGACAAATTGTAAATAATTCGGTAAAATAAGCACAGAAAGGGCGAAGCGGTCTAGTCGCTCCGCACCCCTATGATTTCAGGAGGAAATTTATTATGAAGAAAATTCTTTCTACCGCGTTGGTTACCGCAATGTTTGCTTCTATGGCTCCCCTTGCGGGCGTATTTGCAGATGCTGCTCCCGACTATACTTCCATCGATTCCGTGGAGGAATACGTAGAGTTTGCCAAGGCGGTCGACGCCGGCACCTACACCAACAATGCTGACCACAAGGTCAATGTAGACCTGGATTTCACCGGCTACAATGCAGAGGATGTTGTAATCACCAATCAGGTCCGTGATCTCCAGCTCGACTTCCAGGGACATACCGTTTCCGGTCTCATTCGCGAGGTTACCCTTACCGATCACGGCAACGTGGGACTCTTGATCGACAATGCGCCCAACTACGTTGAAATTCTCAACGTAAAGATCAAGGACTGCAAGCTGGTGGTTAACTGCCCCACGAACGACAAGGGCTACAATCCTTGGGCAATGGTTGGCGGTGTAATCGGCAGAGCTGACCGCGCTTATGTCAACAATGTTGATTTCGAAAATGTCACCATCGAGCTGAACGGTCCCGGCGCAGGGGGTCTCGCATACGGCGAAAAAACCTGGCAGGACTGGAGAGGTCCCGACATTGCCATTGCAACCAAGAACGTTGTAGTGAACGCAACCGATGCCGACGCCAAGGTTGGTCTCGTGATCGGCCGTATGGGCGATGTGGACGGTGATACCATTTCCATTACCAAGCTGGACATCACCAACACCACCATCAACAGCACCAACGAAGTGACCGCTACTACCTACGCAGGTGCCAATGACGCAACTCACATTTCTCTTAAGGAAGGTGTTACCGCTAACTTCGCGCTGGTTGACAACGCTACCGGCTACGTTTGCCCTCATACCAACACCAAGGTCGAGAACGCTAAGGAAGCTACCGAGACCGAGGACGGCTACACCGGCGACAAGATTTGCGAAGATTGCGGCGAGACCGTAGAATCCGGTACCACCATTCCCAAGTCTGAACCTAACCCCGGCACCAACGAGGAGAATCCTCCTAAGACCGGCGACGCTATCACCGTGATGATCGCAATCTCCGCAGTTGCAATGGCTGCAATCGCTTTGGCAGTTTCCAAGAAGAGAAGCTATCAGAACTAATTCATCTATAAAAAGCAGACGCTTCGGCGTCTGCTTTTTACGTGGGAGATGTTGGAGGGAATCGCTCCAACGGGACGCGCTGACCGCATCTCTGTGCAGGTCGTTCGGACGGGACGCCGAGGGCGTCGTCCCCTACGAGGTTGGTACGGACACCAACCGCCGACCGTCACCTTGATGCAGACCGCTCGAGCGGGAGCGCGATGCGCTCCCCTACGGAGACGGTGTGAACAATTCCTGCCGATTCCAACTCTGTGCGAACAACGGCGTATTGCTGCTTGTCTTTGTTAAAAATTTAACATTGCATTTTCCTATCTTTCCCTTGATTTGTGACATATTCCGATTGACAAACCTTCTTTTCCGTGATATAATAACCGTGGATAGGTCTATCTTTTTACAGACAGATCGTCCACGGTTATCCTTTTCAATTCTATCAAAAGGAGATTATTACATGAAGATTTTATACGTAGGCGGCGAAGCGCTGCCTTTTGCTTCCACCGGCGGTCTGGGCGACGTGCTGGGCTCCCTCCCCGCCGCGCTGAAGGCTTACTCTCCCGAGGACGACGTGCGGATGGTCATGCCCCTCCACGGCAAGATCTCCCCTGCTTGGCGAGAGAAGATGGTCAAGGTGGCTGAGTTCACCGTTCAGCTGGCTTGGCGTTGCCAATACTGCGGCGTTTGGTCGCTGGAAAAAGACGGCGTCACCGTCTATTTCATCGACAACGAATACTACTTCAAGCGTTCCCGCCTTTACGGCGAGTACGACGACGGCGAGCGGTACGCTTACTTCTCGATGGCGGTAATGGAAATGATGGAGCGGATCGGCTTTATTCCCGACATCCTCCACGCCAACGACTGGCAGTCGGCGCTGACCGTCATCTATTCCAAGGTGAAATATCCTCAATACAACATCAAAACGGTCTACACGATCCATAATATCGAGTATCAGGGTATTTACGGCAAGGATATTCTGGGTGAGGTCTTTGCTCTGCCCGACAGCACTCTGTCGCTGATGGAGTTCGACGGCTGTGTGAACCTGACCAAGGGCGCCATCGTTGCCTGCGACCGCCTGACCACCGTCAGCCAGCGTTACAGCGAGGAACTGCGCACGCCCTACTATGCGTCGGGGCTGGACGGCATCATTGCCGAGAACGCTTACAAGTCCTGCGGCATCGTCAACGGCATTGACGTTTCCTACTACGATCCCATGAACGATCCCGACATGATCGGCCCCAAGTTCGGTGCGAAGTACCGTCTGTTCACCAACAAGCTGGCTAACAAGACCGCTCTGCAGGCAGAGCTGGGTCTGCCTGTCAGCGAGGGGACGCCTATGATCGCTATGATCACCCGTCTCGTCTCCCACAAGGGTGTGGATCTGGTGAAGCACGTGATCGATCAGGTATTGGGCGATGACGTGCAGCTGGTGGTGCTGGGCACCGGCAACGAGGAGTTCGAAAACTTCTTCCGCTGGCTGGAGAGCCGTTATCCCGACAAAGTGCGGGCGCTGATCCGCTTCGACAAGAAGCTGTCCAAGCAGATCTACGCCGCCGCCGACATCTTCCTGATGCCCTCCAAGTCGGAGCCCTGCGGTCTGTCTCAGATGATCGCCTCCCGCTACGCGGCGATCCCCGTGGTGCGCGAGACCGGCGGTCTGTACGACACCATCAAGCCCTACAATCCCGAAACCGGTGAGGGCAACGGCGTGACCTTCTACTCCTACAACGCCCACGATATGCTGGACGCCATCCGCCGCGCCATCGGGCTGTGGCAGGACGACGCCACCCGTAAGAAGCTGCTGAGAAACGTCATCACCGCCGATTTCTCCTGGAACGCATCGGCTGAGAAGTACGCCGATCTGTATCGGGGAATGTGATGAATTTTAATTTGGGGGACTTTTGAAAAAGTCCCCCAAGCCCCTCAAAACTTTTCTAAAAGCAAAATTGCGACGCAATTTTGCGGGAATGTGCAGACCGCATGAGACGGGCGATTCCCATCGACCGTTGCCTCCGTGCGAACCGTTCGGTGCGGGAGGAGCAAGCCCCTCCCCTACGGGACGTGTGCGAACAATTGCCGCAATCCGTTGTAGGGAACGGTCTTGACCGTTCCGCGCCGCCGTAGGCGGCATCGAACGAGATGCACCACCCGTTACCTCGGCGCAGACCGCACGGACGGGAGCGCAATGCGCTCCCCTACAGGGTTGGTGCGAGCAATTCTCGCCAACCGTTACCTCGGTGCAGGGCGTTTGAGCGGGACGGGACGCTTCGCTATTCCGTCGCTACGCTCCTTACAAGACCGTTCCCTACAAGGTTGGTGCGAACAATGTCTGCCAACCGCCACCTCGGTGCAGGGCGTCCCCGTTTTCACCGTAGGGCGGGGTTGGTGCGAACAATGTCTACCGACCGCTCATACAAAAATCCCCCCAAGAGCTTTTTCGGAGGGTCTTGGGGTACTTCTTTTTTGTCAATTTTATAATTAAATAATATACTACGACCAAGCCTCCAAGAATGATTTACTCAAAAGTTCTTGGGAGGTTTGGAACCCTTCTTGTAAGAAGGGTTCCAAAATGAAAGGAAATCATGAAAACTACCACCAAAAAAACCGCCGTGAAGACGGCAAAGCCCAGTCGCGAGCAGGAACTGCGGGCGGGCATTGAGCAGAAGCTCTCTCGCTATTTCGGCACTACTCCCGCCGAGGCGAACAAGGATCAGGTCTACAAGGCCGTCCTGCTGGCTGTGAAGGACATCCTCGCCGCCAAGCGCACCCGCTTTAAGAAAAACGTCGCCGCACAGGAAGGCAAGAGAGTCTATTACCTCTGCATGGAGTTCCTCATCGGCAGACAGCTGAAGAACAATCTGGGCAATTTGGGCATTGAGAAGGAGTACGCCGCCATCCTGAAGGATTGGGGCTACGACCTTGACGAGCTCTACGAGCTGGAAGCCGATCCCGGCCTTGGCAACGGCGGTCTGGGACGACTTGCCGCCTGCTTTATGGACGGTCTGACCTCCCAGAACTACTCGGCTACCGGCTTCTCTATCCTCTACGAGTACGGTCTGTTCAAGCAGAAGATCGTAGACGGCGATCAGATGGAGCTGCCCGACGTATGGATGCCCTCCGGCGAGAGCTGGCTGGTGCCCCGTACCGACAAAACCTGCACCGTCCGCTTCGGCGGTCACATCACCGAAAACTGGGTGGACGGCAAGTGCGACATCGTCCACACCAACTACACCGAGATCCAGGCCGTTCCCTACGACATCCTCATCTCGGGTGCAGACTGCGAGGCGGTAAACTCCCTGCGTCTGTGGAAGGCGACCGCCGTCAACAATTTCTCCATGAATCTCTTCTCTCAGGGTGAATATTTCCGCGCCATGGAGGAGCAGAATCAGGCTGCCATCATCTCCAAGGTGCTCTACCCTTCGGATAACCACGAGGAAGGCAAGCTGCTCCGTCTGTCTCAGCAGTATTTCCTGGTCTGCGCTTCCCTGCAGTCGATCATCGCCGATCATCTGCGCTCCTACGGCAACCTGAACAACTTCGCCGAGAAGGTGTCCATCCACATCAACGACACTCACCCCGCACTGGTGGTGCCCGAGCTGATGCGCATCCTCATCGACACCTACTCCTACACCTGGGAGGACGCTTGGGCGATCGTCACCAAGACGGTCTCCTACACCAACCACACCGTCCTGCCCGAGGCGCTGGAGACCTGGAACGAGGATCTCTTCCGCTACAAGCTCCCCCGTCTGCATCAGATCGTTTGCGAGATCAACCGCCGTTTCTGCGCGGATCTGTGGAACCGCTATCCCGGCGACTGGGATCGCATCACCCATATGTCGATCATCTCTCACAACCGCGTGAAGATGGCGAATCTGTCCATCGTGGGCTCTCACACCGTCAACGGCGTGTCGAAGCTCCACTCCGACATCCTGACCAAGACTATTTTCTCAGACTTCTACAACTACACCCCCGAGAAGTTCACCAACGTCACCAACGGCATCGCACACCGCCGCTGGATGTGCTACTCCAATCCCGGGCTGTGTGACCTGTTGGACGAGACCATCGGCACCGCCTACCGCAAGAATCCCGACAAGCTGCAGGATCTGAAGAAGTTTGCCGACGACAAGGCGACTCTCGACCGTCTGTCCCAGATCAAGATGGACAACAAGGTGCGCTTCTCCAACTGGCTGAAGTCCCGCACCGGCGTGGGAATCGATCCCGCTTCCCTCTTCGACGTGCAGATCAAGCGAATGCACGAGTATAAGCGTCAGCTCTTAAACACCCTGCGGATCATCTCGCTCTACGTTCAGCTCAAGGATGATCCCGACATGGAGATGATGCCCCAGACCTTCATCTTCGGTGCCAAGGCTGCGCCCGGCTACTATATGGCAAAGCAGATCATCAAGCTGATCTACTGCATCTCCGCTGACATTGAGAAGGATCCCAAGCTCCGCGAGAAGATGCGGGTGGTCTTTGCCGAGGATTACCGCGTATCCATGGCAGAGGTGCTGATCCCCGCCGCCGACGTGTCCGAGCAGATCTCGCTGGCGGGCAAGGAGGCATCCGGTACCGGCAACATGAAGCTGATGATCAACGGTGCCGTCACCATCGGTACCCTGGACGGTGCAAACGTGGAGATCGCCGAGGCTGTGGGTGCCGACAACATCTATATCTTCGGTCTGACCACCCCCGAGGTGGACGATCTGTGGCGCCGCGGCTACCACTCCTCCGAGTATTACAACGCCAACGAGCTGCTCCGCCGTGCGGTGGACTACCTGAAGGTCGGCTTTAACGGCGTGAACTTCACCGAGTTCTACAACTACCTCTTGATGGGTCCCGGCGTTGCTGACCCCTATATGTGTCTGGCTGACTTTGACTCCTACTGCAAGGCGCACGACCGTCTGCTTGCCGATTACGCTGACCGCGACGCATGGGCAAAGAAGTCGCTGATGAATATCGCTTCCGCCGGCGTCTTCGCCGCCGACCGCTCCATCCGCGACTACGCCGAGAATATCTGGCACATCAAGCCCATTTTGGAGAAGAATAATTAAGCAGGGGTTTCACCCCTGCACCCCACCAGCCCTTTTTGAAAAAAGGGCTGGATCCCAAAAACTTCTGAAAAGCCCGCAACTACTTGCGGGCTCGTGGGTTTTTGAGGTATAATTCCCGCAAAACGGTGCGCCGTTTTGCTTATAAAAGTTCTTGAGGGGTTTGGGGGATTTCTTACAAGAAGTCCCCCAAGAAAAACCTATGATTACACTGACTAAAACCGCCACCCATACCCCCGAGGCTGACCTGTTCGGGGCATTCGACAACCGCGAGGTGCTGACCTTTACCCTCACCGCACTCCGCGAGGAGGGGATCTCCGATCCCGTGATGGAGATCTACCGCGACGACGACGGCGCCACTCTCCGCTGCCCCTTTTCCTGGGCGGGGAGCGACTACGTCTCCGATCGCTACGTCCTGACCCTCTCTCTCGCCTCTATTTGCGCCGAGGGAGAGGTCAGCGGGCTTTTCTGGTACACCGTTCGCTTTACCTCTCCGAAAGGTCATCGCCGTCTATCGAAAAATCCCCACTCCTACGCGCCCGTCGTGGCGCCTGCAGATTGGGGCTATTCAGCGTTCCAGCTGACGGTTTACGAAGTTGGCGACAGCAACGTCGAAGGCGCCCCTGCCATTGTGCCCAACGGCTTCGCCGGCGGCATGATGTACCACATCTTCGTGGATCGCTTTGCGAGAGGCGGCGACGTGCCGCTGCGCGCGGACGCCATTTTAGAAGAAGATTGGTACGGCGGGATTCCGCAGTTTGCCGACCGCCCGGGCGGGTTTGTGGCAAACAATCTCTTCTTCGGCGGCACCCTTTGGGGCGTTGCCGACAAGCTGGACTACCTCGCCTCGCTGGGCGTGACGGTGCTCTACCTCTCCCCTATTTTCGAGGCGTATTCCAATCACAAGTACGATACCGGCGACTACCGAAAGGTGGATGAGATGTTCGGCGGCGACGCCGCCTTCGATCACCTCATTGCCGAGGCGCACTGCCGTGGAATCAAGGTGATCCTGGACGGTGTGTTCAATCACACCGGCTCGGACAGCCGTTACTTCAACCGAAACGGCCGCTACGAGATGCCGGGTGCGTATCAGTCCAAGGAGTCGCCCTACTACGATTGGTTCGATTTTGAAGAATATCCTGACCGCTACCGCTGTTGGTGGGGCATTGAGATCCTGCCTGCTGTGACCACCAAGAACCCCGACTACCGTGAGTTTATCTGCGGCGAGGACGGCGTGATCCGTCACTATCTCCGCCGTGGGGCGGACGGCTGGCGGCTGGACGTTGCCGACGAGCTGGATCGGACGCTGCTGGAGGACATCTACCACGCCGCGCACACCGAGAAGCCGAATGCGGCGGTCTACGGCGAGGTTTGGGAGGACGCTTCCAACAAGATCGCCTACAGTACTCGCCGCCGCTACTTCCGTGGACACGGGCTGGACGCGGTGATGAACTATCCCCTGAAGGAGGGCGTCATCGACTTCATCCGCACCGGGTGCCGCGAAAGGCTCTTCGAAGCCACTGCGGGGCTCTATTCGCACTATCCCAAGGCTACCAGCGACCTACTCATGAACTTTTTGGGCACTCACGACACCGAGCGGGTGCTGACCGTTTTGGGCGGCATTGGTGAGGAGGGCAGACCCAACGACGTTCTTGCCACCGCAAGAATGCCTGACGACCTGCGTCGGCGCGCCGTTGCGCTGTTGAAGCTGGCGTTTACGCTGGTCGCTACCCTGCCCGGCATCCCCTGCGTCTACTACGGTGACGAGGCGGGGATGGAGGGCTACCACGATCCCTTCAATCGGATGCCCTATCCCTGGGGGCGAGAGGAGCAGACGCTGGTCGCCCATTACGCCGCTCTCGGAAAGCTCCGCGCCGAGCATCGGGAGCTGTTCGGGAAGGGCTATCTTCGCGTCCGCGAGGACACGCCCGAGGGCGTGTTCGCCTTCGAGCGTTGGTGGGGGGACGAGCGGATTCTCGTTGCCGTCAACCGCTCCCACGACGGCTGGCGCGACAGCGCGCTGGACGGCGAGCCGCTGTTTGCCACCGCTCCCGTGGCGGGGGCGCTCCCGCCCGATACTGCGGTAGTGTTGAGGCTGTGAGCGGCACGCACGATAACCGAAAGAACCCCTGCAAGGGGTTCTTTTTCGGTGTGAGAGGCGGAGCACGGGGCTGGTCGGTGCGAATCGTTCCCCGTTTTCGCCGTAGGGCAGGGCGGTAGTTGCGCAACGCGCAACTACGGCTCCTGCCGCGCCGCCGCAGGCGGCATCGAGTGGATCCCACCGACCGTTACCTTGGTGCAAACCGCATGGGCGGGAGGAGCAAGCCCCTCCCCTACCGGGAGCGGGTGCGAACAATTCCCGCAAGA
>JAFTOC010000046.1 GCA_017451585.1 Clostridia bacterium
AACTTCGGCGTTTGAGATGGTTCTTCCCTCCTCGGATCAATTCAAATCCCGATTTACAGGAGGGATTTGTTCCCGAGAAAGGAAAATTCTCATGTTTCAGATTGCATTGGACGGTCCCTCCGGTGCCGGTAAAAGTACCCTCGCCAAAAATCTGGCTTCCTATCTGCAATACGTCTACGTTGATACCGGAGCGCTCTATCGCTCCATCGGACTCTTCGTCCGCCGCAAGGATGTGGATCCCTCCGATCCCGAGGCGGTCGCCGCTCTGCTCCCCGAGATTCGGCTGGAGCTGACCTATCAGGACGGCGCACAGCACGTTCTCCTTTGCGGAGAGGACGTGAGCGGTCTCATCCGTACCCCCGAGATCTCCATGTACGCCTCCAAGGTCTCCGCTATCCCTGCGGTGAGAGCCTTCCTGCTCTCCACCCAGAAGGAGATCGCAGAGAAGAATAACGTCATCATGGACGGCAGAGACATCGGTACGGTGATCCTGCCGAATGCCGATGTGAAGATCTTCCTGGTCTGCTCCCCCGAGGCAAAGGCTCGCAGACGCTATGCCGAGCTGGTCGAAAAGGGCGTGGAGACCACCTACGAGGAGGTGCTGGCCGCAATGATCGAGCGCGACCGTGCCGACTCCACCCGTGCCGCCGCTCCGCTGATCAAGGCTGCCGATGCCATCGAGCTGAACAATTCCGAGATGGAGCCTGAAGAAACCTTCGCCGCCGCGCTGAATATCATCAAGGAGAGACTGTCATGAGCTTTTACTCCGTTGCCCGCAAATGTCTGGGCGGATTTTTCCGCGTATTCTACCGTGTGAAGGTCACTGGATTGGATAATGAGCCCGCAGAGGGTCCCGTTGTGGTCTGTGCCAACCACCTGTCTGATCACGACGTGATCATTCTGGGTGCCTGCATGAAGCGTCAGGTGCGCTATTTTGCCAAGGCAGAGCTGTTCAAGGTACCCGTTCTCAAGCAGGTGATCAAGGCGCTGGGCGCATTCCCCGTAGACCGCAAGGTCGCCACCAACGCTGCCGCGTCCATCAAAAACACCCTCCAGATCTTGGAGAATGGCGAAATGATCGGTCTGTATCCGCAGGGAACCCGATATCCGGGCGTTGATCCCCGCACCACTCCTGTCAAAGGAGGGATCGGTATGATCGCGTATCATTCCAAGGCGACCATTCTGCCGGTCTGCATCTACACCAAGTCCTGGAAGATCAAGCTCCTGCGCCGCACTTACGTAACCGTCGGCAAGCCCATCACCTTTGAGGAACTGGGCTTTACGGGTGGCAGAGGCGCGGAATATCAACGGGCATCCGAATACATTTTCGGAAAGATCACCGATATGATCCCCGAATCGGTTCCCGATCCCCGTAAGGCATCCGCCGCCGAGGAGAACGATGGCAATTAAGATCGCACGTCACGCCGGCTTTTGCTTCGGTGTCCGACGGGCGGTAGAGGCAGTCCAACTGCTGATCAACGAGAACGATCGACAGCACCGTATTTATACGCTGGGCAAGCTGATCCACAATCCTCATGTGGTAGATCGGCTGGAGACCGCAGGCGTGCAGGTGCTTTCAGAGGAAACCGTCTTCGAGATCGCGGCGACCGCGACCGAGCAAAGCCCGGTTACCATCGTCATCCGCGCTCACGGCACCAGACGGTCGGTTATGGAAGAGCTGATGATGATGTCGGCTGATAATCCTTCCCTTTCGGTATTGGATTGCACCTGTCCCTTCGTCAAAAAGATCCACAATATCGTGGAACGGGAAAGCTCTCCCGACCGCACCCTGATCGTTTCGGGCGACCCTGACCACCCCGAAGTGAGAGGAATCGTCAGCTACGCTACGGGCGAGGCGTCGGTCATTTCCTCCGTCGAGGAAGCAGATTTGTGCAAATTCACCAACAAAAGCTGCGTAATCGTGGCTCAAACGACTCAAAAATTGGCGGAATGGAACAAATGTCAAGTTTTTTTCAAAAACTACTGTACAAATCCGATTTTTTTTGATACAATATGTGGAGCGACCGAAAATCGCCAGACCGAAGCAGAACAGCTCTCCAAAGAGGTGGATCTGATGGTGGTCATCGGCGGCAGAGAGTCCTCCAACACGCGGGCACTCTACACCGTTGCACGGCGCACGCTCGCAAACACAGTCCTCATCGAGGACGCATCCGAGCTAAGCCCCAAACAGGTTCGGGCGGCTCACACCATTGGTATTACCGCAGGCGCATCGACGCCGGGCGATATAATAGAGGAGGTAGAAAAAACTATGAGCGAAATCATCGAAAGCACCGAAAATTTTGAAACTCTGCTTGAAGGCTCACTCAAAACTTTAAATACAGGAGACATTGTCAAGGGTGTAATCACGTCCATTTCGTCCACCGAAGTGCACGTAGACCTTTCCGCCAACGTAACGGGTATCATCCCCGCCGAAGAGCTGGCCGGCTCCGAATTTAAGGTAGGCGACGAGATCGAGGCGTTCGTTGTCCGCGTCAGCGACATCGAGGGCGTTGCAGGTCTGTCCCGCAAGCGCATTGAGCGCATCGGCGATTGGAAGAAGATCGTCGAAGCCGCCGAGACCGGTGAGGTTCTCGAAGGCAAGGTTACCGAGGTCATCAAGGGCGGCGTTATGCTTGCCATTGGCGCGGTAAAGGTATTCGTTCCCGCATCTCAGACCGGCGTTCCCAAGGACGGCGACATGAAGGCACTGGTGGGCACTACCCAGAAGTGCGTGATCATGGAGATCAGCGAGGGCAGAAACCGTGCGGTCGCTTCCATCAAGACCGTTCTCCGCAAGGAGCGCAAGGAAGCCATCGCGAAGTTCTGGGAGAACCTTGAGGTTGGCCAGCAGTTTACCGGTGCCGTTAAGTCTCTGACTTCCTACGGCGCATTCGTAGACCTGGGCGGCGTTGACGGCATGGTACATATTACCGAGCTGTCTTGGGGTCGCATCAAGAATCCCGCAGAGGTCGTTTCCGTAGGCGACACCCTGACCGTATTCGTCAAGGGCTTCGACGCTGAGAAGAAGCGTATCTCCCTGGGCTACAAGACCGAGGAGACCAACCCCTGGAACATCTTCATGAGCAAGTACGCTGTGGGCGACGTTGCATCCGTCAAGATCGTCAATCTGACTCCCTTCGGTGCATTTGCAGAGATCGTACCCAACGTGGACGGTCTGATCCACATCTCTCAGCTGGCTGATAAGAGAGTGGGCGCACCTGCCGAGGTCGTTTCCGTAGGCGACGTTGTGGACGCCAAGATCATCGGCATCGACGAAGAGAAGCAGAAGGTTTCCCTCTCCATCCGTGCTCTGTCCGAGCCCGAGGTTGAGGAAGACGACGCTGAATAAGCAATTATCCAAAAACGACAAATCCCTTCCGATGGATTTGTCGTTTTTTCTTGACAAACCGCTGATCGTACGCTATAATATTACCAAACGTACAGATTGGAGCAATTCTATGAACCTTAAAAAATTCAGCGTCAAAATGGCGATCGTATACGGAATTTCCTTTGCGCTCGGATACACTTTGGTATTCGTTATTGACAATTTACAAAATATGATCTATTTCTCACACGCGGAACATTGGGCGCCGCGGATCCTTTCCCGATTCGGAATCAGCCTTTTGACAGGCCCGTTGTTCGGTGTGTTTCTCTACTTCGCGCTCAAAAAACGGCGTTCGTTTGCCCTCTCGCAGTTAATTCCCGAAGCGGCGACCGCCGTGATCTGCGATATTCCCGCCAATCTGGTAGGCACCCCTGCCGTTCCCGGTTGGTTTATTCTCACCGACAAGGCACTGATCTTTACCGCTACCCGCAAAAAGCAGCTGCAATACACCCGCACCTTCCTGCTGAGCGACATTGCCGCCGTTACACCATTCAAAAGCGCGTTCCGGCCAAAGCTGCAGCTGACGCTTGCCGACGGCGGCTCCGTACAATTTACGGTCAACGATCCCGAAGAATGGCAGAAGAAAATCAGCGATGCCGCTTGCCACGTACAGTAATATAAACCCTTCACAGACCCGCTTGCAACGGGTCTGTTTGCATTTTTGCACACTTGATGCGGGCGAAGTACCCGTCTGCGCAGGGAACATTGCCTATTATTGACAAATCGCTGTTCCCCTATTGACAGATTGACGAAAATCTGCTATTATTATCTAAACGATTCCGTGTATTTTTCATCAAGTCCGCGGAAAATTCTACGTGTTTCACGAAAAGGAGTATTTTATGAAACAGATCCACCATTCAAAGGCGCGTCGCGCACTGGCACTGATCCTGTCTCTGGCGATGCTTCTGCCTCTGCTCAGCTTCGGCAGCTTTGCGGCAGATCCCGAGACAGTCAAGCTCGCCGCCGACAGCAGTGAAGCCATCACCGTTGGCGAGGGCGAGAACAAGATCCTCGACCTGGCAGGTCACACGCTGAGTGCCACCGTCACCAACAACGGTACCCTGACCATCATCGACTCGGTGGGCGGGGGCAAGATCGGGTTTACTACTTCTGCCGGCGACGTGCAGGCAGCCGTTCACAACTACGGCACGCTGACGCTGGACGGTGCGGCAATCTCGGTCGCTACTACAGTCAGCGGCACTTATCCCACTGGCATTTTCAACTATTCCGGTGCATCTCTATCCATGAAATCGGGCAGTATTCAAGTAGTCAACACCGAGACTTCTGCGGCTTACTGCTACGGCATCATCAACGAAGGCACCGTTACCGAAATTTCCGGCGGCTCCATTTCTGCGCTCAAATATAATGCCACCACCGGCTACAACATTATGTGTATTAACAATCGCAAAGGCGGCGTGATTGAGTTGATCTCCGGCGGTACAATGTACACTTGTAACAACGGCAAAGAAGGTCAATCCATCGGCATCCGTAACCAAGGCAGTGCTTCTGTCAAAACAATCACCGGCGGCTCTATCACCGCCATCAGTGACGGTCCCGGCACCTGCTCTGCATACGGCATATATAATAATAACGGTTCTATCGGTACTATTTACGGCGGCAAGATCTATGCAGAGTGCAACACTACCAGTTCCGGTACAGGTGCCGTCGCCTACGGTATCCACAATGAAACCGGTACCGTTACCGAAATTGCCGGCGGTCAAATCGCCGCAGTAACCAATGGCATCGATTACTGCTTTGGCGTACGAAACGCCGCAGGTCAAACGATCAAGAAGATCTCCGGCGGCTTAATTGAAGCTTACTGCAACCATCAAAAGAACGCACCCAACTGTATCGCCATCGCCAACTGGGGACGTATCGACGAGATCAGCGGCGGTACGATGTACGCCGAGTCTATCAATAACAGCGGTTTTATCATTGGCCTGCGTAACCAGAATAATACTGCTTCCGTAGGCAAGATCTCGGGCGGTAAGTTCATTGCCAAGGTGACAAATGGCAGCGGCTGTAAAGCCTTCGGCATCTACAACCAAGGCGGTCTGATCGAGGAGATCACCGACGGTCTGTTCTACGGCTCCTCTGTATCCGGTCAGTGGGCGTTCGGTCTGTGGAACGCCGCTACCATCAACAAGATCTCCGGCGGCACCTTCGTGGGCGAGATCGACCACGACGACAACGACCCCAACGCCATCGGTCTGTCCAATGACGGCACCGTAAAAGAGATCACCGGCGGTGTATACTACGCCAAGAACACCCATCCCTCCGGCGGTACTTATGCGATCCGCAACAAGAATACCATCGGCTCCCTCTCGGGCGGCGCGTTTGGCGTGGACTACGCCTGCGCATCCGAGTATCAGCATCTGCTGACCGAAGGCGGCACCACCACCTACGCCTCCGGCTACGCGATGACCACCGGCTACGCTAAGTCCGGCTACAAGTACGTGATCCCTACCGGCGCGACCGTTGACGAAGCATACGTTGAGAGTGAGGCTCTTAAGGTCGCCACCGTTACCAAGGACTCCGCTAAGGTTGCAGAATACAAGCTCTACGGCACCACGGTCTACGTTGCCTCCGTCCACAACGGCACCTCTTTCTACACCTCTGTAGAAGAAGCTTGCAGTGTGATCGGCTTCGAGGACGGTATTGTGCTGTTGACGAATGTAAAAGAAGCGGTCATTCCCGCAGGAAATACCGTCTTCCTTGATTTGGCAGGCTATCACGTCACGGACGTCATTGCCCAAGACGACGCTGTCGTTACCGTCAGCGACGGCTTTATCGACGGCACGATCACCGGTAACGTGATTCTCGAGAACGTTGCCGCCAAAGGCGAGGTTCCCGCTGACGCGGTTGCAGACGGCTACACCGTTACCGAAAAGACCGACGCAGGCTACGCTTATGTGATCCCCGAGGGCGGCTCGGTGGTTGAACTGTACGACGGAGACACTCTGCTGGCTGTCCGCATCTTCGACAAGGACGGCAAGGTCGCAACCACCCTCGGCTCCACCGCAAAGGACGGCTTTGTGCTGGTCGGCTGGTCCGATCTGAAGGGCGTTGAGCCTACCGTCGCCGACGCCGACGTTACCGGCGAGACCGCAGTGCTCTACGGCACCTGGATCCGCCAGCCCCTCTACTACTTCCTGGGCTCCTCGGTCACCTACGGCTCTGCTACCGGCGGTCGCTCCTTCGTAGAAGAGATCGCAGAGCTCTATCCTATCGCCTACGATAAGCAGGCGATCTCGGGCACCACTTTGGTGGACAGCGGAGCAAACTCTTACGTTCAGCGTTTGGTATCCAGATTCGATCCCGACATCGCTCCCGACCGCCTGATCGTTCAACTCTCCACCAACGACGCTTCGCAGAACAAGCCTCTGGGTACCGTCTCCGACAGCAAGAACTCCGCCGACTTTGACACGACCACCGTCATCGGCGCCATGGAATTCATCATCGCTTACGCGAAGGAGACCTGGGATTGCCCCGTCGCCTTCTACACCAATCCCTACTACAACAACGCCACCTACGAGAAGATGATCGACGCCCTGTACGAGCTGCAGGAGAAGTGGGACATCATGATCTTCGATTTCTACTACTACGTAGATATGGAAGAGCTTTCCGCCGCTACCCTGTCCTCCTACATGGCTGACTCGATCCATCCCAACGCTACCGGCTACAAGTGGATGGCAGGCATCATGGGCGAGATGCTCATGGAAGCCGATCACGCCGATTCCGAACACGCAGGCGTTCACGTCACCACCGATCCTACCTGCACCGAAAAGGGGCACACCGATTACGAATGCGTGATCTGCGGCAAGACCGTCACTGCCAGCGAGACCGAGGCTAATGATCATGATTATGTGGACGGCGTCTGCACCGAATGCGGCGCGTCCGATCCCGACTACGTTCCTCCCGTAACCGAAGATCCCGATCCCGTGATTCCTCCCGAGACCGGCGACGTGTTGATGGCAGTAGCCATTCTTGCAACCGTTGCGGCACTGGGCGTTGCAATCGCCTCCAAGAAGCGTCGCACTAACTAAAGCGATTTTCAGACCAATCCGATCCCGCCCCGCATGGGGCGGGATTTTTGTAGATCGGAGGGAGGCAACGGAAGGGTTTTCCGCATACCCCGATGGGAAAGGAGTTCAGATCAATTCTTACGACAGAGGGATTGGGCAGTAAAAGGGGGCATACCCCGATGGAGAAGGCTGTGCAAGGCGTTTCTTTTGACATCTCCCTTGACTTTTCCCGACAGATGGGGTATAATAGGCAAAACGCCCCGTTTGGGGGAATCTGTTAAATAATCGGGTACAGAAATGAAAAAACTACTGACTTATCTCAAAGCCTACAAAAAAGAGTCGATACTGGCGCCGCTGTTCAAGCTGCTGGAGGCTTCCTTTGAGCTCTTCGTGCCGCTGGTGGTAGCATCCATCATTGACCGCAGCATCGGGGAGCGCGATCGGGGCTACGTCGTACAAATGACGCTGGTGCTGGTGGTACTGGGGCTTGTCGGTCTGGTTTGCGCCGTCACCGCCCAATACTTCGCCGCCAAAGCCTCGGTGGGATTTGCCGGTGGACTCCGCCGCGCGCTGTTTGAGAAGATCCAGACCTTCTCCTACGCACAGCTGGACAAGATCGGAACAAACACGCTGATCAACCGTATGACCGGTGACGTCAATCAGGTGCAGTCCGCGCTGAATCTGACCCTCCGCCTCTTCCTGCGCTCCCCCGTGGTGGTGTTCGGTGCTATGATCATGGCGTTCACCATTGACCTCGCCGCCGCGCTGATCTTCGTGATCACTATCCCTCTGCTGTCGGTGGTGGTGTTCGGCATCATGCTGATCTCCATTCCCCTCTACCGAACGGTGCAGGAGAAGCTGGATCGCGTGCTGGGCATCACCCGCGAAAACCTCACCGGCGTGCGGGTCATCCGCGCCTTCTGCAAAGAAGAGGACGAAGTCGAAGAATTCGACCGCCGCAACGACGATCTGAACAAGATGCAGCGGCGGGTGGGAATGCTCTCCGCGCTGATGAACCCGCTGACCCTGGTCATCGTCAACCTGGCGATCATCGCGCTGATCCACACGGGCGCCGATCTGGTAAATGACAGTACCCTCACGCAGGGCGAGGTAGTGGCGCTCTACAACTATATGTCGCAGATCCTCATCGAGCTGGTGAAGCTGGCGAATCTGATCATCACCATGACCCGCGGCGCAGCCAGTCTCTCCCGCATCGGCAAGATATTGGACGCCGATTCCGCTCCCGCTCCCATCGCGGGCAAGCAGGAGGCTTCGCCCTATGCCGTTGAGCTTCGGGACGTTTCCCTCGCCTATCCCGGCGGCGGCGACGAAGCCCTTTCCCACATCAACCTTGCCGTCAAAAAAGGTGAGACGGTAGGCATCATCGGCGGTACCGGCTCGGGCAAGACCTCGCTGGTGAATCTCCTTCCCCGCTTTTACGACTGCACCGGCGGCACCGTTTTGGTGGACGGGCTGGACGTAAAAGCATGGGATACCGACGCGCTCCGTAAAAAGATCGCCGTCGTTCCCCAAAAGGCACAGCTATTTGCGGGCACGATCCGAGACAACCTCCGTTTCGGCGCCCCCGACGCCGACGACGAGACTCTGCGCGCCGCCCTGTCCGCCGCGCAAGCTTTGGATATCATTGAGAAAAAAGGCGGGCTGGACGCCGTCGTGGAGCAGAACGGACGCAACCTGTCGGGCGGTCAGCGGCAGAGACTCACCATCGCCCGCGCGCTGGCGACCCGCCCTGAAATTCTGATTTTAGACGATTCCGCTTCCGCGCTGGACTACGCTACCGACGCGAGGCTCCGTGCGGCGATCCGCGAACTGCCCAGCTCACCTACCGTGTTCATCGTCTCTCAGCGCACCGCTTCCCTGCGGCACGCCGATCAGATCCTCGTCCTCGAGGACGGCGAGGCGGTTGCCGTCGGCAGACATGAAGAACTGCTGGAGACCTGCCCCGTTTACGGCGAGATCCACTACGCACAATATCCCCGCGATGCGAAGGAGGTGGGCTGAGATGGCAAAACAGAAGAAAAAGTTTGACAAGGCCACGCTGGGCAAGGTCTTGCGCTATATCCGCCGCCACCTTCCCCTGCTGTGCATCTCCATTCTCCTTGCCACCGTCACCGTGGCGCTGACCCTCTATCTGCCCATCCTCTTCGGCAACGCCATCGACTGCATCGTCGCCCCCGGTCAGGTGGACTTTCTCACCATCGGCAGACTACTGATCGAAGCCGCCGTTGTGATCGCGCTCACCGCCGTCGCAGGATGGCTGATGAATATCTGCAACAACCGCATCACCTATCACGTGGTGCGAGACATCCGCGCCGACGCCTTCCGTAAGATTCAGAAGCTCCCCCTGTCCTACCTTGACACTCACTCCACCGGCGACCTGCTCTCCCGCGTCACCGCCGACGCCGAGCAGTTCTCCGACGGACTTCTCATGGGCTTTACCCAGCTGTTCACCGGTGTGCTGACCATTTTGGGCACCCTCTTCTTCATGGTGCGTCTGTCCTGGCAGATCGCGCTGGTGGTAGTGCTGGTCACTCCCCTTTCGCTGATCGTGGCGGCGTTCATCGCCTCCCGCACCCATTCGATGTTCCAGCTCCAATCGAAAACCCGAGGTGAGCAGACCGCCTTCGTGGAGGAAATGCTGACGGGGCAAAAGGTCGTCCGTGCCTTCCGTCACGAGGACGAGGCGATGAAGCAGTTCGACGAGATCAACGAACGGCTGAGCGCCTGCTCTTTGCGGGCGACCTTCTTCTCCTCCCTGACCAATCCCTGCACCCGATTCGTCAACAGCGTGGTCTACGCCGCCGTGGCGCTGGTGGGCGCACTGCTGGTGATCCGATCCGACGGGACGGTCTACACTGCGGCGGGGATCGCCATGGGTGCGGAGAAGGCCGCCGCCGTATACTTCACGGTGGGCAATCTTTCCAGCCTGCTGGCATACGCCAACCAGTATACAAAACCCTTCAACGAGATCTCGGGCGTGATCACCGAACTGCAAAACTCCCTTGCCTGCGCCTCCCGTCTTTTTGAGTTGATGGAAGCCCCTGCCGAGAGCGACGACTCCGCGCTCCCCGAGATGGGCAAGGTCGCGGGGGCATACGCACTGACCGACGTCTGTTTCTCCTACGTCCCCGAAAAGCCGCTGATCGAAGGGCTGAACCTGACCGTCTCCCCCGGTCAGCGGGTGGCGATCGTAGGGCCTACCGGTTGCGGTAAGACTACGATGATCAACCTGCTGATGCGCTTCTACGACGTAAAGGATGGCTCCATCGCGCTGGACGGACAGGACGTGCGCGGCGTGACCCGCCACTCCCTGCGAAAGAATTACGGCATGGTGTTGCAGGAGACCTGGCTGAAGGCGGGCACCATCCGTGAGAACATCGTGATGGGTCGCCCCGACGCCACCGACGAGGAAGTGATCGCCGCTGCCAAAGCCGCTCACGCCCACAGCTTTATCCGCAGACTGCCGGACGGCTACGACACGGTCATCGGCGAGGACGGGGGAATGCTGTCGGCGGGACAGAAGCAGCTGCTCTGTATCACCCGCATCATGCTCTGCCTCCCTCCCCTGCTGATCCTGGACGAGGCAACCTCCTCCATCGACACCCGCACCGAGCAGAAGATCCAATCTGCCTTTGCCAAGCTGATGAAAGGGCGCACGTCGTTTATCGTGGCGCACCGACTGTCCACCATCCGCGAGGCGGACATCATCCTGGTCATGAAGGACGGCAACATCATCGAGCAGGGCGATCACGACACGCTCCTGCACAAGGGCGGATTTTACGCCGATCTGTGGAACAGCCAGTTTGAAGACTGAGCCGAAGTTGCGCTTTCCGCACATAAAAAGCATCCCCGTGGAGATACTGTCTCTACGGGGATCTTTTACCCCCAATCCCAATAAAAAAGGTTGATCGTATGAAACAGGATAACGCACCTACTCCCGAAATGCCCGTGGGCTTTGCTCTGACCCTCGCCCTCCATCCCTCCGCCCTCCAGCGCTATGCCGAGCTGGACAAAAAAGCGCAGACCCAGTTTCTCTGCCGCGCCGAGTCCGCCACCACCCGCACAGAGATGCAGGCGCTGGTGAAGGAGCTGGAGGGCGAGGAGAGATAGGGAAGAACCTCATCCACCGCTTCGCGGTCCCCCTTCCCCTTTAGGGGAAGGGGGACCGTCAGGGCCGATTGCATAAATGCAAGCGGTGCTGACGGTGGATGAGGTCTTCCGTAAAAAAATCCTCAAGATTTTTCCATTCTACATATTTTGTTCACAATTATGTTTTATAATAGAAAAAGATATTGCTATTTCACAGTACCGACGGCGACCGATGCACCGTCGGAGGCAAACTTTAGCATCGGAGAAGGAATACGAATATGGCAAAGCTTACAAAATCTTCCACTAACTACGCGGGCGTAAAGGGTCCCGTAGTCACCATCGTCATGGACGGCATCGGTATCGCGCCCGCCAACGAAGGCAACGCAGTTGCCGCCGCTTACACTCCTACGCTGGATATGCTGATGGCAAACTATCCCTGCGTGGCTCTGAAGGCACACGGCACCGCCGTCGGTCTGCCCTCCGACGACGATATGGGCAACTCCGAGGTAGGTCACAACGCGCTGGGTGCAGGTCAGGTATTTGCGCAGGGCGCAAAGTTGGTGTCTAACTCCATTGAAAGCGGTAAGATGTTCACCTCCAAGACCTGGTGCGATCTGATCGCAAACGTCAAGAACAACCACTCCACCCTCCACTTTTTGGGTCTGTTCTCCGACGGTAACGTCCACTCCCACATCGACCATCTGAAGGCGATGGTGGCACAGGCGAAGAACGAGGGCGTCGGCAAGGTGCGCGTGCACATTCTGCTGGACGGCCGTGACGTGGGCGAGACCTCCGGCATGGATTACATCGCTCCCTTTGAGGACTTCCTCACCTCCCTGCGCTCCGCTGACTTCGACTGCAAGATCGCTTCCGGCGGCGGCAGAATGAAGATCACCATGGACCGTTACGAGGCTAACTGGGCAATGGTAGAGGCAGGCTGGAAGACCCACGTTCTGGGTGAAGGCAGACAGTTTGCGTCCGCCGCCGAGGCATACACCACCCTGCGCGCAGAGTCCGGCGCCATCGACCAGGATCTGCCTCCCTTCGTCATCGCAGAGGACGGCAAGCCCGTTGGTACCGTAGAGGACGGCGACAGCGTGATCTTCTTCAACTTCCGCGGCGACCGCTCCATCGAGATCTCCAAGGCATTCGACGAGGGCGACAGCTTCGACAAATTCGACCGCGTGCGCAAGCCCGACGTACTGTACGCCGGTATGCTGGAGTACGACGGCGACCTGCACATTCCCTCCCGCTATCTGGTCAATCCCCCCGAAATCACCAACACCATGAGCGAATACATGGCGGACACCGGCATCCGTATGGCGGCTATCTCCGAGACCCAGAAATACGGTCACGTCACCTACTTCTGGAACGGCAACCGCTCCGGAAAGTTCTCCGAGGTGCTGGAGACCTATATCGAAAAGCCCTCCGACATCGTTCCCTTCGAGCAGCGTCCCTGGATGCAATGCGCTGAGATCACCGACAAGATGATCGAGCTGGTGGAATCGGGCAAGTACGATTATATCCGCGTGAACTATCCCAACGGTGACATGGTCGGTCACACCGGCAACTTCGCCGCTACCAAGATCTCGGTCGAGGCGCTGGATCTCCAGCTGGCTCGTCTGCTCCCCGTCATCGACAAGATGGGCGGCGTTGCCATCATCACCGCCGACCACGGCAACGCCGACGAGATGTACGAAGTGGACAAGAAGGGCAATGTGAAGTACGACAAGAACGGTAAACCCAAGGCAAAGACTTCTCACACATTGAACCGCGTTCCCTGCATCATCTACGACAATCAAAACAAGGACGCCTACACCGTGAAGGCTGACAACGGTCAGTTCGGCCTCTCCAGCGTCGCCGCTACCACCGTCAACCTGATGGGCTACGACGCCCCCGCTATGTGGGATGAGAGCATTATTGAAATTAAGTAATCTAAATTGAGGCTTCGCCTCAAACTCCACCAGCCCTTCTTGAAAGAAGGGCTGGATCCCAAGAACTTTTATGAAGGGCGGAAGAATGGTCTGTACCCATTCTTCCGCCCCTCCGTTTTCCAAACGGCATTGTAATCGTAATCTACCGGTTTACTACCTCCAACGGGCTCCCGCTTTTGCAGGAGCCCGTTGGAGGTTACATTGCGTATTTGTATAGCATACAGGGTCTGCCGCCGGTAGAATAATTCATCTCGGCGATCACCTTCCCCGATTCGGCAAGATAATTCATATATCTTCGCACCGTCACTCCCGTGAGCCCGATCTGCTCGGCGATGGCGTCCCCCGTCAGCCATTTGTCCGAATGATCCTTCAAATGCGCAAGGATCAGCCGCAACGTCTTTTCCTGAATTCCCTTGGGATAGAGCTCCTCACTCCGTTTGCGGCTACTTTCGATGATGAAATCTATACTCTTCTGATTCAGCGTTCCGATTTCTTTCAGCGCGTCGGTTTGCGCGATGAATTTATCCAGCGCCATGCGGAAGCGGTCAAAGGTGAAGGGTTTGACCAGATAGTCTACCGCTCCCAAATGAAGTGCTTCCTCCAGCGATTCACATCCATTGGCTGCCGTTACCATGATCACGTCCACCGGGATTTGCTTCTTACGGATCTGTCGGAGAGTCTCAAAGCCGTCCATATGAGGCATATATACGTCTAACACCAACAGATCCACCTCATGGACGTTAAGATATTCCAGCGCGGCGGCGCCGTCCCGACACTTGCCCACCACCGTAAACCGTTTGTCCCGTCCGACGTATTGCTCGTTGATCATGGCGACCATCGGGTCGTCCTCAACGATTAAAACTTTATACATAGCTGCCTCCTATTTCTTTTGGGTAAAGCTGACCGAGAAGGATGCGCCCACGCCCTTCTGCGACTCCACGGTCACGGTTCCGCCCAGCCCTTCTACCAGCGTTTTCACCTGATAGAGCCCGGTTCCCCTGCCCGTTCCTTTGGTGGAATAACCGTTTTCAAAAACGTGGGGAAGATCCTCCGGCGAAATGCCTACGCCCGTATCGTCGGCAGTGATCAGCACCGCGCCCGGACGGGAATAAATTCCAAACAACAGTTCCTTTTGTTCAGTATACTCTTCTCCCTCGTTCATTGCTTCAAAAGCGTTATCGATCAGATTGCCGATAACAGTCACCAACGCTTCCGTAGGCAAATGCAGATCCGAATTGGAAAAGTAACTGCTCTCGCGAAGCACGAAGCGGATATTCAGCTCCGACGCGCGGGCGGTCTTCCCGATGAGCAGCGCCGCCACCGCAGGCTCGTCAACCGCCTTCATGATCTTACTGATGGTAGCCCGCTGCACGATGGTGATATGCTGGATATACGAGGTTGCCTCGTCGTACATCTCCATTTGGATCAGTCCCAGGATCACCTGCAATTTATTGGTAAAATCGTGGTTGTTTGCCCGCATGGAATCCACCAGATAGCGCGTGCCGGTAAGATCCTCCATCAGTTTGGTATACTCCGCCCGATCGTGCAAGATCCCCACGGCGCCGACCACGGTATCCTCGTCCTTGATGGGAATACGGTCGATCAGAATATCGCCTCCGAGGCTATGCTCCTGCAAATTGAACTGCTTCTCGCCGCTTTCAAGGGTATGGGTTAGAGCATCTCCCGCCACACGCTCCAGCGGACGGCCGACGATCTCGCCATCCACCCCCAGCATTTTGGCGGCGGGGGCATTGATAAACTGCACGATTCCTTTCCGATCAACCGCCACCACGCCCTCGTCCAAGGATTCCAGTATATTGTCCCGCACTTGATACATCGCGGTAAATACGTCCGGTTCGTAGCCCATAAGACTTTTTTTGATGCTTTTGGACAGCTCTGCCGAGATCAACAGTTCGATCAGAACCGCGACTACCGTGATCAAAGCGAAAACAAGAAGCGTGTGAAGGGTCTCGGACTGAATGTTTTTCATCAGCATAATCGCCATCACAAAGCCGCTGTAGCTACCGTCTGCGTCGTAGATCGCCGCGTATGCTCTGCGCTGAGTACCGGAGGGACCTTTATCCGTAGTGGCGTAATATCCGTCCGAATCGGATTGAAACTCCGGATACGTGCCGTCGTAGACGGTGCCGATCAGTTCGTGATTGGAGTGGTACCGCCGAACACTGTCGCTGCTTACGACGGAGATCACGTCAATATCTTCCAGCGTATCCCGTAGAGAATCCAGATATTCGGTCAGCGCCGCGGGATCCGTAGTCTCGCGAAGGGACTCCAGCAGTGGCGATTGCGCGATGGCTTCCGCTACGTTTTGTAGGTTTCGGTCGCGCTTTTCGGTTTCGAAATGGATATTGATCAGCGTTCCGACGACTCCCAGAAACAGCGCCAGCGTCACGATCAGAATCAGCTGGGTGCGAAACAGCTTCCGCTGAATTCCGTTCAGTGAAGTCTTCCGTTTTTCGGAAACTTTTCCATTCTTGCGTTTTTTCATCGATACACCGACTTTCCCTGAAAATTACGCTTTCATTGTACCACATTCCTTTTCAATATGCAATCCTTTGACTTTTGAAAATACTTTTGAAAGTAAAAAAAGCGGGACGGCTTGCGAAATTTCGTTACTAATTTCCTAATTCTTGCATTTTTACCGCCTTCGTGCTATGCTGAACATACCAAATTCAAGCACGGGAGTGAATAAACATGAGTTCTCTTTTTGAAACGGTCATGCTGGTGTGCTTCGGTCTGTCCTGGCCGATCAACGTGATCAAAGCTTACAAAGCCCAAACCGCTAAAAGCACCAGCCTTCCCTTTATTCTGCTGATCACACTGGGATACGTGGCGGGAATCACGGCAAAGCTGGTCAATCATCAACTAAACTACGTTTTGGCGGTTTATCTGATCAATCTGGTGATCGTTTTACTGAATATTGCAGTCTATTTCAGAAACGTAGCGCTGGACAGAAAACGGTCCGGTAACTGAAAGGAAGTGGCATCATGTACGAGAAGGAAATCAAGAAATATGCAGCATTGAACAGTCTGGCGCAGCCCGGCGGAATCGTCATTTTCGGCGGGAGCACAGACACGGATATTCCGCTCTGTGAACTGAAGCAGGCGTTTGATCTGAGTGAGCCGTTGTACAACCGAAGCGTCCGCAATCTGACCGTAAGCTCTGCGGCAGAGCTGTTCGACGCTTGCGTTGCCGATCTTGCCCCCGACAGCGTCCTGCTGCATATCGGAGAGGCTGATCTGAATGCGTTTGCGGAGAGTCCCTCGACGTTCGACCGGGATTACCGTCAGCTGATCGCTCATATCCGCGCCTGTGTTCGGGGCTGCAAAATCGCGATGATCTCACTGCGAAATCCCGACGGTTCTGCTGTCGTTACCGAGATGAACCAGCATCTCAAGGTCATCGCCGAGTCCGAGCGTTGCGAATACAACGATATTTCCATCAGACGGGTATGGAATCCCAAGGAAACCTGCGACGTTATTTCGTTCGTGCATTCGATGGGCGCTTTCGGAGCGTTTAGACACCGTCGCTCTTTCTACGATCTGACCAAGATCCTGTTCTGCTACGAATCATCCTGCGCGGTGTAAACGTGGCTCAATACAACAAAAAGGACGGCTGGCGCCGTCCTTTTTCGGTATTTCTCAGTCCTGTGCGGTACTGAGGCGGTAGTAGTAACCCTTCTTCGCCATCAGCTCGTCGTGAGTGCCCGACTCCTTGATCTCGCCGCCGTCGATGTAGAGGATCTTGTCGCAGTTTCGGATGGTGGAGAGTCGGTGGGCGATAACGAAGGAAGTGCGGTTCTCCATCAGCTTCTCAATGCCCTGCTGCAGGAGCTTTTCGGTCTTGGCGTCAATGGAGGAGGTCGCCTCGTCCAAGATCAGAATCGCAGGATCGGAGACCATGGTACGGGCGAAGGCGATGAGCTGTCGCTCGCCTTGGGAGAGCTGTCCGCCCCGCTCGGTGACGGGAGTGTCGTAGCCCTGCTCCATCTGCGAGATGAACTCATCGGCGCAGACCGCTTTGGCGGCGGCGCGGATCTCCTCGTCGGTAGCGTCCAGCTTACCGTAACGGATGTTATCGGCGATGGTGCCCGTGAAGATGAAGCTGTCCTGGAGCATAATGCCCATCTGGGAACGGAGAGAATGGAGGGTGATGTCGTTGATGTCCACGCCGTCGATGAGAAGCTTGCCCTCGGTGACGTTATAGAAACGGCTGATCAGATTGACGATGGTGGATTTACCCGAACCGGTGGGACCCACCAGCGCGATACGCTGCCCCTTCTCAACCTTCAGATTCACACCCTTCAGAACGTAGTAGTCCTTTTCGTAGGCAAAGCGCACGTTTTGGAACTCCACTCTACCCTGCATATCGGGGAGCGGCTTCGCCTCGGGGCTGTCGCAGATGTCCACCGGCTCGTCGATGGTCTGGAAGATCCGCTCCAGATAGGACATAGTCTTGATCAGGTTGTTGTAGATGTTGGCAAGGCTGATGACAGGCTGCCAGAACTTGGAAGCGTAGGTTGCCATGGCGATCAGCACGCCGATCTCCACAGAAGGGGAGATCCAAAGGATGCCCGCGATGTAGACCAAACATAGCACCCATTGCTTTAGGTTTTCGGTGACGGGACCCATCATGTTGTTCAGATAAGCGGCTTTGTACCACGCCTTCTGATACTCACGGTTGAGTCTGCCGTAGATCTTTTGATTCTCCTTCTGCCGTCTGAAGATCTGCGAGACCTTGACGCCCTCAATGGCTTCGCAGGTGTAGGCGGTCAGGTTGGAGTTTTTGTTGTTATTCTCGAAATTCGCCTTTTTCTGTACGTTTTTCAGCAGGAGGATGAACACCAGCAGGAAGGGCATACCCGACAGAATGATCAGCGACAGCTTCACGTTGATGGAGAACATATAGCCCGCGATGAAGAAGAGGTTCAGCAGCTCCAGAATGGCGTTGACCAAACCGTTGGTCAGCGAATCGGAAACGCTGTTGACGTAGTTGACCACGCGCACCAGGATCTTGCCGTGGGGGCGGCTGTCGTAATAGGAGAAGGGGAGCTGCTGTAGGTGATCGAAGATGTCCTTGCGGATATCGTAAACGATGGACTGACCGCAGTGAGACATAATAATGCCGCGAATGGCACCGAAAACGGTGGAAACCAATACCAGTCCCAGCGAGGCTACTGCCAGCCAAACGACCATACTGACGTCGCCGTTCGGGATCGCCACGTCCATCGCCTGTTGCAGGAGGATAGGCGTTGCAAGTCCCAACAGAGAGCCAAGCATAGACAGACCGAGGGCGAGGAGCATCAGCTTAGCATAGGGCTTCACATACACGATAGAGCGTTTTAACTTGGAGAAATCAAATCCTTTTTCCAGCGATTCATCCACGTCGTATTTGTTGCGCTTTGCCATTACGCCTCACCTCCTTCGCTCGTCTTCGTGCCCGTGAAGGGCGGCAGATCCTTTTCGTCCTGCAGGTCGCAGACCTCACGGTAATAGCGGTTGCGGGCGGCAAGCTCGGCGTGGGTGCCCACGTCTACCTTACCGTCCCCCAGCACGATGATCTTGTCGGCGTTCTTGATGGACGAGATCCGCTGGGCGATGATGATGGTGGTACAGTGGAAGGGGAGGTTATGCAGATTGTACTGCATTTTCTTCTCGGTCTCCATATCCACCGCAGAGGTGGTGTCGTCCAGGATCAGCACCGAGGGAATGGCGGCAATGGCGCGCGCCAGCGCGATCCTCTGCCGCTGACCGCCCGAAAGTCCCACGCCGCGCTCGCCTACGATGGTGTCGTAGCCGTCGGGCATCTTGCGGATGAAGCCGTCGGCGCAGGCAAGCTCCGCACATTCGTAGACCTGCTCGATCTCCATAGACGGATTGCAGAAGGAGATGTTGCCCGCAATAGTGTCCGAGAACAGGAAGACCTCCTGGGTTGCGATGGCAACCGCTTTATGGATGCTCTCCAGCGTACGGAAACGCACGTCCACACCGTCCAGGAAGATGGAGCCGTCGGTCACGTCGTAGAAACGGGCGATCAGCGAGGCGATGGTGGATTTGCCCGAGCCGGTGGGACCGATGATGCCCACGGTAGAGCCTGCGTCAATAGAGAAGGACACCCGATCCAGTATCAGCTTGTCCTTGGTATAACCGAAGGAGACATTTTTGAAATTGATCTTGCCGTCGAACCGTTCCTCTTTATGTACGGCGTTGTCGCGGTCACAGATCAGCGGCGTGTCGTAGCAGATCTCCACTACCTTTTCTGCCGCCGCCCAGAAGCGCTGGAGGTCGTTGAGCATACCGCTGACCCGTCGCATAGGGTCGGACAGCGCCCAGGTCAGGCTGGTGAAAAGGGTCAGCTCGCCCAGCGTGATCTCGCCGGTGATGGTAAAGATACCGCCCACCAAAATGGTCAGGAAGGACAGAAACTGCGCCAAAAAGTCGATGACCGGCACCACCTTCTGCCAAGCGTGGGCGGCACGAAGGTTTTCGTCCTTGAAGTCCTTGGAGCTTTGGTCGAACTTGTCGATTTCGTAGTCTTCTCGGGCGAATGCTTTCACAACACGGTTGCCCGAGATGTTCTCTCTTGCGCTGATGTTCAGTTGGGAGAGCTTTTCGCGGATAGAACGGTAGATGGGCGCGACCTTTTTCGAATAAATAACGGTTGCCAGAATGATAAAGGGAATCACCGCAAGCAGGGTGACGGTCAGTTTCCAGCTGACAAAGAGCAACATCACCAGTGCCGATCCGAAGGTGATCACGATATCCACCGCGTTGTAGGAGATATACGCCACGAAATGGCGGAGATACTCCAGGTCGCCGGTGGTACGGGTGATAATGTCGCCCGCGCGGATGCGGTCGAAGAAGCGGAGCTCCTGATACTGCATATTGGTAAAGATCCTGTTACGGACGTTCATCAGCATATGCTGGCTCGCCTGCTCCATGCAGACCACCTTGAGCATATGCAGTCCTGTTTTGACCAAAACCACCAGACACATCAGTCCCAAAATGGGAAGGAGCCAATCGGTCTTGCCGCCTTTGATGACGTCGTCTACCAAAAGCTTTTCCAAATAAGGGTTGACGATGACCACGGCTGAGGTACACACGGTAATGAGCATTCCTAAGATGAAAATGAACCGTTTTCCCTTCAGATGCTGCCAAACGAATCGGATCTGAAACATAAGCTTGACACTTCCTTTCTCTTGCACGAGAATTGTTCACCCTCATTATACGAAATTTTTTTGAAAAAGAAAGAGGCAAGATGTAGAAAATACAATTTCTTTTGTCGAAATTATAGTGCATTTTGCACAAGCTGCTGTTGCCGATCCTCGGAGCCAAATTCATTGAGACCGCCGCCCGTCTTGTCAATCCCGCCGGCAAAACAAATCTAGACATCATAAAATTTGGCGATTTTTCGCTATCCTCTTGCATTTTTCGCCAAATGAGTGTACAATAAGGGCAGAATCATTTTTCGTTCGGAGGAAATCACTATGAACGCTGAAAAAATCATGCAGATCATCCGCGACACCGCCTACGTCCGCACCGGCGGCAGTGACGAAGAGCTTACCTGCGCTAACTACTTGAAGAACATCGCTGACGGAATGGGCATTCCCGCACATCTGGAGGAATTTCCCGTTCAAATGGCAACCGTCAAGGATGCGCATCTCTATATCGACGGCGAGGAAATCCCCTGCAAGGGCTATCTCTGCGCCGCGTCAGACACGGTAGAGGCGCCCCTTTACTATATGCCCGAGAACACCCCCTATTCCCTCACCCAAGTGAAGGGTAAGATCGTCCTGCTGGACGGCTACCTGGGGCATTGGATCTATCGCGACATCGTGGAGCACGGTGCGGTGGGCTTTATCACCTACGACGGCAACGCCAACTACGCCGACTGCGACATCGACCGCCGCGAGCTGCTGGCGCAGGTCTGCGAGGGAATCAATAAGCTCCCCGGCGTGAATATCAACGCCAAATCCGCTATCAAGATCGTGGAATCGGGCGCAAAAACCGCCAAGATCGTGCTGGAGCAGGAGGAATACGAGGGCAAGTCCCGCAACGTGGTCTTTGACCTGCCCGGCGAGATCGACGACATCATCGTGTTCACCGCCCATTACGACTCCACTTCCCTGTCCCAAGGCTCTTACGACAATATGTCGGGCTCGGTGGGACTGCTGGCAATGGCGGAGTATTTCAAGGATTCGCCTCACCGTTACGCTCTGCGCTTCGTCCTCTGCGGCAGCGAGGAGAGAGGACTGCTGGGCTCCAAGGCGTACGTTGCCGCCCATGAGGAGGAGATCTCCAAGTTCGCGCTGAACATCAATCTGGACATGATCGGCTCGATCATGGGCAAATTCATCTCCTGCTGCACCTGCGAGGAAGCGGCGGTAGGGTATATCAAATACATGGGCTTCGAGCTGGGCTTCCCTGTAGGCGCTTATCAGGGCGTTTACTCCAGCGACTCCACGCCCTTTGCGGACAAAGGTGTACCCGCTATCTCCTTCGCCCGCTCGGCTCCCGGCAACACGGCGACCATCCACAACAGCTACGACACGCCCGCCGTTCTCTCGGGCGAGCAGATGGTGAAGGACATCGCCTTCATTCAGGCGTTTGCCGCCCGCATGGCGAACGCGGTGCATCTGCCCATTGACAAGAAGATGCCCGACAATATGAAGGAAAAGCTGGACAAGTATCTGGTGAGAAAGAGATAAGTGAAATATGGACACCCCGACCGTTTGGTCGGGGTGTTGGTGGGTTTGGGGGATGTATCGTAGGGGACGGCGCCCTCGACGTCCCGTAGTCGTCGATCAATTCAGACTCTTACTTCTTTCGACGGCAACGGTGCGCACGGAGACTGTCCCGCAGCAAAATCGCTTTGGGAGCGTTGTCAAGCCCCTCATCCACCATTGTCGTTGCGCAGCAACGACAATGGTCCCCCTTCCCCTAAAGGGGAAGGCTTGGAGAGAAGACTATGGAGAGTGTTCGGAGATGGCTTACTCCAATCCCTGTGCCTTCAGCCAGCGGTAGCTGCGGGCGAGACAATCGAAGGGATCTTCGCCGTAGCAGTTGTCCTGCTCCACGAGAATATACTTGGTGCCACCGTCGCAGCAGAGGGGGATAAGCTTTGCAAAGTTGATACTGCCTTCGCCTACGGGCGCCATGCGGATCTCCTTGCCCACCACGCACATATCCTTGAAATGCACGCAGTCGATGCGGCCTGCAAGGGCTTTGAAGTAGTCCGCTACGTCAGCACCGCCGTACTGGAGCCAGTAAGTGTCTACGGTAATGCCGATCTCCTCGGGCGTGGTGCGCTCGATCAGCGAGAGCAGACGGGTCTTGCCGTCGGCAGAGCGGTTCATCTCCTCGTAGTGGTTGTGGTACATAAACTTCGCTCCCGCAGGCGCGAAGACCTTCCCCAGCCTGTGCGCCGCGTCTACGAGACGGTCGAGGTCGGCTTTCTCCCGCAGTCCGTTGTAGTAGCCGATGCCGATGTAGTCACAGCCAAAGATCTTGTGCTCGGCAAGGACGACCTCGGGCGCCTCCAGCATACGGTCGAAGGAAGTGTGGGTGATGGCACAGGCAAGACCGTTTTTGTCAAGCTCTGCCTTCAGCCAGGCAGGATCGTAGGCGCAGGTGCCCGACACCTGCACGGCGGTGTAGCCGATATCGGCAACTTTTGCCAGCGTATTCGAAAAATCCTCGGGCGTTTTGCAATAGTCCCGCAGAGTAAACAGTTGTGCTCCGATCTTCATCATAAACCTCCGGAATCGCTTTTTTCTTTATTGTAGCACACTTTGAAAAAAATTTCAATAAAATTTCGAAAAAGGGTAGTCTTTTTTCGGAATGTGTGCTATAATGAATCCGATTACGATTTATCTGCTTATCATCGGATCTATTACTGTGAGGTGAACCAAATGATCCCCTATGACGCCCATGCGCATAGTCTATTCTCTTACGATGCCGATCCCGCCGCTACGCTGGACGCGGTCTGTGAGTCCGCTATCGCCAAAGGCATCACCCATCTGGCACTGACCGATCACTATGACGTCAACGCAGTGCTGGACGGCATCTATACATACGACGTTTCCGCCGCCAAGACTGCGGTGGAAGAAGCCAAAGAGAAGTACGGCAACCTGCTGACTCTCTCTTGGGGCATCGAGCTGGGCTCCGCGACCCAGTACCCCGAGGAAGCGGAAGCTTTTCTGAAAAAGTACAAATTTGAGACCGTGGTGGGCTCCACTCACTACATGACCGGCTGCGACGACTTCGCCTACTGGGATATGAAGAACATCTCTCACGAGGATTTTACCGAGGCGTGGCTCCTTTACCTTGCCGAGCTGACCCGGATGTGCGAGCTGGGGCATTCCGACATCCTCGCCCACATCACCTACCCCGTCCGCTACTTCATCCGCGCGGGACGTCAGTTCGATCTCTCCTTCTGCCGCGACGAGCTGGCGGATCTGCTGACCACTGCCATCGACCACGGAATGCTGCTGGAGGTCAACACCTCCGGCTACCGTCAGGGCATGGGCGGTCCGCTCCCCGAGGCTTCGGTGATCGCACTGTACAAGGATCTGGGCGGCAGACTGCTCTCCATCGGCTCGGACGCCCACACCCCCACCGACATCGGCGCAAATTACAAAGAAGCCGAGGATCTGCTCCGCTCTCTGGGCATGAACAAGATCGCTTTTATCCAGAATCATTCGATTCTCACTCATACCATCTGACGAAAGGAATCCACTCATGAAAGAAATTCTGAAAATGCTGGAAGATGACGCGCGCCTCACTCCCGAGCAGATCGCCGTCATGACCGAGAAGGACACCGGCGACATCAGACGCGCCATCCAAGAATACGAAAACAACGGCACCATCGTTGCCTACAAAGCCCTCATCGACTGGGATCAGACCGATCGCGAGTACGTCAGTGCGGTCATTGAGCTGAAGGTCACGCCCCAGCGCGACCGCGGCTTCGACGTGGTGGCAGAGAAGATCTGCAACTATCCCGAGGTCAAGAGCCTTTATCTGATGTCGGGCGGCTTTGACCTCTTGGTCATCATCGAGGGCAGAACCATGCGGGAGGTAGCACAGTTCGTTGCCGCCAAGCTGGCACCCATTGAAGCGGTACTCTCCACCGCGACCCACTTCGTCCTGCGCAAATACAAGAACAACGGCGTGGTCTACGAGGCTCCCGAAGTGGATGAGCGAGGCAACGGCTCCCTATGATGCAGTACGATTCAATCCTCTCCAAAACCGTTCAGGACATCGCTCCCTCGGGGATTCGGAAATTCTTTGATCTTCTGGACGATCTGAAGGGCGTCACCGCCCTCACCGTAGGTCAGCCCGATTTCGTGACGCCGTGGCACATCCGCGAAAAGGCCATCGAGTCGCTGGAGCAGGGGCGCACCTACTATACCTCCAACGCGGGTCTGCTTCCGCTGAGACAGGAGATCGCCGCCTATATGGAGCGGCGGTTTCACCTCACCTACAACCCCCGCGACGAGATCATCGTCACTGTGGGCGGCTCCGAGGCTATCGACCTTGCGGTGCGCGCCTGTGTAAATCCCGGCGACGAGGTCATCGTTCCCCTGCCCTCCTTCGTTTGCTACGGGCCTATCGTGTCCATGGCAGGCGGCACTCCCGTCTACCTGCCGCTGAAGGCGGAGAACGACTTCAAGCTCACCGCTGAGGAGCTGGCGGCAGTCATCACCCCCAAAACGAAAATGGTGGTGCTCCCCTTCCCCAACAATCCCACCGGCTCAATCCTCACCGAGGAGGAGCTGAAGCCGATCGCCGATCTGCTCCGTGACACCAACATCCTCGTCCTCTCGGACGAGATCTACGCCGAGCTGACCTACGGCAGACAGCACGCCTCCATCGCAAGCCTGCCCGGTATGCAGGAGCGCACCGTCATCGCCAGCGGCTTTTCCAAGGCTTACGCCATGACCGGCTGGCGAATGGGCTACACCCTCGCGCCCCGCGAGATCACTACCCAGATGTACAAGGTGCATCAGTACGCCATCATGTGCGCGCCCACCGCGTCTCAGTATGCGGCGATTGAAGCCATGCAGAACGGCGACGAGGACGTTGCCTATATGCGGGACGAGTACGACCGCCGCCGCAAGCTGATCGTGAAGGGACTGCGGGACATCGGCATCCCCTGCTTTGAGCCGGAGGGCGCCTTCTACGTCTTCCCCGAGATCGGCAAGTTTGGGCTGTCCAGCGAGGACTTCTGTACCCGACTACTCTACGAAAACAACGTGGCAATCGTCCCCGGCACCGCCTTCGGTGCGTGCGGCGAGGGCTTTGCGCGCATCTCCTACGCCTACTCCGTGCGGCATATTACGACTGCACTGGAGAAGATGGAAGAGTTCGTGAAGAAACTGAAATAATGAGACAAGAAGGTACTGTAAAAAAGTCTTTTGCCAACTCAAAGGCTCCCTCTGGGAGAGAGCTGGATCGCAGACGCTTTCAGCGGCTGCGAGACTGAGGGAGAGTGCGTTACTATGGAAGTTTTGTTGTGTTTTATAGTCGCGCAGGCTCCCTCAGTCTCGTAGCCGCCGAAGGCTGCTACTCGACAGCTCCCTCTCGGAGGGAGCCTTGATATAACCGAAAAAGCCATTGCTATAGTGAAACTTTCACTTTTGCAATGGCTTTTTCTTTTATTTTCTTATTGCCCTTATGCGGCGATTCCTTTTTTTACAGCACCTTTGCGGTTTATTGAAAAAATTCCGATCGGTTGTTTACTTATTTCTCCAAAAACTCCCTCAGCTCGTCCATTCGCTTTTCCATGGTCTCGTACCCGTGGCGGTAGAATGCCATCAGCTTGGCTTCGTCTCGCTCCAGCCGCGAGACGGTGGGGACGGTGGGGCGGATGACGAAGACCTTCCCCTCGGCTTCCAGCCTTTCCAGCAGGGCAAGCTGCTCCCGATAGCTCTCCTCCCGGCGGCAGAACGCCTCGGCAAATTCAGGATTTTTGCGGAAATAGCGACGGGCGAATTTCTTCATCTTCTCCGAAACGGTTGGGGTGTTGCCTTCCAGCCGCGTCAACACCACTACTGCCTTCTCGCATCCCTGCTCCATGGCGCGGGCAACGGGAATGGAGTCGGCAACGCCGCCGTCCAGATAATCGTGTCCCGCGATCTTCACGGGAGAGGTGAACAGAGGCATGGAGCAGGACGCCATTCCCACCCGTGCCAGACGGTACTTGCACCCCTTCACCCGGAAATAGCGGGGCTTGCCGGTTTCCACAGACGTAGCCACGATCTCCAGCTTCTTTTCGCTGGCAAAAAACGTGTCGAAGTCAAAGGGGATCCGCTTGGGAATTCCGAAAAAGACCTTCTCCAGATTCATCAGCCGTCCGGTACGGAGCAGCTCGCCTGCGCCGAAATAGGCGGTGTCCTTGGAGGGAAGCATACATTGGAGCGTGCGCCCCTTCTGCCACGAAACGTAGCTGTAGGCGTTGCAGGCACCCGCGGAAACGGCGATGACGTAGGGAAAGTGATAGCCCTCCTCCATCAGCTTGTCCATTACGCCTGCGGTGAACACACCCCGCTGGGCACCGCCCTCCAGCACCAGACCCGTCTTTGCAGGGACGATGCGGGGCGGCAGGTTCACGCCCATTTCAATAAGGGTGCGGCGAAGCTTGTCGGCGTCGCCATCGAAGACGTACCCCTGCATCCCTACTGCCTTGGCGCCCTCCACGTTGGCGGGCAGATCGTCCACGAAAATGCAATCCTCGGCGGACAGATGATAGCGGTAGAGAAGAATCTCGTAGATCCTGCGGTCGGGCTTGCAGACCTGCTCCTCGGCGGAGGCAACGTAGCCCTGCAGCAGGGGAAAGACGGGAAAATACTCCTTCAGCTGTGCAAAGCGCAGGGAGACGTTGGAGAGCAGATAGACGGGATAGCCCGCCGCGCGAAGATCGCGCACCAGCGCGGTCATCCCGGGGATCTCGGGCATATGACGGTGCCAATCCTCAAAGATTTCCGCCATCGGTTGATGCAGGCGCTCAGGCAGACGATCCTGCCATGCTTTGAGCGCGTCCTCGTCGGTGATCGTTCCCGCGTCCAGCATCCTCCACTCGGGAGAAGCAAATGCGATGCGGGCGATCTCCGCGCGGTCTGCGGGATCGGACAGGTGAGGATCTATACAAAGCGACGGGTCGAAGTTCAGCAGAACTCTTCCCATATCGAATACGAATACGGTAGGTGTTTTCATTGGCAGTGGTACACTTCCTTTGATGTTCAGCATTGACTTTATTGTACCACGAAAACAGTGATTTGTCAATGCCGTCAGAGAGCAAAGCACAAGAGCATTGCAAAAATCCCCGACAAAACTCCGATCAGCAGACGCGCTCTGAAAAGCCGCGTTCCCTGCACGGCTTTTCCCGCCGCCATACATTGCAGAAAGACCGACAGCCCACCAAAGCCCGCCGCCGCCCCCGAAATCCCCATCCGAAGCGGAAGCGCAAGGGACAGGTCGGCAACGGCGGCAAGTCCGCCCGTGATCTCAAAGAAGGAGGCGGTGACCGCCTGCACCAAGGCAGACAGCTCGCCCGAGGGCAGGAGCGCCATGAGCGACTTTTCCAAAAAGGCGCAGAAAACGGCGAAAAAGACCACGAATACGGTCAGGTTCAGCATTCCCTGCCCCGTTGCCTTCAGCGATTCCGCCAGCCTTTTCGGGGTGGGAAGCGGAGACGCTTCCCTCGTCGCAGGAGCGGGATGGGGCGCACGTCGCGCCATCAGGATCCCCGTGAGCAGAGCGGCTGTGGTGGAGGAGATCCACAGGATCCAGCCGATCCGTCGGTCGCCGAAGAAGCCCGCGCCCACGCATCCCGTCAGAAAGGCGGCAGAGGCGTTGTTGGTGTAAGCGGCGAGGCGGGATGCCTCCTCTCTGCCGATCCGTCCCGCTTCCAACAGTCTGGATGCCAGCATAGCGCCGATGGGAAAGCCCGACACCAGCGCAATCACCAGCACGCCCACCGAGGCGTCGGACAGCCGAAAGAGCCGTCCGATCGGGCGGCAGAGAAAGGCGGGCGGTGCGGCGAAGCAGGTCAGCAAGCCTCCCGCCGCCGCAATGGGAAAGAGGACGGGAATCACCTGCCGCACGCACAGCGACAGCGCATCCGATACGGTCTTTGCCAGCAGTTCGGCGTCCCGCAGGGCAAACAGGATAAGTCCCCACAGAAGAAGCAGACAGACCTGCCCGCTCTTCCCTTTCGCCAAGGCGAGGATCCGCCGTCCAAAGCTTCGGAAGGATTTCGTCGTAGTCATAGCATCTTTCGCATCCCTTCGGAATAGACTTTTTTTGCAATCTTATTATTTTTTCGGGAGGAATATGCCATGGAAAAAGAACAGGTACCCGTATCGGGCTTTGAGGTGAACTTCGTCCCAGGCGAGGTGACGGTGACGGGATGCAACGGCGTGCTGGTCTACGAGGATGAGGTGATCCTGCTCCGCCTGACCCAAGGCAGGCTGCGGATCGACGGCAGCGGTCTGATGCTCAAAAGCTACTACGCGGGCGAGATGCAGATCAGCGGGCGCATCCGCGGAATGGAGCTCTGTCCCCGATGATCTTCCGCCTGTTTTGCCTGCTGATCGGCTACGCTAAAATCACGCTGGGTGACCGTGCAGAGGCGGCGGCGACCCTCTTTCTGCGTGAAAAGATCAACGTCGCCGCTCAGAAAAGGGGCGACGGAGGACGGCTGTCCTTCGTCGTCCCGCTCTACGAGGCGCGAAAACTGCTTCACTTACTCGCCCACTACAATTTCACGGTGGAGTCGGTAGAGTACGGCGGTCTGCCGCCCTATCTGTGGCAGTTCCGCCGTCGGGTGGGACTACTGCTGGGTCTGTCGGCCGCCGTCGCTATCACGGTTGCGGGATCGCTCTTCCTGTGGCAGATCCGCGTGGTGGGATGCGAGACGGTCAGCGAAGAGGAGGTACTGGCGCTGCTTGCCGACGAGGGCGTGGAAGTGGGCAGCTACATTCCGCCCATCGACGCCATCGTGACGGCGCAAAAGGTACTGCTGAAGGACGACCGCATCGCCTTCATCGCGGTCAACATCATCGGAACCCGATGCGAGGTGCAGGTCACCGAATCCGCCTTCCCGGAGGTCACGCCCAAGGATGACCGTCCCGCCTCCCTGACGGCAAGGTTCGGCGGGCTGATTGAGCGGATCGAGCTGTACGACGGGCAGGTGCTGGTAAAGCCCGGCGAGGCGGTTCTACCGGGACAAACGCTGATCTCGGGGCTGTGCGAGATGGAGGAGGGCAGATGGCGGCTGACGGCGGCATCGGGGAAGGTCTACGCCAAGGTAGAGCGCACCTTCACGGTGGAAGTACCGCTCACCGAGGAGGTGCTCCGCCCCACGGGCGAGGAATCGGTCAGCAGATCGCTGATTTTTTTCAAAAAATCCATAAAACTTTTCGAAAGCAGTAGCATTTTGACCCCAACTTATGGTACAATAGTAAGTAAGGACGCCATGACCCTTCCGGACGGGACGCCGCTCCCCCTCGCCATCGCCACCCGGCGGACGGTGGGCTACGAGACGGTTTCACTCACCCGCACGGCGGCAGAGGCGGAATCGGTCGCCTCGGAGCGAATGGCGGCTCTGGTGGCTGAGGAGCTGGGGGAGGCAGAGATCCTGTCGCTGACCCGCTCGGTGGAGCACACCGACGAAGGGGTCACGCTGACCTGGCAGGTCTACTGCATTATGGACATTGCCGAGAGCGTCCCTATGACGGGACTGCCGGACACACCGTAATACACAAACACAAATATATTTCCCAAGAGTTTTTGGAGATTGTTAAGAACCTTTTTGCAAAGAAGGTCTGGAGTTCGGCATCGCCGAATTGCTTGGGCGAGGTTCCAAGGGCAGAGCCCTTGGAGAAAGGATTTTATGGAACAGTTTCTTCCCATTGAATCGGCGGCGCAGTCTGCCGCCATATTTGGCAGTATGGATCGCAACGTGATCCTCATCGAAAACCGTCTGTCGGTGCGCATTTCCCTGCGCTCGGGCGAGGAGAACACCATCGCAGTCTCGGGGGGCGAGGCAGACGTCGCCGTTGCCATCGCTACCCTCTCCCATCTGAAGCGGCTGGCGGAAGTGGGCGAGGAGATCAGCGAGCAGAAGACCGAATACGCGCTCTCGCTCTGCCTGTCGGGTGAGGGCGGCGATCTGGACGCTATGGGCAGCGATTGCATCTGCATCACTGCGAAAGGTAAGCCCATTAAGGCGAAAACGGTCGGACAGAAGCGATACGTAGATCTGATCCGCAAAAATACGGTCACGCTGGGCGTGGGTCCCGCCGGCACGGGTAAGACCTTCCTTGCCGTTGCCATGGCGGTGACCGCCCTGCGCCGCAAGGAGGTCTCGCGCATCATCCTGACCCGTCCTGCGGTAGAGGCAGGCGAGCGGCTGGGCTATCTTCCCGGCGATCTGCAGAGCAAGATCGACCCCTACCTGCGTCCCTTGTACGACGCCCTCTACGAAACCATGGGCGCCGAGGCGTACGCCCGCAATCTGGAGAAGGGCATTATCGAGATCGCGCCGCTGGCGTATATGCGCGGCAGAACGCTGGACGACTGCTTCATCATTCTGGACGAGGCGCAGAACACCACCCCCGAACAGATGAAGATGTTCCTGACCCGTCTGGGATTTGGCTCCAAGGCGGTGGTCACGGGCGACCTTTCGCAAACCGACCTGCCCCGCAGTATTCAGAGCGGTCTGGGACAAGCGGTGCGGATCCTTAACGGCATCGAGGACATCGCCATTCACGAGTTCACCGCCCGCGACGTAGTCCGCCATCGACTGGTGATGAAGATCATCGAGGCTTATGATAAGCACGATCGGGAAAAGGCGGCCAAAGCCGACCGTCCCGCCCGCACATTCCGCAAGCAGAATTGAGAAAACCGACATGAAAACGACCATTTATATTGAAAACGAACAGCATTTGTACAAATGCGATTTTGCCCTGAAGCATCTGCTCCACTCCGCTATCCGCGCCACGCTGGCATACGAGGGCTTTCAACGTCCCGCCGAGGTGTCGGTGACGCTGGTGGACAACGCCCGCATCCATACCCTCAACCGGGAGCGGCGGGGGGTGGATCGCCCCACTGACGTGCTGTCCTTCCCCCTCTTCGACGAGGATTTCGGTGACGACGAGTATTGCGCGCTGGGCGACATCGTCCTCTCCATGGAGCGCGCCGCCGAGCAGGCGAAGGAGTACGGACATTCGCTCAAACGGGAGGTAGCATTCCTCACCGTCCATTCCATGCTCCATCTCTTGGGCTACGATCACGAGACCTCCCCCGAGGACGAGGCGGATATGTTCCGCCGACAGGAGGAGATTCTCGAACGGATGGGGATTGGGAGATGACCGCCTGAGCCTGTCATCCTGAGCGAAGCAGAAACGCAATGCCGTCTGCGACGGCAGCGTGTCTGCGAGTCGAAGGATCTCTGAGCAGTCAGAAGCACCTACGAAGATCCCAACGGCTTCGCCGTTGCCCTCCCTATGGTCGGGTTCGACTGCGCAGAGACGCCACCGGCGTCTCTGCTCCGCTCAGGATGACACACCGATTTCCCCTTTCAACCGACTCTCTGGGGATTGGGAGGTAACCTCTATCTTTGGGTAGGGGAGGGGCTTGCTCCTCCCGGACTTCCCTCTACCTCGAAATTGTAATTCGGGGCGGGAGAAACCATCTCAAACGCCGAAGTTTTCTCCCGCCCCGTAGTTGCGCACCGCGCAACTACTCCCCACCCTCTTCCTTGGCTGGCGGCTACGAGAGAGGTGGGAGTGCTGCCATCACTGCTTTTCAACCGACTCTCT
>JAFTOC010000047.1 GCA_017451585.1 Clostridia bacterium
CAGAGCCCTGTTTCGGGACTTTGTAAATTCAAACGCAACTCAAAGGAGATTGATATATATGAAAGCTACCGGTATTGTCCGCCGCATCGACGACCTGGGTCGTGTCGTCATCCCTAAGGAGATCCGCCGCACCATGAGAATCAGAGAGGGCGACCCTCTGGAGATTTTCACCGACCACGAAGGCGAGGTCATCTTCAAGAAATACTCTCCCATCGGCGAGCTGTCCGCTTTTGCAACACAGTACGCTGACACGCTGTCCAAGGTCTGCTCCATGGCGGTGGTCATCTGCGACCGCGACAGCATCATCGCCTGCGGCGGTCTGCCCAAAAAGGAATTTATGGAGCTCCGCCTCTCCTCCGAGGCCGAGCATCTCATCGAAGGACGCTCCCTCTACGCCCACAAGGAAGGCGACGCCTTTTCGGGCATCGTGGACAGCGTGACCCATTGGCAGATCTCCTGCCTGATGCCCATTCTCTCCGAGGGGGACGTGGTGGGCTGCGTGGCGTCGCTGACCGACGCGGATCGCTCCGCCACCGACACCGAGCAGAAGCTCATCGAAACTGCCGCCACCTTCCTGGGCAAGCAGCTGGAGAGCTGATAAAAATGGGGCTGAGTCAAATGCTTAACAGCTGATGACTCAGCCTTCTTTTTATTATTTTCATTTTCCCTTTCATTCACAAAAGGCTGATCTTTTTGAGAGCGACGATTGACAAATCCGTCGCTTGGGTGTACAATAGAGGCAACACGCCAAGGAGGATCGCCATGCCATTATTTGTCCCCGCCTATTATCCTGCCTTCCGCTGTATTGCGGGAGATTGTCAACATAGCTGTTGCATCGGCTGGGAGATCGACATTGATCCCGTCACCCTTGCCCGTTACAACGCCCTTCCACCGAGAGAGCGGAAGGAAATTCTCTCCCATACCGTCACCCAAAAGGGCTGTACTTCTTTCCGCCTGACCGGGGACGAGCGGTGTCCCTTTCTGACCGACGGCGGGCTCTGCCGTCTGATCCTCGCCCACGGCGATGGGATCCTGTGCGACATTTGTCGGGAGCATCCTCGGTTTTACAACTCCTTCTCAGACCGCACCGAGGCAGGGGTGGGGCTTTGCTGTGAGGCGGCGGCGCGGTTGATCCTCACCGATCCCGAGCCGTTTCATCTGATCTGCATCGAAAACGACGCCTCCGACGAGAATGCCGTCACCGATCCCTTTGAAGCGGACTTTTTCTCCGAACGCTCGGACGTCTTTCGCATCCTCTGCGATCGCTCGCTCCCGCTCTCCGAACGGATCGACGGTCTGCTTGCGCGCTATTCTCTCTCCCGTGCCGCGATCTATGAGAGCGACCGCCGCTGGCAGAAAATCTATCGGAGCTTAGAGCGTTTAGATCCCGCGTGGGACGCCGCTCTGTCCGCATGGGAAAACGCTTCTCTACCGGCTTCGGGGATAACGGAGCCGCTCATCGAAAGTGCAGTGGAACAGCTCATTGCCTATTTTCTCTACCGTCACCTTGCAGATGCGATCTGTGACGGGCGTTTCTCGGAGCGGATCGCCTTCGCGCTCCTGTCCGCCCACGTGATCTGCTCGATTGCCATCGCTATCGGCGGCGCTTCTGCCATCGCCCCCCTCATCGACACCCTCATCGACACCGCCCGCGCCTACTCCGCCGAGGTGGAGTACGACGAGGACAATGTGGAGGCGATCCTGAGCGAGCTGGAAGCGTTATGATCCCGTCCGGAGCAAAGACCGTAAACGGTTTATATCTCCCATCCCCCGTTGCCTGTCAAGACAGCGGGGGATTTCCATAGAATCATCCAGCACCACGGTTATTCTCATGATTGCAATTTGCGATCCGATGCCTCTGATCGTTTTCCCAAGCGCTTGTTCTTCCAAACTATACAAATATAGTAATACTATTGACAATTTTTATCCTATATGTCATAATAAATTATAGACATTTTTACCAATAAATATATAGTAAGGAGACGCATTTATGAATTACGCTTTAACCTTTATCCGATCTTTGGAAGCAAACCAATATAAATTTTCGGGAGAAAAAGTGCTCAAATTTTTCTCCAATCCCGAAGTGATCGCCATTTATCTGGCGGTGGTGTTGCTTTTGGTCGCTTTATTGGCAAGCGCCATATTGGTTTCTCTCCATCTGGTACGTAAAAGCACCGATCGCCTTCCCGAAGATATCAATGATTTGTTGTCTGAGGCCAGAGATATTCAAAAGAATCAACAGCCCAAGCAATCCATCGGCAATTCCCGCTTCCCTCAGCTTGCCAAGATCGATGAAGAACTGCATTTTGTACAGCCCATGGCGTACGCAAGCTGTCCGCTGGATGAGCTGTGTGAACGGTTCCGCAATTTTGCGGCAGGGAATCTGGGGCTGTATTATGACATTGCAGACATCCGCCGTTTCATCGCCGGAATGGGCATCTCCAAGCTCGTGATTTTGAGAGGCATCTCCGGCACGGGCAAGACCTCCCTTGCTTATGCTGCCGGTGAATTTTTCGGCAACTCCTCCACCGTCGTTCCCATTCAGCCCATGTGGAAGGAACGCTCGGATATGATCGGCTATTTTAACGAGTTTACCAAGAAATTCAACGAAACCACCATGCTCTGCAAGCTTTACGAAGCCGGCGGCAGAGCGGACGTGTACATCACCGTACTGGACGAAGTGAATATCTCCAGAATCGAATATTATTTTGCCGAATTTCTTTCTCTGCTGGAGCTTCCGGATGCCTCCAAGCGTTACGTGGACGTTGTGGCAGACTCCTGGAAAAACGATCCCGAACGGATCCAAAACGGCAAACTGCTTTTGCCCGAAAACATGTGGTTTATCGGAACGGCGAACAACGACGATTCCACCTTTGCGATCTCCGATAAAGTATACGACCGAGCGGCTGTGATTGATCTGGAGCGAAAATGCGCCCCCTTCCCCTGTGAGAGCTCGTCTGCCTGCCATATCTCTTACTGGCAGCTGACGCAACTGTTTGAGCAGGCTAAAAAAGCCTATGCGCTGTCCGATGAGAGCCGTCGGAAGCTGGCTCGGCTGGATGCTTACATGAGCGACGTTTTTCGGGTGTCCTTCGGTAACCGAATCATGAAACAGATCGAGGCTTATATTCCGATCATGATCGCTTGCGGCGGCAGTGAGGCTGAGGCACTGGATGACCTTCTTGCCCGCAAGATCCTGCGTAAGCTGGAACAGCTTAGCCCTGCCTTTGTGAAAAACGAGTCGGACGGCCTTCTTGCGCTCCTGGATGAGCTGTTTGGCATCAAGACGCTCCGTCAAAGCCGCGAATATATCGATAAGTTGCGAAAGGGATATTAATCCTTGATCCTTATCATCTTGCGTCACCCAAAGTGAGGAAAAATCAATGAAAAACAACGGAAAAGCAGTTACGATAACAACCTACGTCGCCGGCATTTTTGCAATCACGTCTGCACTGCTGGTCATGATCTTACTCATTATGAGTGCGGTGGGGTTCCTTTTTCCCAGAAAAACCAAGCTCATTCTGCACACGGATACATTGGTGAAAACCTATGATGCTACGCCGCTTACAGGCGGAGAACCGGTCATCACGTTCGGTAGCCTGCATTACGACCACAAGCTGGTCACCCTATCAACCGACGAATATACCAATGTTGGGGAATATGCCAATGAGCCTCTGTATATGATCGTCGATGCGTCCGGCGCAGACGTTACCGACCTGTACGACATTCACACGGATTTTGGAACCATCATCATCGAAAGGTGTCCCATTACGGTCTACAGTCCCGGCATGACTAAGCCCTATGACGGCACTCCTCTTGTTTCCGGTAACATTTATATTTCTGCAGGAAAGCTTGCAAAGGGACACGTATTCGTGTCCGGTTCCACCACAAGCATTACAGATCCGGGGAGCCAAAGCATCCTGCCTCTGTACAGTATAATAAACGAAGACGGAGTTGACGTCACAGATCAATACCGTATTACAGACAATCTGGGCACGCTTACCGTACTACCCGTTCCGATTCGGATTATCACCCATTCCGCCAGCAAGATTTACGACGGCAAACCACTGTCATTGAATGAATGGGAGATCGGACACGGTTCGGTGCTCGAAGGTCATCAGCTTGAGGTCAAATGTACAACCGAAGTATCTGAGGTCGGTGTGTATGACAATTTGGCAAACGTCACGGTATATGACGATAAGAAAAACAATGTGAGCTATTTGTACGATATCTCCATTATCCATGGCAATTTAGAAATATCTCCCATTTCATTGCATATCACAACCGGAAGCTTGACGAAAGAATATGACGGCACATCGCTGTCGTGTACTACTTGGACGCTGGACTCGGGTAAGCTCGGTGAAGGAGAAAGTATCTCCGTGATCAATTCTGCTGTGTTGAATACCGTCGGAAACGCCAGCAATCATATGACCTTCGCCGTACACGATAAAAAAGGAAATGATATTACATCCCGCTACGCCATTTCATACGCGCCCGGTCAACTGAGGATCACACCCCGCTCCGTCACCATCCGAACGGGTAGTGCCACTAAGGTCTATGACGGTCTCCCTCTTGTCTGTGATGAATACGAGATCATCAAAGGCAGTCTTTGTCCCGATGAGACGCTGGACTTAGCGTTTACTTCAATCGTTAATATCGGATACTCCAACAATTATGTCATTGACTGTTCGATACTGAAAAAGGATCAGAACGGTAACACCGTTAACGTCAGCGGAAACTACGTTATTTCGTATGACTATGGCATACTGAAAATCACACCTCAATAATACTCACATTCAAAACGGGAGGCACAATGTATGACAGACAACAACCAAGTATCGGGAACGCCCGACTCCGGATTGATTACATACCCCAACCGCAGATACGAACGATATGAAAAAAGGATTCATCGGCTTTATCAGATCATTTCATTCATCCGCAAGCATAGTATTGCAATATGCTCCGGTATTGCCGCTCTTACCGTCGCCGTGCTTTCATTCCTGTTCTGCATCGGAATATTTATCGGTGAAATTTCCTGCGAGGATTTTACCTACGGTGATTCTCCTTCGTTCTCATCTAAAGCATTTCTGACCGACACGAGTTATCAATATGCGAAGAATACGGAGAATCTTCAGTGGAGCGGCACACTCCCCACCGAGCCGGGAGAATATCGGATCCGTGCAGTTTCTCAAAACCCATTCGGTATGTTTCGATACAGCAAGGAAGCAGTTTTTCTGCTTCTTCCGCGCCCCCTCACCCTGGAGATCCGCGCGGAAGCCTGTGTATACGGTGATCTGACCAACGACTATCTGTATGAGAACACAAAGATTACCGGTCTTGCCAAAGGCGATACGGTCAAAGATGTCGAATATGAATACGCGGCCGATCCGAACGGATGGGATTTGGTGGATGTATCCATCCGATCCTTTCGTGTAGTAAACGCTGACGGCGTCGATGTTACCACTTCTTATAATATATCGACCCAAGGCGCAACAGTTGCACTGCGTTTGCGTGAAATCACCGTGAATCTGAATGATACGGATAAGATCTACGATGGTACAACGAAGGTTGAAATCCCTCTTCAAATGCTCCAAAACACATTGGCAGAGGGAGACCGCATAGAAGTCTCCTTCCCCGAGTTTCCCGCCGTCGTAGGCGAATATCCGATCACGATCAATTCCTATAAGATCGTCAATCCCGCCGGAGAAGACGTAACCCACAAGTACCGTATTGAGTTCCAATACGGTTCGTTGGAGGTACTGCCCCGTCCTTTGATTTTTGAAACAGGCAGTGCAGAAAAGCAATTCGATCAAACGCCTCTTACTAACCCGGGATGGAGCTTGGTCGAAGGGGCCGTTGCAGGCGGTCATTCGCTGATTACGCAACTCTCCGACTCACTGACCTACGTCGGAGAGTATCCCAACGAATTGCTGGTACAAATTTCGGACACAGAAGGTACCGACGTTACTGCAAACTATGACATAACCGTTCGCACGGGTACTTTGAAGATTACGCCGATCATTCTGAAATTCAAAACCGATTCAGCCCGGAAGGTTTATGACGGCACCAAGCTCGTTGCCACCGGATACGAACTGATCGAGGGAGATATTCTTCCCTCTCACAAGCTGATCTGCGAAACCGTCGGTATGCAGCTGGATGTCGGTCGATCCGATAATGCGCTGCATATTGAAATCTTGGATTCGGATAACCGCAATTTGATTGATCTGGGTTATCAACTTGAGATCGAATGCGGAACCCTGACCGTAACGCCGCGTATCATTACATTCACCTCCGAAAGCAAGGAAAAGCTCTATGACGGCACGCCGCTCACACACAAAGTCATGACCTGGACGAGCGGAACACCGGCAAGCGGTCAATCCGTTAGTCCTGCATTTACCGGTTCTCAGACGAAGGTTGGGGAAAGTCCCAACACCTTCAGCGTGAAGATTTATTCCAATTCGAACGAGGATGTAACAAAAAACTACGATATCAGCTATGTTTTCGGAACGCTCACCGTTCTACCCAACGAGGATTATGTGCCGAATACCGATGGCGGCGGCTCCGACAGCGGTACCGATTTTGGCGATTCGACCCGGATTGATTATCCCACTCAAGAGGAGACCCCCACCCAAGTTGCGAAAATCAAAATTACCGGAAGCAGCGCCTATTTGTATTTTACCTATTTGCGTGCACGCTCTTACGGAGATTATACCGGTTCGGGCTTTATAGCTCCCTCCTCCTATGCCAACGATAACAACCTCCCCTATATTTCATCGATAGACTTTGTAGGTCGTAATGCTTCAGCAGATGACGTCCCGTTCAGCACCATGGAGATCACTCGATATGGCTCCTGCCCCGTACTGATTCCCTACTACTCCTATAACACGCAGACCTACTTTGATGCCGGCGATATACAGTTCGAAAGCACTCTGATGAAGTACAGTTATCGATTCCTTCAGCTTCCGGATTTGTATACTGCAATGGGTTTGCCCACCGATCCTTCCATTCGTGAGCAGGAACTGGCATACCGAGATTTCGCACATGAGAATTATCTTGCGATCCCGGACTCGACTCGGGATGCCCTTTTGCGAATCGCATCGGAAAACTGGATCAGCGCTACCCAAGATCAATACCAACTGATCGTACAGATCCAAAACTACGTCAGAACCGCCGCAACCTACAATCCGAACGGAAAATCTTATCCCCAAGACGTTGACGTCGTGGTCTACTTCCTTGAGGTTGCCAAAGAAGGCATCTGCCAGCATTTTGCCGCGGCTGCCACAATGATGTACCGTGCGTTCGGTATTCCCGCACGCTACGTCGTAGGCTATGCAACCTATGCTACCCCCAATCAAGCCGTTTCCGTCCAATCGGATCAGGCACACGCGTGGGTGGAGATTTATTTGGATGGGATCGGTTGGGTTCCCTTGGAGGTTACCGGCTCTGCTAATCCTATTGCGAACGGTAAGCGAGAAATAGTGGTCGCATCGTACAGCGCCAGCAAAATCTACGACGGAAAACCTTTTGATACTTGGACCGGCGATCTGTTCAATATTAGCAGAGGGCAACTGCTTCCGGGTCATACCATCAAAGTGACCGTCGCCGAAAGCGATCTGAATGCGATTGACGTCGGCACCTATATTAACCGCATTACCGGCGTCACTATATACGATGAAAACGGGAACGACGTGACCGACGTACTGTATTCCATCGAACTGGAGCACGGTCAAAAAGAGATTCGGCAACGCACGGTTGCCATTCAGATTAGCTCAGCACACAAGTCGTACGACGGGCTTCCGCTCCTATGCGATAACTGGTGGATCATCAGCGGTAATCTGCTGCCCGATCACGAGTTATCGGTCACCATTACGAAAAGCATTACCGACGTTGGCGTTGCCGCCAACACCGCAAGCTCCGTACGCGTTTGTTCTTACGACGCGCGCGGAAACGAGCTCGACTGCACGAAAAATTACGAGATCATCGTACTCCCGGGAGAATTAGCAGTTTATAAAGAGTAGCGTCCCATTTACCGAAAGCAACGCCTCTCCCTTTTTCTTGCTTCGTCAAAAGGACGTTGGTAGCGCAGGGATATAGAATAGGGCTGAGTCATTAAGGCTCACTAAAAAGGAAAAACGGATACTCTTTACCGAAAAGGTATTGAGTATCCGTTTGCTTTATTGTATAATTAAATTACCACAAATAACCTACAAGAAAGCGAGATAATTATACGCCAATAAGAGACAGGAATTAAGTGATTTTACCATTAAATTTAGAAATTTGTATTCTGAAAGAAGATTTTGTGTTTCCCGTTGCAAGGATATGCGACGAATTGAATTATGAGAAGCTATTTCAAACCTATGTGAAACATGGAGAAAAAACAACCCGATCACGTTGTTCGAGATAATCCTGTTCGCATATATGGAAAGGGAATTCACGACGCATCAGATCGTGAAATGCTGTCATACAGATATACGTTTTATGTGGTTGTTGAACGGAGAAACTGCCCCTTCATTATATCGCCGGCAAAAAAGTTACTTCCAGTTGACTGCCGTTTTTCTTTGCAACTAAAATGCTGACGGGATTTTTCTCTCCCCACTCGGGATCGGCATCCGCTTTCAGCTTCCACTTTTCATAATGGGAGACTGCC
>JAFTOC010000048.1 GCA_017451585.1 Clostridia bacterium
AGGGCGGTTTTTTGATATAAAGCGGTCAGGAAGCGGTGTTGGGAGTGCCGTTGTAGAGCGTGAAGGTCGCCCAGGCATTGCCCAGCGTGATCTGCGCCCATTCCTCCGCGCTTCCCTCGTAAGCAACGGAGGAGAAGTTGGAGCAACCATAGAAAGCACCCTCGCCAATAGAGGTTACGGATCTGGGAACAAAGAACGCTTCCAGCGAACGTCCCGCAAAGGCGTATTCGCCGATGGCGGTGATATTCAGCACTTCCTTCTCGGCATTTCTGCCGTAGGATTTGTTGGTACCCAGCAGGAGCGTGCGGGTGGAGTTGTCGATCAGACAGCCGAACTCTACCGTGAAGGTGGAATGACCTTCTGTCAAGTTGATCTTGTTCAGCCCGCTGCAACCGCTGAATGCCTCGGCGTTCAGCGCCGCCGCCGTCGTGATACCGCGGCCTACGGTCAGCTCCTCCAGCAGAACGCAATCCTCGAAGGCGGCTTCACCGATCTCGGTGACCGCGTCGGGAATGGTCAGCGACGTGATCCCGCTGCCCGCGAAAGCGTTATTGCCGATTCGGATCACACTGCCGTCTGTGGGGATCACGCTGTTCTTGCAGCCTAGCAGCAAGGTGCGAGTGCCCGACACGATCAGACAGTTGTCTACCGCGTGATAATGCTGGTTACCGGTGGCGGCGGTAATGGTCTCAAGCCCCGAACAGCCGGAGAAGGCAGAGCCCGAGATCGTAGAAACGGTGCTGGGGATGTGAATCGCGGTAAGACCTGTGAAATTCGCAAACGCGTAATCGCCGATCTCTATCACGCTGCCGTCCGCAGGGATCTCCGAGGCGGAGCATCCCTGAATCAACCGTTTGGTGGAACGCTCGATCAGACAGTTCCCCTTGGAAACGAAGGATTGGCTGGTAGCGTCCACGGTGATCCCGGTAACGCCAATACAACCGTAAAATGCTTTTTCTCCGATGGAGGTCACCGAGGCGGGAATATGGATCGAGGTAAGATCGGTGCGTCCCTCAAACGCCGACGCGCCGATGGCGGTGACGCTTCCGTCCGCAGGAACCGTACTGCCCGTCAGAGCCGCTACCAGCGTTCCGGTGGCGTTCTCGATCAGACAGCCGTCCTGTACGCGATAGGCGGTGTTGCCCGCCGCTACCGTGATAGAGGTCAGCGAGGTGCATCCTGCAAACACGTTGCCGTCCAGCGAAACGGCGTAGCGGGGCAGAGTGATGGCAGTCAGCGAGGAGCAGGAACGGAAGGCATCCGCGCCGATGACGTTGAGGCTGTCGGGAAGCTCCAGCGACGTCAGATTCTTGCATCCGTCGAAGGCGGATTCGCCCACGGAGGTAACGCCCCATGGGATAGAGATGGTTTTCAGACTGGAAAGTCCCGCAAAGCTACGGTCGCCGATAGCGCTGACCGCCTTGGGCAGTACCACGGTGCGGACCGCGTAATTCATCCACGGAATGTTGCCGCTGCGCATATCCGCATCCGACCAATCGGGCAGAGCGCCGCTGCCGAAGAAGTACAGCGTTCCGTCGGGATAGTACGCCCACTGCATTCCGCCCGTCAGCGTGCCGCTGTCGGTGGCGACCCAGTCGCATCCTTCCCGGGTACAGCCGGCAGTGGTCAGCTCGTGCCCCAGCGCGTCACTTCCCTGCCAGATATACTGCAGGTCGGGATCGGTCTCCTCACCGCTGGACTTGCCGCAGACCGAACAGGCGTAGAAGTAAAGCCTGCCCGCCATACAGCTTTGCTCGGCGGCAAGATAGGTATCCTCCATTTTTTTGACGGTATAGTCGTGCTGATGATCTTCGCCGTCCCCGCAACCAACAATCGAGAGAGTGAGGAAAAGCGCCAGCAACAACGATAGTGTTTTTTTCATAGATTCGATCATTCCTTTATCATAAGACGTAGTTCGCTACAGATGATTTCAGTTTAGGATACCACATTTTCGCTTGGATTGCAAGTAGTTTCGGGAAATTTACAAGTCGAGGGATGATTATTCATAAAATCGCAAAAATCAGACAAAAGACGCTCTGTGCAAAGACAGACGCGCCAACGCGACAAGCGGCTCCCTCAGCCGTCATAAAAAATTTACATTTACAAACATAAATGTTTATACGCGGTTTATATTTACTAATTACAATATTCCCGTAAAAAACCATATTTATCCCACCAAAAAGAGAGGAAAATTGCCCCAAATGCTGCAACTCAAACATATCGTAAAAACCTACGACAGCGTCGGCGCATCGGTCACTGCGCTGAAGGATGTTTCCATCGACTTTCGAAACAGCGAATTCGTCTCCATTCTCGGTCACTCCGGCTGCGGCAAGACTACCCTGCTGAATCTGATCGGCGGTCTGGATCACTATACCGACGGCGATCTGATCATCCGCGGCAAGTCTACCAAGCAGTTCAAGGACGCCGATTGGGACGCCTACCGCAATCACTCCATCGGCTTCGTATTCCAGTCCTACAATCTGATCCCCCACCAATCGGTGCTCGCCAACGTAGAGCTGGCGCTGACCCTGTCGGGCGTCTCCAAGTCCGAGCGCCGTCAGAGAGCCATTGACGCGCTGACCCGCGTCGGTCTTGCCGATCAGCTTCACAAGCGCCCCTCTCAAATGTCGGGCGGTCAGATGCAGAGAGTCGCCATTGCCCGTGCACTGGTCAACGATCCGGACATCCTCCTTGCCGACGAGCCTACCGGCGCGCTGGATACCGCTACCTCCGTGCAGATCATGGAGATCCTGAAGGAAATCTCCAAGGATAAGCTGATCATCATGGTCACCCATAACCCCGAGCTGGCGGAGCTCTACTCCACCCGTATCGTAAAGCTGCAGGACGGTCTCGTCGTCAGCGATTCCATGCCCTACGATGCAGAGGCGGATGCTCAAGCGTCCGCCGCAGAGGCTTCCGATTCCCCTGCGGAGACCGCCGTCGTCGCGGACGGCAAAAAGCCCAAGAAGAAAAAGGATAAGCGACTGCGCAACAAGTCCATGTCCTACATCACCGCCCTGTCCCTGTCGCTGAACAACCTGATGACCAAGAAGGGGCGTACTATCCTGACCTCCTTCGCAGGCTCCATCGGCATCATCGGCATCGCGCTGATCCTGTCGCTGTCCAACGGCATCAACCTGTACATCAGCCAGGTGCAGGAGGACGCGCTGTCTACCTATCCCCTGACCATTCAGGAGAATACCCAGGACTATTCCGCATTGCTCAGCGCGATGACCCAGGTGAAAGAGAGCGCCGACGAAGAGCGTGATCCCAACAAGATCTACGTGGACGATTCGCTGGACACCATGGTCTCCGCCATGACCTCCACCATCTCCAACAATCTGGAAGCCTTCAAGGCGTACATGGAAGAGCATTCCGACGAGCTGGGGAATTACGTCAGCGATATTCAGTATACCTATAATTTTGATCTGCAGGTCTTCTCTGCCGACGGTAAGACCCAGGTCAGCCCCACGCAGATTTTTGAAAGCATGGGCTCTTCCTTCGCGGGACTGTCCGATCTGATGAGCTCTGCCGGTGCCAGCGGTATGAGTATGGGCGGTATGAACGTAATGTCTCAGATGATCGATAACCGAGATCTTCTGAATCAGCAGTACGACGTGGTAGCGGGTGACTGGCCCTCCGAGGACAACGAGGTGGTGCTGGTGGTCAGCCGGGGCAACCGCATCAGCAAGATGACCCTGTATATGCTGGGCGTACTGGATCAGGGCGAGCTGGAAGAGATCATGAACGGTCTTTTGCAGGGCGAGGTTTACGAATCCGAGCCCATAGATCCCTATTCCTTCGACGATTTTCTGGGAATGGAGTTCAAGCTGCTGAATACCTCCGATTTCTTCATCGAAACCGACAAAACCTACCCCGATCTGCAGCAGTATCACGTTTGGAACGACGTGCGGGATGACATCGGCTACGATCAGGCGTCCTACGTCACCGAAAAGGGCATCACGCTGAAGATCTCGGGCATCATCTGCCCCAAGGAAAACGCCACCGCAACCTCCATTTCGGGCGCCATCGGCTACACCAAGGGGCTGACCGACCTGATTCTGGAAATGAACGCCGACAGCAAGGTCATCAACCAGCAGAAGGCGGCTCCCGAATATAACGTGCTGACCGGTCTGAAATTTGAGCGCACCACCTACACCAAGGAGACCATCGGCGAGCTGATCGACACCATCGACGACGCTACCATGGATATGCTCTACGCCTATATGACCGAACAGCTCCATGCGACGTTCGGAGAGAATCCTCCGGTCAACGCCGAGACCTTTACCGGCTTTGCTTACATCATGGATCGTACCCAGCAAGCACAGCTGATCGGCAATATGCTGACGGTTGCCTCTGCCAATCCCGACAACGCGGTGTCTTTGCAGACGCTCTGCGGCGTGCTGAGTCAGATGATGAGCGGTACCGTACAGATCACTCCCGAAAATTTGGTAACGCTCCTGCCTGCTATGACCACCGAGCAGATCATGGTGGCCATCGTGGGTGTCCCTGCCTCCGATACGATGCCCGTAGCGATCCCCGGGCTGCAGCAGATGTGCGGCGAGACGGCGATGGAAGAGATCTACGCCTATATGAACGCCGAGCTTTTGAAAATGTCGGTGGACGAGAACAATTTCGTACAGCTTCTGCAGGCAATGTCTGACGAGGAGTTCAATACCTTACAGGACACCCTCTACGAGATGGCTCCTCAGACCGACGCGACGCTGGAATCCAATCTGACCCTTTTAGGCGACGCTGAGCAGGCAAAGCCCGCCTCCATCAACTTCTACGCCAAGGACTTTGAGTCCAAGGAAAAGATCGAGAAATTCATTGCCGACTACAACGAGAGCGTGGACGAAAAGGATCAGCTGAACTACACCGATATGGTGGGCATCCTGATGTCCTCGGTCACCACCATCGTAGACTTCGTATCCTACGCGCTGATCGCCTTCGTTTCCATCTCGCTGGTAGTATCCTCCATCATGATCGGCATCATTACCTATATCTCGGTGCTGGAGCGCACCAAGGAGATCGGTATTCTCCGTGCCATCGGCGCCTCCAAGCGGGACATCTCCCGTGTGTTCAACGCCGAGACCCTGATCGTGGGCTTTGCGGCAGGTGCCATCGGTATTCTGATGACGCTTCTCCTGTGCATCCCCGCCAACATGATCTTCGAGCATTTCACGGGTATCGAGCGCATTGCCGTTCTGCCGTGGGCAGGTCTGCTCCTGATCGTGCTGAGCGTAGTGCTTACCATGATTGCAGGCTTCTTCCCCTCCAAGATGGCGGCGAAGAAGGATCCGGTAGAAGCACTCCGAACCGAATAATGAAAAAATCGACAGAGAACCCGCTTCTCTGTCGATTTTTTGGATTGGGTGCGAGACGTTTCCCCATTACCTCGCAGGGGCGGCGGATTCTGTTGGCTACCGTTTCCAGCGCTTCAGCGTGGGAACGAGGTTTTCCAAATACTCACGCGCCTGTTCGGCAGTCATGGTGGGCGAGGTCATAAAGGGGATGGTGTATTCCACCACATCCTGCACGGTGTAATTGGGATCTACCCATTTGCCGTCCTTGTAGCAATAGATGCAGTAGTCAAGGCTGAGGGTGCCGTCCTCATTGGTGCCCAGCTCGTTGATGTTGTGAAGGGGATAAGTACAACATTGGCAAATAGCGTTCCGCTCTACGCCAAGGAGTGCGTCCAAAGATACGCCGAATTTCTCGGCAATCAGCTTGAGGGTGTCCACGTTGGGAATGGATTCGCCGTTTTCCCAGCGGGAGACTGCCTGACGTGTCACGAAGAGACGCTGGGCAAATCCGTCTTGGGTAAGATGGTTTTTTTCGCGGATTTCCGCGATGATTTCATTGACTTTCATGGTAATACCGCCTTTTGGATAGGATATAGTTCATTATACCATGATTTGAAAGGCTTGTAAAGCAATTTGCTATTGCTATTTTAGGGCAAAGGAGTTTATGATCGACTTGTAGGGCGGGGCGGTTGCGTTGCAACTACGGTGGAAATCGCATCTGCAACCAACGTGGAATGTTCGCCGACAGGCGGACTTCTGCGAAGCAAAATATCCATTACTCGTCTGCTTTTTTGAAAGTTTTTTGAGGGGAACTTTTTCAAAAAGTTCCCCTTATCGTTCAGTCTGCCAGGCTTCCCATCGGATCCCACGGCAGGAGCACGATGGGCTCTTCCTTCAGAAGCTCTGCCTTGTCAGCGAGGTACTTCTTATGTACCACCGCCTGGTAGACGAACTTGTCAAACCAGGTGTCGGACGCCATATGATAGCCGCCGTTGGCACCGTCAGAGCCCCAGGAGTTTTCGATCTTCCAGCGATTCGGTTTGTCGTCCTCGATGTTTACGCCGGTGATGACCATGGCGTGGTTCATCTGGGACATATGATAGTCCAGCATTTCGGCTTTGGTCATGGAGCAGTCCAGTCCCGTCAGCAGCGCGTCGTTGTAGGAAGCATCGTCCCACGCCTTTTTCGCACCGTCGCCGTATTTGCCGCAGTCCGAGCCAAACCAGACGATCTCGCCGTCCTCCAGCTGACGTCTGACGATGGACTTGAACTCCTCCATCTCCAAATTCAAATACAGAATAGGGGATGCCTCCACCAAATTGCCCAAATACGACACGGTATAGACCTTGTCGTAGGGCTTATCCTTGGTGGGTGCGTTGATGATGGAAACGTAATCGTCCAGCATATCGCCGATCATCTCGTCCCGGAAGGTGAGGGGCGTGTAGCCCTTTTCCACCACGTGCTTCTTGTCCTTGTCTACGTACTCCCAATCGAAGGTGGCGGGAGGCATGGTGTAGCACTGGCAAAGGAAGGTATAGGTCTTCTGCAGTGCCTCCTCCTTCACCGCCTCCACGGCGGCGCGGTCGGCTCCGTCTGCGATCATCTTGCGAAGCACCGAGGCAGTCTTCTTCAGATAGCGGTTAATATGACCGTTCAGATTGCCGGTGGAGGAAGATTGTGCGGTCTCGGGATAGGCGTCTTTTGGCACGATGCCGTATTTCTTCACGATGTTCACAAACATATCCCATTGTCCGCCGTCGTGGACGCCGGTCTGGAGGATGAAGTCCACGGTGCGGTCGCCGTCGGGAAGGGCGGCGGTGTCGATGATGCTCTCCAGGAAGTAATTGATCCGCTCAAACTTGTCCCAAAAAGCCAGATAGGACTGAGACAGCTCAAAATTGCCCAGATTCTTCTTCTTGGCGATGATCTCCCGCAGGACGTTGGTGGCGGCAAAGAGCCAGCAGCGTCCGCTGGCGCGCTGATTGGTGGCAGACATGGTGGGGATGTCCACCGAGAACTTGAACTGCATCTTCCGTGCGGCAACCGGATCGAAGGCCAGATCGCCCATGCCTACCTTAGCATAAGCGTGGGTCAGGAGCAGATTCTTGGGATCGGCGTAGTAGGCGTCGGAATAGCGTTCCAGCGCAGGAACGGTGATGGAGGTGGTGTGTTTCATATGTAGTCTCCTTTTCGGATAAGCTTTGCCTACATTATACTTCCACCCTCGGAAAAAGTAAAGGACTTTTGCAAAACTTTTTGTAATATTTTGCCGAAACGGTTGACAAGAGGGGCGCGATGCTGTACAATAAAACCAAATTCATCCCCTATGGAGGCAAACTATGAACGTTGCACTCATCAGCGCGTGGCACGTCCACGCAGGCGAATATTTTAACCGATTCAACAATAATCCAAACTCCCAAATTACCGCGGTCTGGGACGAGATCCCCGAGCGGGGACGGGCGTGGGCTGAGAAGAACGGCTCCCGCTTCTATGAAAGCTACGACGAGCTGATCGCCGATCCCACCATCGACGCGGTCTGCATCACCTCGCCCACCAACCTTCACCCCGAGCTGATGATCAAAGCCGCCAAGGCAGGCAAGCACATCTTCACCGAGAAGGTGCTGGCGATCACTCCCGAGGATGCACGGGCGATCACGGCGGCGGTGAAGGAGGCGGGCGTGATCTTCACCATCTGCTTCCCCCACGAGTCGGAGCCTCCCTTCTTAGTCATCCGCGACCTTCTGGACAGCGGCAAGCTGGGCAAGATCACCTACGCCAAATTCCGCAAAGCCCACACCGGCTCCATCGACAACTGGCTCCCCGCCTTCTTCTACGACAAGGAGCAGTGCGGCGGCGGTGCGATGATGGATCTGGGCGCGCATCCCATGTATCTCTTGGAATGGGCGCTGGGCAAGACCAAGGCGGTCACCTCTACCTTCACCGAAATGACCGGACGCGGCGTAGAGGACAACGCGGTCTCCGTCCTTGAATTTGAGGGCGGCGCCATCGGCGTGTCCGAGACCTCCTTCGTGTCCTGGGGCAACCCGCTGGTCTTTGAGATCAGCGGCACCGACGGTTGGTTGCTGATGACCGACGGCGAGATCCGCTATCAGACCCGAGAGAGCGGCGGCTGGGTGCGTCCCGAGCTGCCGGAGCGTGCACCTCACCCGGTAGACTACTTCGTGGACTCCGTGATGAGCGGCAAGCAAGGCAGTATGTACACGGTAGACGAGGCGCTGAACCTCACCCTCCTGATGGACGCCGCCTACAAGAGCGCCGAGAGCGGCAGAAAGGTGACAGTGGAAGCGTAAGGGAGGAGCAAGCCCCTCCCCTACCGGGTTGGTGCGAGCAATTTCTGCAAGACGTTGTAGGGAACGGTCTTGTAAGGAGCGTAGCGACGGAATAGTGAAGCGTCCCGTTCCGCGCCGCCGCAGGCGGCATCGAACGGCATCCACCACCCCACCTCGGTGCGAACCGTTCGGACGGCGGGAGCAAGCCCCCGCCCTACGGGTTGGTGCGAACAAACCAAGTCTCCCTCCGACGCAGACGCTTCGCTTACTGCGGGAGGTGGCGAGTAGCAGCCTTCGGCGGCTACGAGACGGAGGGAGCCCGCGTTCCAAACGACTCCCACCGACCGTCGCCTTGGTGCGAGCCGTTTGAACGGGAGGATATCTGGCAGTTGCAAAGCAACTGCGTCGCCCTCTCCGTCACGGCTTACGCCGTGCCACCTCCCCCACAGGGGGGAGGCTTTCGGGAAAGGCTCTCCCCATGGGAGAGCTCCCGCGAAGCGGGTGAGAGGGTCGAACGACTTCCATCAACCGTCACCTCGGTGCGAACCGTTACCCGTCTTCACCGTAGGGACTGGCGCCCTCGACAACCCGCGCCGCCGCAGGCGGCATCGAACGGCATCCACCACCCCTACCTTGGTGCGAACCGTTCGGACGGCGGGAGCACGCCCCCGCCCTACAAGGTTGGTGCGAACCAACCAAGGCTCCCTCCGGGAGGGAGCTGTCGCCGCAGGCGACTGAGGGAGCCCGCGTTTCAAACGCCTCGCACCACCCCACCTCGGTGCAGGGCGTTCGAACGGGACGTCGAGGACGCCGTCCCCTACGAAGATAATGCGAACAACGTCTGCTAACCAAGCCTTCCCCTTTAGGGGAAGGTGGCACGCCGAAGGCGTGACGGATGAGGTGTATCGCCCGAACGATTCCCACCACCCCCACCTCGGTGCAGACCGCACGGGGCGGGAGGAGCAAGCCCCTCCCCTACCGGGTGCGCGCGAACGCCTTCCGATGCTCCTACTGCAAAAATCTCCCTCGGTTGAGGGAGGATTTTTGCGTTTATTCATTCGAATGCTCGACCTTTTCGGGGATCTCCTCGGGCTGACTGAGCAGCGCCATAAACTCCTCGCCGGTCAGCGTTTCTCGGTCGTAGAGATAGCCCGCCAGCTTGTGGAGCTTGCCGACGTTGGCGGCCAGCAGATCGTACGCCTTCTGATATTGCTCCTTCACCAGCGCGATCACCTTCCGATCCAGCTCCTCGGACAGCGCGTCGGAGCAGGCAAGAGAGGCGTCGTCCGAGAGATAAACGCTCTGCTTCGTCTCCAGCGCCACCATACCGATCTCGTCGTTCATGCCGTAGCGTCCGATCATGGCACGGGCAAGCTTGGTGGCTTGCTCAATATCGTTAGAGGCGCCCGTGGTAATCTCGTGGAAAACGAGAGCTTCCGCCGCTCTGCCGCCGGTGACGGTGGCGATCTTATTCAGCAGCTCGGTCTTGGACAGCAGACTGTGCTCGTCCTCGTCCACCTGCATGGTGTAGCCCAGCGCCCCCGAGGTGCGGGGTACCACCGTGATCTTGGTCACGGGGGCGGAATGACTCTGCAGTGCCGCCACCATAGCGTGTCCCAGCTCGTGATAGCAGACGATGCGCTTTTCGTTCTCCGACAGGAGGCTGTTTTTCTTTTTATAGCCCGCAATCACGGTTTCAATCGATTCTTCCAGATCCTCCTGGCAGACCGACTTGCGTCCCATCCGCACCGCACGGAGAGCGGCTTCGTTGACGATGTTGGCAAGATCCGCGCCCGACGCTCCCGCGGCGGCACGGGCGATGACCCGCAGGTTCACTTCCCCGCTCATCCGCACCTTGCGGGCGTGCACCCGCAGGATCGCTTCTCTGCCGATCAGATCGGGCAGCTCCACGCCGATGCGGCGGTCAAAGCGTCCGGGGCGCAGGAGGGCGGGATCCAGTACCTCGGGACGGTTGCAGGCTGCCAGCACGATGATGCCGCCGGCAGGATCAAAGCCGTCCATCTCGGTGAGGAGCTGGTTCAGGGTCTGCTCCCGCTAGTCGTTGCCCGAGAAGGCGCCCTGTCCGCGCTTTTTGCCGATGGTGTCGATCTCGTCGATGAATATGATACAGGGAGCCTTCTCTGCCGCCTGCTTGAAGAGATCGCGGACACGGGACGCGCCCGCGCCCACCACCATTTCCACGAACTCCGAGCCGGAGATGGAGAAGAAGGGCACTCGTGCCTCGCCCGCTACTGCCTTGGCAAGCAGGGTCTTACCGGTACCGGGAGGGCCGACGAGCAGCGCACCCTTGGGGATCTTCGCACCGATCTCGCCGTACTTTTTGGGGTCGTGAAGGTAGTCCACGATCTCCATCAGCGCTTCCTTTGCCTCGTCCTGACCCGCCACGTCGGCAAAGGTCACCGGATTGTCCGATTTCACGTAGACCTTGGCGTTGGCTTTGCCGATGGAGAAGATCCCGCCGCCTCCGCCGCCCGCGCCTGTGCCCATCTTCTTGGAGAAAAGACGGAACACGAACATATACACCGCCACCATGATGACCAACGAAACGATCATACTGATAATGGAGGAGAAGAATGAGGTCTCCTCCTCATCCACCTTGACCTTTTGGAAGGTGACGTCCGCGTCGTACAGGCGGGACGCCAGATCAGGGTCGTCCATTCGCTGGGTATAGTAGATCACGCCCGGCATCTCGCCGCCCAGCCAATCGTCGGCAAAGCCGGGCAGAGCCGACTCTGCCACGTTATCCCGATCGCTGATCAGCGAATAAAAGATGGTGTCGTCTTCAAACTGTACCCGATCCAGATTGCCCGCGTACAGCTCGTCCAAGAATTGATCGTAGGTAGCTTCGTTGGTGGTGACCTGCGGCGTCAGCAGAGAGCTGAACACCATATTAAAGATCACATACAACAGGAGCGCGATGGAGATCAGCCAGATCCACTTGCGCTTTTTGGTTTGCCGATTGCTCGTTTGATTCATTTCTATTTTTCAACCTCCCGGATGTCATAGAAATAGTATATCCGCAATTTGTAAACTCCAAATGGATTTTTTCTCCATTCATTTGACAAAGCCGTGAAAGATATCAAAAAAATTTGTGAAGATTTATGAATTTTTGTTTATGCAACCGATCGAGCGCCCACGGAGGGGCAAAAAGAGCAGAGGCGTGAGCCTCTGCTCTTGCGGGATCGTTTTTCGGTGCGAGACGATCGGGGTTATTGCGTTTCGATCCGATATTTCTCTGCCTGCAGGCGGAACATCTCGGCGTATTTCCCATTCCGCTCCATCAGCGTTTCGTGACTTCCCTCCTCAATGAGTCTCCCCTTCTCAAACATCAGGATGCGATCCGCCATGCGGGTGGTGGAGAGACGGTGAGAGATGAAGATCATGGTCTTGTCTTCCGCATAGGAAAGGAGCGTGTGGTTCAGCTGATACTCCGCCTCCGGATCCAGCGCGGAGGAGGGCTCGTCCATGATGATCAGATCGTAAGGACGGGCAAAGATCCGGGCGATTGCCACCTTCTGCGCCTCGCCACCCGACAGATTCACGCCCTCGTCAGAGAATTCGCGGGTGAGGGCGGTATCGATGCCCTTCTCCATCCCCGCAAGGCGATCCGAGAAGGTGCTCTTCCCCAGCGCATCGATAACGGTCTCCCGATCCTCGGGGGACACCGCTCCGCCCATGACGTTCTCGCCCACGGTAGCGGCGAAGATCTTATAATCCTGGAACACCGCGCCGATGTGACTGCGCAGGGAGGGGATATCGTACTCCTTCAGGGGATGACCGTTGTAGAGGATCTCGCCGTCGGTAGGATCGTAGAGGCGCATCAGAAGCTTGGTCAGCGTGGTCTTGCCTGCGCCGTTATAGCCTACGATGGCGATCTTCTCGCCCTTTCGGATGGTGATACTGACGCCGTCCAGCGAATACTGCGCCTTGGTATCCTCGGAATTTCCGTAGGCAAAGCGGAGATTTCTCAGCTCCAGCGTCTCCATCGGCTCCGCCTTACGGTCGCCGCCCACGATCTTGGGCTTGTAGTCCATAAAATGGATGTATTTGCCGATGTAACGGGCGTTTTCGGGGAAACGGATGAAGGTCTGCATCATTTCGTAAATACCCCAGCGCAGCTCCCACATCAGCGACAGTGCCGCCACGTAGCCACCTAGCTTCACCGAGCCGTCGTAGAGCCCAAACAGCAGGATCAGCGCGGGCGCAAACTGGGCAAGGTAGATCACCACGTCGTTAGCGATCGCCAAAAGGAAGGTCTGTTTGCCTACCTTGACCTCTTCGGCAACGATCCCCTCCACGCTTTCGGTGTAGATCGTCTGCAGATTCTCGTCTGCTTTGCCGATGCGCAGCTCCTTGGAGTGATCGGCCAGGTGATAGATACGGTTGATGTAGGAGTTTTTACGGTGAAAGGGCTTGGTGCGCTCGTTTTTCTTGAAATAGAAGCGGTTGGTGATGTTGCTGAGGATCACGCTGACAAGGCAGGAGAGCCCCATCAGGAGCGCCACGAGGGGATCCACCTGCGAAAGCAGTGCCACCAATGCCGACAGCGTAATGAGCTGGCGGAACACGGTTCCCACGTCGTTCATCACCTGCGTGGCGCGGTTTTTAGACTCATCCATGGCAAAAACGTAGTCGTTGTAGAATTTGGGATCGTCGTAGCAGGCAAGATCCATGGCGAGTGCCTGCGCAAAGAGCTCACTGTGCATCTTGTGCTGGAGCTTTTTGTCTACGATGGTCTGATAATACTCAAAATACCAAGCGGAGGTGCCATTCTGAATCAGGAGCCAGGTCACCATCAAGGCAAGGTAGATCACCACCTTGGTGAAGGAGGGCGCGGGCAGGTCAAACTCGTTGAGCACCGCGTAGGTGAAATAACCGGATGCGGCATTACCCAGTCCCCAGATCACGCTCATCAGCAGGGTGAAGAAGATATATTCGGGGGTCATCTTAGCGATCTTTTTCAGCATCAGCCAGTTGTTTTTCAGCACGACGCTAAGCTTTTCCCGCTTTTTCTTCTCTTTTTTGATCTTTTCGGAGGATTTACGCTTCATCTCGGCTCACCTCCTTTACGTAGTTCTCTGCCTGCTTGCGAAACAGCTCGGCGTATCTGCCGTCCTGCTCCATCAGGTCGCGGTGACTGCCGTCCTCCACGATCCGACCGTCTTCCAGCAGGTAAACGTGATCCGCCAACACGGCAGAGGCAAGACGGTGAGAGACGAAGATCAGCGTTCGCCCCTCACAGGCCTCCAGCATATTTTGGAACATCTGATACTCCGCGATGGGGTCGAGCGCGGAGGACGGTTCGTCCAGAATCACAATGGGGCTGTCGCAGGCGAAAGCCCGCGCCAGTAAGACTTTTTGTCCCTCTCCCCCCGAAAGGACGGCGCCCTCGTCGTCAAATTCACGGGTGAGAGTAGTGTGAATGCCGTTTTTCAGCGTGGAGACCTTCTCCCAACCGCCGCTCTGTTTCAAGGCTTCGGTGACTCGATCCTCATCCCCCTCTCTCAGCGGACGAAGAAGAATATTTTCCGCCACCGACAGCGAGAGCAGCTTGAAATCCTGAAAAACGACCGCAAACTGCTCCCTCAGCGAGTCCTGCCCGTAATCGGCAAGAGGGATACCGTTCAGCTTCACGGCGCCCTCGGTAGGCTCGTAAAGGTGAAGGAGCAGCTTCACCAGCGTAGATTTGCCCGAGCCGTTATGCCCCACCAGCGCGATCTTCTCGCCCTGCCGGACGGTCAGATTGACGTTTTGCAGTGCGTCGCGCTCGGCTCCCGTATAGCGGAAGGAGACGTTTTCCACCGACAGCGTTCCCGCCGAGGCTTTGACTCCACTCTCGTTCTTCTTGATCTTCGGCTCGTAGTCGAGGAAGAAACGGTAATCCTCGATGTAAAGGGCGTGAGAACGGAAATCCTCCAGCGTGGTGACCAGCGACGCCAGCACCCACGCTACCTGTCCCACGGTGTTGAAGACCACGAGAAAATCGCCTGCCAGCATAGTGTGGGAGATCAGCGTACAGTAGGCGGCGTAAATGCCTGCCAAGAAGACTACCAAATCGGGACCCGTGTCACCGACCGTTTTGAGAAACGCCATCTTGAAGCCGTACTTCTTTTGGAGAGCGATATGATCCTTCAGTGCCTGCGCATAGTAACCGATCATCAGCTTGGGCATGGCGGTCAGCCGCATCTCCTTGGCGTATTCGCCCAAATAAAAGCTTCTCTGGACGTACGCCTGTCTGCGGTCGATGGGACGGCGTTCGTCGTCCCGGGTCTTTTGCAGACGGTTGCGATATTTGCGGACGAAGCCCAGCAACAGCGGGATCAGCGCCACCAGCGCCAGTACGGGATCGATGGCAAGCAGAATGGCGGCGTTGGTGGAGATGGAGGTGACCCGCCAGATCAGCAAGTCTACGGTAGTGACCACGTCCATACAGCGGGAGTAGGAGTTATCCATGGCGCGAACGTATTTGTCGTAGAATTTGGGGTTCTCATAGCATTCCAGCTCTACCTGAGACGCTTTTTCGAACAGCGACCGTTCGATAGCGGCGACGATCTTCTGCTGATAACGGGGATAGATCACCTTTCGGAGGACGGTAATGAACACGTCGAACACCACCTGTGCCACCAGCAGTGCAATGATGATCGCCACCGGCTTTTCCAGCGGCTCGCCCAGCTGAAAGTCGTTGACTACCTTTCGCATCATCCAAGTATAGATGAAGAAATCGAGAATCGCTCCCAGCACCGACCAAAGAAAATAGGTAGGCAGATAGGATGGGGCGACCTTGTGAATGATTTTCAGGACGTACAGATTATTGGAGAACGCTCTTCGTCCTGACAGAACGTTCTCTTTCTTTGGTTTTTCTTTTCGTTTGAAAATGCTCATGATACCTCCTTGCTTCGAGGTCTGCGGATGGGTGAACAGTCGAGTGATGATAAGATAGATCAGAGCGTTTTTTGATAATTCCCTTCTTTACTATATATATTATGAAAACTCCGCGCGATCCTGCATCGCGGTGACGAAGGTGAGGGCTCCGTCCCCCGACCGCACAGGCATTGTCATCCGTATAGACAGTGTCTTTATTGTACCAAAGATTTGCTGAAATTGCAAGATTATTTCGCATTTTCTCTATCAATCATTGGTTGAATCGATAGGAAACCTTTCGAAATCCGGACAGAGACAGCCACTGGAATCTCTCCCGCAAGCCTACCGAGAAAGCTCCGCAATCCCGCTCCTACCATCCGTCTCATCCTTTCGGCGCGGTCGTTGAGACGTTCCGTCGCCCCCACAAAGCCATCCCTCTCCATCGAAAAATCTCTTGCAACGCTCCGTAAGCTTTCCCGAGTCGGAAATTTTTTCAAAAAAACCGAAAAAACCACTTGATTTTTTTCCTCCAAAGTAGTATGATATAGATGTATAACTTTGCACAGATGCGTGTTATACTTCATATGAAAATAACGGATTGAATATAAAGGAGATCTTTGCTATGCCTAAATTCAGAAGAATCGGCGTTCTCACCTCCGGCGGCGATGCCCCCGGTATGAATGCGGCCGTCAGAGCCGTCACCCGCTGTGCCAATGCCAACGGCGTTGAGGTCGTCGGTATTTACGAAGGATACAAGGGTCTGATCGAAGGAAACGTAAAGGTCTTCGGTCCCCGAGACGTATCCAATATCATCAATCACGGCGGTACCGTACTGTATTCCGCCCGCTGCCCCGAATTCAAGGAAGAATGGGGTATGCAGAAGGCGAAGGAGACCTGCGAGAAATACCAGATCGACGGCATCGTTGCCATCGGCGGCGACGGCACCTTCCGCGGTGCTACCGACCTGTCCCTGCGGGGCATCCCCTGCATCGGCATCCCCGGTACCATTGACAACGACATCACCGCTACCGACTACTCCATCGGCTACGACACCGCTATGAACACCGTCGTAGAGATGGTTGACCGTCTGCGCGACACCTGTGAATCTCACTGCCGCTGTAACGTGGTAGAGATCATGGGCAGAAATGCAGGCTATATCGCCCTGAATACCGGTATTGCCGTCGGCGCTACCGCCATCTGCCTTTGGGAAATTCCCACCACCGAGGACGAGATCATCAGCCGCATCGAAACTGCTCGCGCTGAGGGAAAGCGCAACTTCATCATCATGGTTGCCGAGGGCATGGGCAGCGAATTTGGCGAAAACCTGACCAAAAAGGTAGAGGAAATCACCGGCATCGAGACCCGTTTTGCTCGCCTGGCACACGTCGTCCGTGGCGGCTCCCCTTCCCTGCGCGACCGCGTGATGGGCTCCGAGATGGGCGCCAAGGCGGTAGAAATGCTGCTGGACGGCAAGAGCAACATGGTGGTTTGCTACCGTCACGGTGAGATCCGTACCTCTGAGATCACCTGGGCGCTGGCACTGGATAAGCTGTTCAAGTCCCACTACGCCGGCTACAAAAAGGCAGACGAGGAGAAGCTGCTGGCTCCCTACACCCCCGAGGAGAGAGAGATCATGCACGCCTTCTGCGCCAACAAGCTGGAGCAGATGAAGCACCTCTACCGCATCGCAATGGAGATCTCCAACTGAGATTAAAAAGGAGGAAACGCACCCCGTTTCCTCCTTTTTTGGAATCGCATGAAGTCAGAGCGAAGCGTTTCTGTATACCCCGAAAATGAAGGTTGAGCAATCCGTTTCGACTACCATTTCTCGTGCACGGCACCTCCGTGCGAACCGTACGGGGCGGGAGGAGCAAGCCCCTCCCCTACGGGTGCGCGCGGACAAACCACGCCTCCCTCCGGGAGGGAGGTGGTATTTGCGAAGCAAATGACGGAGGGAGCCCGCGTTCCGAACACCTCCCACCAACCGCACCTCTGTGCAGACCGTACGGGGCGGGAGGAGCAAGCCCCTCCCCTACCGGGTGCGCGCGAACAAACCAAGCCTTTCCCTTTAGGGGAAGGGGGACCGCGAAGCGGTGGATGAGGTCAACTGCACCGCCCCCGCCTCGGTGCAGACCGCACGAACGGGACGGACGCTCCGCTATTCCGTCGCTACGCTCCTTACGAGGACGCCGTCCCCTACGGTTGGTGCGAACCGTTTCCGTATCTCCCGTAGGGGAGGGGCTTGATCCTCCCGATCCATCCCCAATTCCAAAAAAGAAAGGATTCTGTTATGCTCTCGAAAACTACATCCACCTCCCTCTACGGGGTGGACGGCGTTCTGGTCACCATCGAATGCGACGTGTCGGATAAAATGCCGGTCTTTGAGATCGTGGGTCTGCCCGACAACGCCGTCAAGGAAGCGAAAGAGCGCATCCGCACCGCCTCGGACAACAGCGGCATCTTCTTCCCCGACAGTGCCATCATCATCAATCTTGCGCCTGCCGACATGAAGAAAAGCGGCTCCGCCTTCGACCTTGCCATGCTGATGACCATCCTGAACGGTGCGGGCATCGTGAAGGGCGATCTGTCGAAGAAATGCTTCGTGGGCGAGCTGTCCCTGTCGGGCGAGGTACGCGCCATCCGGGGTGTGCTTTGCATGACCCTTGCCGCCAAGGCGGCGGGCATCACTGAGATCTACGTCCCCGTGGACAACGCACCCGAAGCCGCCGTGGTGGAGGGCGTGACGGTCTACGCCGTTCCGAACGTCACCGCGCTGGTGGCGGCGCTGAACGACCGGGACTCACTGGAGAAGGCGGTCTTCACCCCGCCTGATTTTTCCGAAACTGCCGCACATCTTCCTGATTTTGCCGATGTAAAGGGACAGGAGCGGGTGAAGCGCGCCATCGAGATCGCCGCGGCGGGCGGGCATAATATCCTGCTGATCGGCCCTCCCGGCACGGGCAAGAGTATGCTGGCAAAGCGCATCCCCTCCATCCTGCCCGAGATGACCTTCGCCGAGTCGGTGGAGACCACCAAGATCCACTCCATCGCGGGTCTGCTCCCCGCAGGCGGCGCGCTGGTGACCACCCGTCCCTTCCGCTCGCCCCACCACACCATGTCCTCGGCGTCGCTGGCAGGCGGCGGCACCATCCCCATGCCCGGCGAGATCTCGCTGGCGCACAACGGCGTGCTGTTTTTGGACGAGCTGCCCGAGTTCAACAAGCAGGTCACCGAATCGCTCCGCCAGCCGCTGGAGGACGGCGAGATCACCATCACCCGTGCGGCGGGTCGCTTCACCTTCCCCTGCGGACTGATGCTGGTGGCGGCGATGAACCCCTGCAAGTGCGGCTATTTCGGGCATCCCACCCACCCCTGCACCTGCAAAAAGGAGGATATCCGCCGCTATATGTCCAAGATCAGCGGGCCGCTTCTCGACCGCATCGACATTCAGATCGAAGTCCCCTCGCTGACCTTTGACGAGCTGTCGGACACCACGCCCGCCGAGCCCTCCGCCGCCGTCCGCCGGCGGGTCAACGCCGCCCGCGCCTTTGCGGCAAAGCGGTTCGCCTCGGAGGAAACGCCCATCCACTCCAACAGTGCTATGAGTGCGCCTCAGATCCGCCGCCACTGCAAGTTGGAGGAGGACGCATCCATGATGCTGAAAGCCGCCTTTGAGCGGCTGGGGCTGTCTGCAAGAGGTCACGACCGCATCCTGCGGGTGGCGCGCACCATCGCCGATCTGGCAGAGTGCGAGACCATCCGCGCCGAGCATATTGCGGAAGCAATCCAGCTTAGGAGTCTCGATCGGAAGTATTGGTGAGATCTATTCCATCCGCACCAACCCGGTAGGGACAGGCGTCCTCGTAAGTAGCGAAGCGCCCTGTCCGCCGCAAACAAAAACGCAGGTAACGAACTTTTCCTCGTTATCTGCGTTATTTTTCATCAGTCCTGCCTAAGACGTAATCCGCCGACACGCCGTAATAGTCGCACAGCCGGAGCAGATGGCGGATGGGGAGCTCATTTGCGCCCCGCTCATAGCGGGCGTACATGGTTTGAGATGTGCCCAGCACATCTGCGATCTCCTGCTGGGTCTTATCGCGATCTTCCCGCAGGTCGCGAATCCGTTTCACATAATCCATACCATCCCTCCTTCCAAAAATATTATAGCAAATAAATATATTTACTATTGACTTTAGTAAATATTTGTACTATAATATTTTTATCAAGTCAAAACGGAGGATATTCAAATGGCAAATGAACTGACAATAACGAAAGAGCAGATGGCGCGGTATGTGCACGATGCAGCGGAAATGGAAACGGCGATGTTTACGATTGATCGTGCAAAACTGGATTGCATGAAAGAAAAGACTTCTATGCAGTCTCAAGCAAATCGTATTTTAGAACTTAAAGCATCAGAATTATATAATAGTAAGCAAAACCATGACAAAGACTTGGCAAATGTGAATAGCCACACAGTATACAAATACATAAAAAAATTATTTATTATCATTCCGATTCTAATTCTCGGCATTTTGTTTTTTGGTATTGCGTTTGCGTTCATTCTTTTGATTTGCCTGATTCCAACTGCCGTTTATACCATTAAAGGCTATTCGCGATACAGACGAGATCATAATCAATGGTCTTCCACATATTACAGGTCTCTCCAATGCTATAATGAATGCAGGCATGAGTTCATTACTGCTCAAAAAGAGCACGACGATGTTGATAAAGCTGCTGCCATATTAGATATGCAAATCGATGTGTTAAGTTCGCAACGCGCACAATTATATAATTCTCTTAAGCAGTTTTACGATATTGGCATTGTCCCACCCGACTACAGACACATGGATTGTGTAATTATGCTGGATCATATTTTCCGAAATAATCTTGCAGATACTATGCGTGAGGCAATTCTTCAGTACGAAGAACGCGTATTTCGCGGTGAAATTGTGAAAGGAATGGACAACATCGTTGCAGCGATAGACAGACTCTCGTCGACATTTTCGTCCAGTATGTCCTATCTCGGAAGTGTTGTTCGTGAAGTCAATACCAATGTATCTAATTTGAGCAGCGACCTTTACACTTTGACCAAACAAGTTGCCAACGGACAACAAACTCAAATTAACGCTTCCGAAAAACTCATTCACGAAACCCAACTCAGCAGATACGCAACCGAACAACTCATTGAAAGCAATAAAAAATTAGCATGGTATGAAGAAGAAAAACGCCGCCAAGGCTGGTTCTGATTCACACCACACCCCCGACAGATTTCATCTGTCGGGGGTGTGTAATGTCCGCATTCAAAGCCTTCGATGCCGCCTGCGGCTGCACGGGTCGCCGAGGGCGTCGACCCCTACAACGTCTTGCGGTAATTGTTCGCACCAACCCAGTAGGGGCGCGCATTGCGCGTCCGTCCCGTCCAAACGCCCTGCACCAAGGTGACGGTCGATGGGAATCGATTGGACGGCATACCTCATCCGCACCAACCCGGTAGGGGAGGGGCTTGCTCCTCCCGTCGAACGCGCTGCATAGAGTTATCGGTCAGCGCGTCTCGCCCCTCTCCGAGAATCCGTCCAATTTTTCTTCCACATCGTGTCATAAATCCCACATCCGAGATATACTATTAGCATTAGTCTGTTTTTTCGAAAGGGATTTACCATGAAATATATCTACCTCATCCGCACCGACAACCATTTTGACGAAAGCGGCAAGCTCCGCACCCTCTACGGCATCGACGTATGGCGACTCCCCGACCGGGACGCGCGGCTCTACTGCTCCTACCCTGCCCTGTTTGCCGACCGCGCCCGCGCGGAGAAGCTGGCGCAAACGCTGACCGAAACCAAGCCCTCTCCCGAATCGCTCTCCGAGATCATCGAGGCGGCGCGGACGAAAGCCCCCTCCGACTGATCCGCATCAGGCAGAAGTTTTCAAAAAACCGTTGACAATCCCCTGCAAAGGTGCTACAATCAAAGCAAGAATACCCATTAGGGAGGAATGTACGATGTATCCAAACGGAAAACTGAAAGCCATCACCCTCAGCTTCGACGACGGCGTGATCCAGGATCGCCGCATGGTGGAGATCCTCAACCGCTACGGGCTCAAATGCACGTTTAATCTGAACTCGGAGCTGTTTAACGTCACCATTCAGGTGGGCGATAAGGTGCGCATTGATCACACCAAGATCGATCCCTCCGAGGTGGCGCCCCTCTACCGCGGGCACGAGGTCGCCGTCCACACCCTCACCCACCCCAACCTCACCACTCTCTCCGACGAGGAGATCGTCCGACAGGTGGAGACCGACCGTCAGAACCTTTCCGCTCTCTGCGGCTACGAGGTCATCGGCATGGCGTACCCCTGCGGCGGCGTCAACAACAACGATCACGTGGCAGAGGTGATTCGCGAGCACACGGGCGTAAAATACAGCCGCACCATCACCTCCACCTATTCGTGGGAGCAGCAGGAGAATCTCTACCGCTTCAATCCCACCCTCCACATCAAGGACGGGCGGTGCGAGGAGATCTGCCGTCAGTTTTTGGAGGCGGAGTTTGACTCTCCGAAGCTTCTGTACATCTGGGGACACAGCTACGAGTTCGACTTTGACGACACCTGGGATCGCTTTGAGGCGTTCTGTAAGCTCATCAGCGGACGCGAGGACGTGTTTTACGGGACGAATCGGGAAGTTTTCGGGCTGTAATCGCGCGAATGCGAAAACTGATATAAACGCACCCACCCTGCGCCGATCACCGATGCAGGGTGGGTGTTGTAGAATGTCCCCCAATTTTTCGCAATTTTTTCATCGGTCACCCAACCTTTTTCTTTTTTTAACCGACCTATATACGAAATCCGGATTTATAAAATCATACGAAAGGAAAATCAAGGAAATGACTCTGCTGTTTCAGGGAACCGAGGCAGAATTTGAGCGAATCGTGAGCGACCACAAGCTCCTGCTTTACTCTGTTGTGTACGCCATTGCAGGCTCTGCCGATGCCGACGATATCGTGCAGGAGACCTTCATCCACGCCTACTACAACTGGGGCACCATCCGCGATCCCGGCAGGGCGACGGCGTGGCTCTGCTCGGTGGCACGGAACAAGGCGTACGACGCGATTCGAAAGAGACGCCGCACGATCTCCATTGACGAGCTGGGAGAGCGGGCTACTCATGTCACCCCCGAAAGCCTTTACATCCGCCACGAAGAAAGAGACCGCCTGATGGACGAGATTGCCGCCCTCTCCGAAAAGGTTCGTGAGACGGTGATGCTCCACTACTTCGCCGACAAAAGCATCCGAGAAATTTCCGAGATTTTGGAGATCCCCCAGGGAACGGTGAAATTTCGTCTCTCCGAGGGACGCAAGAAACTGAGAAAGGAACTGATGGATAGGATGAACGAAGAAAAGAAAACCGTTTCGGAGAAAAATATCTTCGAACAAATCAAAGAGGCAACCACCTGCGCGTGGGACGCCATTCAGACGCACAACACGGGGCTGGCGTCCGATATTTGCGACGGCTTGATCAATCAGATCGACGGCGATCTGTCGAAGCTGTCCAGAGAGGAAATGGAAATTCTCTCCGGTTTTTATTCTGCCAAGGCAAGATCGCTGAAATACACTGAGCTGCGAGCGGCACTGCCCTTTATCGAAAAACAAGTGGAGATTGCCGAAGCATCGGGGGATATGGAGTGGCTCAGCGAATCCTACTCCTACTACGCCACCGAGCTGTCCAACGCGGGAGAGCGTGAAAAATCGGTGGAATATTACAAAAAATCGTTAGAGATTGCCGAACAAACGGGCAAAGCCTCTCTGATCGCCGACCGTCTCTACTGGAACGGCATCCGCGCCTTTGAATGCAAGGAAGAGGATAGTGGGCTTCCTTATTTTGAGCGCATTCTTTCCATGAAGGACGAACTGCTGGGCGACCGCGAGAACGATTCCCAAAGCAAAGAAGCCTATTGCCTTGCCTACTCCGCTGCTATTGCGCTTCGAGGTATCGGTAACCGAATGGATCGTTTGGACGGATTTCAATCCTGTGTTCCCTGCATGGCAAAAGGAGAGGACGGATGGGGTCTGCAAGGCGAGCCGGGCTATTCTTCATCGGACGAATGCGAGTTGGCTGAAGTATTTTACCGCATCACCCGCCTTTCCCCTTGCCTGTCCCACAAGGTTTGTGAGGGCTATGCCTTCAAGCAGGACACCTTCTCCTACTCGCCCACGCCCGTCCGCTCGAAGTATGAGGTCATCTCCATGGACGAGGCTCTATCCGTCCCCGCAGGCGAGTTCGCCCACTGCATTCATACCCGTTATACCAACGATTTGGGCGATGACGATAACCGCACCAATCGCTTTACCAACGGCGTTACCGACATTTGGTATGCTGAGAGCGTGGGCGTGGTCTGCGTGCGCTTCGTCCCCGTGGAAGGCGGCGGATACACGCAAAAGCTGAGCAGTTACACGGTGAATGCACCCGAAAACGCCATCTTCCCCGACAGCTACCTGCCCATGGCGGTGGGTAACACGTGGGTCTACGAGAGCTACGACAAGGACGGCGTGCCGTTTGCAGAGCGATTCGACTACGAGAATCGGTTTGAGGTAGTCTGCTTCCGCGACTGCGACGGCGCGGCGATGATCGCAAACTCCGCTTGGAGCGTGCGGAAGTAACGGCAACGCAATGGGGCTGTAAAAAAGGAATCGCCGCATAAGGGCAATAAGATAAAGAAAATAAAAGAAAAAGCCATTGCAAAAGTGAAATTTTCACTATAGCAATGGTTTTTTCGGTTGTATCAAGGCTCCCTCCGAGAGGGAGCTGTCGCCGTAGGCGACTGAGGGAGCCTGCGCGACTATAAAACACAACAAAACTTCCATAGTAACGCACTCTCCCTCAGTCTCGCAGTAAGCGAAGCGTCTGCATCGGAGGGAGCCTTTGAGTTGGCAAAAGACTTTTTTTACAGCCCCTTATCTATTTTGTGCGGAACGTCTTGTCAAACGCTGTTTGCAGCTCTGCCGCCAGCTCCTTCATCCGTGGGGCGTCCACCTTCAGCAGAGCGCGATCGTAGGTCAGCAGCCCGTTGGTCTCGTCCTCCACGTCGCTGACCTGGGTCAGCACCGTGGCACATAGTCCTTGCCCGATCTGCGGGACGATCTCGTCCTCGTACAGCGCCACCAGCGCGTCCTCAAACGCCTGCGGATCGTCAAAATAGCGGTAGCCGTAGGTCTTGTCCAGGTTGAAGGCGTGCCCCGCGATCTTGCAGGAGTAGCCGCCAAACTCCGACAGCACCATGGGTCTGCCCTGCACCGGCTTCAGCTTTACCTTTTTGAAGTAGACGTGATCGCTCTCCACGTCGCTCTTCTTGCACTTGAACCAGCCCGAGGTAGCGTCGAAAATGCGGGTGCGATCCTTCGCCTTCAGCCGCCGGTAGACCGCGTCGGCGTCAAACTGCCCCCAGCCTTCGTTGAAAATAGTATAATAGCAGACCGAAGGATGGTTGTACAGCTGATCCATCATGCCCTCGGCGCACTCGAAGAAATACTTCCGCCGCTGCTCCGACGCGCGATGGGTGATACCACTGCGCAGTCCGATGGTCGGCAGTGCGGTGTCGAGGAGAAAATGATACTTTCCGCTGTTCACCATATCCTGAAAGACCACCATCCCCAGCTTGTCGCAGAGATAGTAGAAGATCTCTGGCTCCACCTTGATGTGCTTGCGGAGCATATTGAAGCCGCAGGACTTCATCTGCAGAATATCGTTCTTGTAGCCCTCCTCGGTGGCGGGCAGGAAGATGCCGTCGGAGAAATAGCCCTGATCCAGCAGTCCGTGGAAGAAATAGGGCTTACCGTTGAGGGTCATCACCGATTTGCAGGCACCGTCTGCGCCCTTTACCTCGGTGATCCCCACCGTCCGCAGGGCAAAGTAGGAGCGAACCGTATCCGCGCCCGACTGCAGGGTGAAGTGGTAGAGATAGGGGTCTTCGGGCGTCCACAGATGGGGATTCTCGAGAGTGAGCGTGATACTTTCCCCTGTGAAGGGGTAAGCGGTATCGCAGAGCGTCAGCACCTTTTTCTCCTCGCCGCCCTCCACCTCAACGGTCACGCCCTCAAGGGTGGGGGTGATCCGCAGGGAGCGGATATAATGCTCGGGAACGCACTCCAGCCAAACCGTCTGCCAGATGCCGCTGACAGGCGTGTACCACATCCCGCCTCTCTTGTGAGTCTGCTTGCCGTAGGGGAGGTCAGTATCCAGTCGATCGTGGGCTTCTACCCGAAGCTCGTTTTCGCCGTCCAGCAGATAGTCGGTGATATCCATCTCAAAGGGTAGATAGCCGCCGGTGTGGCTTGCCACCAAATGTCCGTTCAGTAACACGGCGGCGTACTGATCCACCGCGCCGAAATGGAGCAGGATGCGCCCCTTTCCCTTCCGAAAGCCGTCGGGGATCAGAAAGGCGCGGCGGTAGATCATGGTTTCGCGGCGACCGATCTGCCGTCCGATGCCCGAAAGTCGGCTCTCGGGCGGATAGGGGACGAGAATCTTGCCCAGATCTTCCTCGCCGCGCGGGGAAAGGAGAGAGAAGTCCCATAACCCATTGAGACAGAGGTAGGAATCCCGCACCATCTGCGGACGGGGATAGGAGACGAAGGGGGGATCGGTGATGTTTGCTTCAAATGGAGTGGGGAGCGAGACGGTACGGGGTGTTTTCATTCTATCACTTCCATAATACGGTGTACTGAGTCCATTATACCCAATCAGTGAAGACTTGTCAAGAGTTGTCCGCACGCGAATCACCGTGCGTTTCAAGGCGGTTTGGCTACCGGGATCTTCCTGCGAATTTTTTCGAAAAAATTTTCAAAAAGGGGTTGACAAAGCGATTTCGGTATGCTATAATAACAACCGTCGCAGACAAAGGCGGCTGAAAGGTACGCTGGTGTGGCTCAATGGCAGAGCAGCTGATTTGTAATCAGCAGGTTGTTGGTTCGACTCCGATCACCAGCTCCACGGGTCACTCTTCATGCGACCCGAATATATGGGAGCGTTCCCGAGCGGCCAAAGGGGACAGACTGTAAATCTGCTGCATATGCTTCGGTGGTTCGAATCCACCCGCTCCCACCAAAAAATCGACTTGTGAAAGCAAGTCGATTTTTTTATCCATTGCGAAAGCAATGGCATATCATCGCCGTAAGGCGTATATCATCACGCTTCAGCGTGTATATCATCAGCCGCAGGCTGTATTACTTTCGCAATGATGATATACAAGACTTTGTCTTGATGATATGCAATTCCTTGCGGAATTGATGATATACAACGGCTATGCCGTTGATTTTATTTGTGATTTGTATATTACTTTTTTTAAATGTTTAGCTGAAGTATATTTTTAGGGAAGAGGCAATATGAATTATAACGAACTATTACTTGCAATATCATTGATTGTTTTTGCTACTGTCATTTATGTAATGCTTCGCAAATTTATTTCATGGGCGATTAAAGATGACAATAAGTTTTATAAGAAACGAGGTGGTCAAGGATTATCTAAAGGGACAATCAATGCAAAAATACAAACCGCATATGATAAATTGTCTACTGGATATGCATTGGTAGTATTTTTGTTAGTGCTTTATATTATTAAATTGGTATTTGATGCGACATATTAGACGCACAACAATACCAGCATGGTATTTATAACTATATCATATCTGCCAGAATAGTTAGAAGTAATAACCAATCGAAAAAATAAACATTGAATGATTTATTTCTCCGCACTTCAATTGAGGTGCGGAGTTTTTCTGTGTCTATGACGGTGACGGAAATATCGTCGGTTCTATGCGCTTATTTCAAACAGTCGCCTCAGCTAATCTCCCGCACGCGCCATATTCCGTTCTTTTTGCATTGACATCGTTGACCGTTTGTGATAAGATGGAGTTAACTATCCCGAAAGGAGATATTGCTATGCGCAAAACCGTTTCCCTGTTTCTCGCCATCGCCCTGCTCTCCTGCGGATCGCTGGCCGCCTGCACCGCAAAAGACGCCGCCTCCACCGATGCCTTGACCACCGTCACCACCGCTCCTTCCGCTGACCTCTCCGATCCTGCCGGTACGGTCGCTGACGAAAATCTGACCCGCGCCAAGGCGCTTGCCAACGCCGTTTTTACTAAATATTATCAAAAGCAAAGCGTTGCGCTACAGGAGGAGCTGCCCGCCAACGGTCAGTACGCCTCCATTTGGGATTATATGACCGTCCTGTCCATGGTCAACCGCATTTTGGCGCTCGATCCCGCCGACGCAGAGTTTGACGCTTTGCGGGACAGTCTGCTGGACGGGTTGGATTACTACGGTCAGCCTCGAACCGATCAATATCAAAATACGGTTTACGCTTCCCGACGGACGAATACGAAATGGAACGCCTCTGCGGACGTCTGCTACGACGATCAGATCTGGCTGATCCGCGAATTTCTCAACGTCTACGAGTCCACCGGTCGGCAGGAGTATCTGGAGCGTGCCGAAAAGCTCACCGATTTCGTTCTTACCGAAGGCTGGGAGCCCGACGAGGGCGGCATTTACTGGATGGTGGGCGGGACGACCCGCAACACCTGCTCCAACGCTCCCATGATCGGCGCACTGGTGCGTCTCTATCATCTCACCGGTCAGCAAAGCTACCTGGACTGGGCAATAAAGATCTACGATTGGGTCAACGAGCATCTGCTGGATTCCAACGGCTTGTACAGCGACCACGTAGGCACCACTTACGACGAGGACGGCAAAGCGATCGACACCCATCCGCCTGCCACCGACAAGCACGCTTACAACACCGGCTCTATGATCTACGGCGGCGTTCTTCTGTACGAAGCCACCGGTAAGAACGCCTATTTGGTCAAAGCCAAGCAGTCGGCTGCCGCCGCTTACCGCTATTTCACCGAGTCGGTCAAAACCGACGAAGGATCGGTCCCCCAATACAAGATCACCACTAACACTTGGTTCAATCTGATCCTGATGGAGGGATTTTTAGAGCTTGCCGAGTACGACGCCACCGCCGACAAAGCTCTGCGGGCAATGCAAGCGTCCATCGACTACGGCTATACGCACAATCTGCGAAACGGTCTCCTGCCGAAGCTCTACGTTTCGGGCGATAGCGACTCCAAACGGCGACTCATCGATATGACCGCCAACGCCGAGATCTACGCCCTGCTCTCTCAATATCAACAAGCTGCCTCCGAAAACTGATCTTCCACCGCCCCGAACGCATTCGGGGCGGTGTTGGTTTGCAGGAAGCCGCACCTGCCGACGCTTGCCACACCGCACAATATCCGTGTTTTTTTGATTGACATCTTTGATAAATCATGGTATAATAATGGCGATTTATCTGTTGATTTTGACCCAAAACACATCTCAAGGAGGCTTTTATGAATAAATGCATCCCACTTTTGCTGGTCGTCGCATTGCTGGCACCGCTGGGTACCGTCTTCCCCGTCTTTGCGTCGGCAAAAACCGCTGACGCGGACGGTACCGAGACGCTCTTCTCCTCTTCCTTTGAAAAAGGAGACGGATTGACGCTGCTTCAATCGGAGCCCGACGGCGATCATATTTCCTCGGTCACCGCCTGCAGCTACGGCAAGACCGACGACGGCGGTATCATGTCTCACGTTTTGCCGCTGTCCATCGGCGGTACCCCCGACGGCTTCTCGGGCGAGGGCAAGATCAACCTGTTCGACGGTCAGGCGGATACCAAATACTGCATCGACCTTTCCAATATCAGTGCCTCCTCTCCCGTAGTAATGATCTTCGGGCTGGATGCCGGCTGTACGGTGGAGGGCTACCGTCTTACCACCGCCAACGACGCCGAGCTGCGCGATCCCAAGACCTGGAAGCTGTACGGCTCTACGGACGGCGAAAGCTGGACGGTCATCGACAGCCGCACGAACGAGAGTTTCACCGACAGAAAACAGACCCGCACCTTCCGCCTGGACTCCCCCACCCCCGAATACAGCTATTTTAAGCTGGAGGTCACGGCGGTTGCCGGACGCGATCTGACCACCAAGGGTTCGGTGCTCTTCCAGCTTGCCGATATCGAGCTGCTGGGCGAGCTGGCGAAGAGCGAGACCGAAAGCGAGCCCGTGGGCAGTTCGCCCATGGCGTCCCTGCGCTCCAACGGCCCCACCGAATCTGCCGCCGCGTACACCAACGTGGGCTTTACCGGCTACTCCGCCCTGCAGGTCTACGGACAGCAGTTCGCCACCCGGGACACCTACGCCCGCAACGTGATCTACGACGGGCTTTCCATTCCCGTGCAGGCAAACACCCGTCTGTCCTACGTGATCTATCCCGCGACCTTCACCTCCTCCTACGATTACAATCACACCTCCAAATACTTCGCGGTGGATCTGCGCTTTACCGACGGTAGCTACCTCTCCGAGCTTTCCGCCAAGGATCAGAACGGATTTTTGCTGGATCCCGTCTCCCAGGGGCAGTCGGAATCGCTCTGCACGATGCAGTGGAACTACATCGAATCCAACATCGGCGAAGTGGCTGCAGGAAAAACCGTTGAGGCTATTTTGGTCTACTTCTATATGCCCACCACCGCCGCCAAAGGAAAATTCCTCACCTATTTCGACGACGTCACCATCGAAAATCGGGACGAGGTGCAATACGCCCACCTGTCCGACTACATCAGCATCCTGCGGGGCACCAACAACACCAAATCGGTCTCCCGCGGCATCACGGTTCCGCTGGTCGCCGTTCCCAACGGCTTCAACCAGTACACCCCTGCCAACACTACCGACGAGCTGCAGCCCTATTACTATCAGGAAAACGGAGACGGCGCTTCCCTGCGCCATATTACGGTCAATCATACCGCCTCTCCTTGGCTCCCCGATGCCAACTGGGGCGTGTGGCAGATGATGGTCAACACCTCCATCGATGCCGACGCGGTGACCTCCTCCTCGGATATCGACGCGGCACACCGCACGGCAAAATACACGCACGACAACGAAATCGCCAAGGCGCACTATTACAGCGTGGTCTTTAACGCACAGGACGAAAACGCCCCCGGCGCGCAGATGGAGCTGACCCCCACCTCTCACGGTGCCTACACCCGCTTCACCTACCCCGCCGACGCAGACCACGTGAACCTGATCTTAGGCACCGATCACGGCGGCTCGGTCAAGGTAACGGTAGACGAAGAAAACGGGCAGACGGTGGTCACCAGCTACAGCGATTATTATCAGCGGATGTACGTCTATTCGGTGATCGACGCGCCCGCACTGTCCTATCAGATCGAAGGACAAACGGTGCTCCTTTCCTTTGCCAAGGGAACCCGTCAGATCGGCATGAAGCTGGCAACCTCCTATATCTCCACCACGCAGGCACAGAAGAATCTGGAACTGGAGATCACCGCAGACGACACCTTCGACAGCGTCCTTACCCGCGCACAGGCGGAATGGGACGGCATCTGCAATCTGATCGTTCCCGAAGGCGCTACCTATACCGAACTGGTGACCCTCTACTCCTGCCTCTATCGGATGTACTGCTATCCCCTGCTCTTCTCCGAAAACACGGGCACCAACGAATCCCCCGTCTGGAAGTATAAATCCCCCTATACCGACAAGGTCACCGAGGGAAAGATGTACACCACCAACGGTTTTTGGGACACCTACCGCGCCGAATGGCCCGCCATTACCTTTCTCACCCCCGACCGTGCCGCCGAGATACTGAACGGCATCCTGCTCCACTACGAGGACAACGGCTACATTGCCCGTTGGCTGGGACGAAACGGAGTCAAATGCATGATGGGTACCCACTCGGATATTATCCTTGCCGACGCCTATCTGAAGGGGCTGGACATCGACGCCGAGGCGGCGTTCGCCTCCATGCTGAAAAATGCGGCGGTGGATTCCGATTCGGACGTCTACGGCAGAGCCCAGAACGCTACCTCTATTTTCACGGGCTACGTTCCCAACAGCTACGAAAACGGAATGTCCTGGACGGTTGAGGACTACATCAACGACTACGGCATCTATCGAATGGCAGAAGCGCTTGCCGCCAAGGAAAGCGATCCCGCTAAAAAAGCGGAATACGAAAGCGCCGCCGTCTATTACAGAAACCGCGCTCTGCTCTACCCGATGCTCTACAACAATAAGGTAGGCTTCTTCATGGGCAAGAACGCCGCCGGAAGCTGGACCACCGACGCCCGCGCCTTCAGCCCCTATTCGCTGGACTGGTACGCCGATTACGCGGAAACCAACGCCTGGAACATGGCGTTCTCCATCGTCCACGATATGAGCGGTCTGGCGGCACTCCACGGCGGTGAGGACAAAATGCTGGAGATGCTGGACGAATACTTCTCAGAAGCCTCCGAAACCGCCCAGATCCTCGGCAACTACACCTACGAACAGAGAGAGACCCGCCTCGGGCTGTCCATGTTCAACAATCAGGTCTGCTATCACACCGCTTATCTGTACAACTACTTCGGTCAGCCCTACAAGACCCAAAAGATCACCCGCGAGATCCTCTCCCGTCTTTACGTAGGCAGCGAGATCGGACAGGGCTATCCCGGCGACGAGGACAACGGTGCCTCCTCCGCCTTCTACGTGCTGACCGCGCTGGGTCTCTACGAGACCTCCCTCTGCACGGGCGAATATCTGATCTCCTCTCCCCTTTACGAAAAGGTCACCCTGAACCTGGAGAGCGGAACGGTCACCATCCTTGCCAACGGCAACTCGGACGAGAATATCTACATTCAATCCTGCAAAGTCAACGGCGAGGAATACAACAAGACCTACCTGCCCTACGCGCTCCTTACCTCGGGCGACGTAACGGTGGAATATCAAATGGGCAGCACGCCCTCCGACTGGGGTACCGTCGACGCGGCTCCCTCCTCCCTTTCCGAGGCAGTAGAGATCCCCGACTATCTCTCCGATCTTGCCGGCAAGAATCTTCGGATCGCAGAAGGGGAGGCGGTAATGAAAACGCCAACCTTCACTACCGTGTACGGCTCCCCCTCGGCCGCGCTGAAAAAGCTCTTCGATAACACGTCCGATACGGTCGCTCTGCTGGAAGACGGCGAGGCTTTGACCTTCGCCTTTGAAAACCCCTCCCGAGTGAGCATTCTGACCCTCACCTCCGCCACCGCCGCCTCTGCTCCCGAATCGGTACGGGTGGAGTATTCGACCGACGGCAAGACCTGGGTATCCCTCGGAGAGCATCAGACCAATCTCAAATGGAACCAATACACCCTGCCCGTGGCTCTGCCCGACACGGATACCGCCTACTACTTCCTGCGGTTGACCCTCTCGGGCGGCTCCTCGCTGAGACTTGCCGAAATAGAGCTGCTGGGAGAGGAGGACGGCACCTCCACGCTGACTCCCGTGGTCGCTCCTGCAGACGATCCCGTACAGGAGCCGGAAGCTCCCGCGGTGGAGCCGCCGGTTTCCGAAGATAGCAGTTTCCCCGTTACGGGCATCATCACCGTCGCGGCAATCTGCGTCGGTGCGGCGGTGATCACCGTGACCGTCACAGCATTGCTCCGTCGCAAAAAGCGTTCCAACTGACCCTCGCCCGCTCCGGCATCTGCCGGGGCGGGTGTTTCCGTCGAAAGGATGCCTTCAACGAAAAAGTCACAATCTGTGACAATTTTGTTTACAAATAGGTATTGCTATCTTTCTTTCCGTATAGTATAATAGATTCAAGAATCCCCACGACTGCAAATCGGTCGTTTGAAAAGGCGTGATAGATCCAATGAAATCAACAAAATCCACATCCAATATACTCCGACGCATTGCGGCGGTGCTCCTTGCCGCGGCAACGCTGCTTCCCACGGTAGCCGGCTGTAAGAGCGATCCCCCTGCCACGTCCTCCTCCGCATCGACTACTACCACCGAGGGAACCGTCACTCCCGCAGATCCCGAAAAGGACGAGAGTATTCCCGGGGAAGGCGAGATCGTCATCACCGAAGTGATGACCTCCAACGCCTCTGCCGTGACCGATGCCTTCGGTGAGCACAGCGATTGGTTTGAGCTGTATAACGCTACCGACCGCACCCTTTCGCTGAAAGGTTGCTTTCTCACCGACAACGCCGATAAGCCCTATCAGTACGAGTGTCCCGACCTGACCATCGGTGCGGGAGAATATCTGCTGTTTTTCGCCTCCGACCGCAACACTCTCGCCAACGGAAGCGAGTACCATACCAACTTCAAGCTCAGCGCAGGCGAGACGGTAACGCTGAACTATTTGGGAGAGACGATCTCCTCCCTCACCGCACCGCAGGATCTTGCCGAGAACGTCTCCTACGGCTATCTGTCCGACGGAGAGAGCAACCAAACCGTCTATTTTGCCGAGCCCACGCCCGGTGCCGCCAACGGCGGCAGTTATGCGGAAATACTGTCCGAGCTGAATCTGGCATCGCTGGGCGTGCGCATCAACGAGTTTATGATGAAGAACGAGGCGACCCTCTACGACGAGGACGGCGACTGTCCCGATTGGGTGGAGCTGTACAACACCTCGGACAAGGCGGTATCGCTGAAGGGCTTTGGGCTGTCCGACAGCTTCGACGATCCGCTGAAATGGACGTTCCCGGATATCACCCTGCAGCCCGGAGAATATCTGCTGGTTCTGCTGTCGGGCAAGACCAAGGAATATACCGCCGATTCCCTCTTTCTCCACGCTGACTTCAAGCTCAGCGACAGTGACGACGGTCTGCTGCTCTCTAACGCAGACGGCATCGCCGTAGACCGCATAGCCACGGTCAGCCTTCCCGAAACCGCTTCCTACGGCAGAGATCCCTCGGATCTGTCCGCGTGGAAATTCTTCACCCGTCCCACGCCCGGCAAGGCAAACTCCGCTAACGGTCTGGATACGCTGGAGGCGTTTACCATAGCCGCTACGCAGAAGGTCTATATCAACGAGGTCTGTGCGGTCAGCTCCGACTCCCGGGGCGGGGTTCCCGACGAGGATTGGATCGAGCTGTACAATAACACCGACGAGGCGGTAAATCTCGCAGGCTGGTCGCTGAGCAAATCGGTGGGCGACCTGCGATATTTCGTCTTTCCCGACGTGACTATCCCCGCGCACGGATATCTTGCCGTCAACGCCAGCGGCACTGCCTCCACTAAAAAAGGCAGTCTGGATACCGGCTTCAAGGTGAGCTACACGGGCAGTACCGTTTATTTGGTAGACGCCGAGGGCATGGTCACCGACGCATTTGAGACCGGATTTCAGCGGGCGGGCGTCAGCTCGGGCAGAGCCATCGTAGACGGCGTGCTGACCCGTCTGTTCTACAGTTCCCCCACCAAAGGAGCGGCAAACGCCGCCGAGAAAGGCTATCCCTCCTACGCACAGCCCGCCGTCATCGAATCCTCTGCGGGCAAGCTGGTAGCCGAAAGCCACACCGTCACCATCACCACCGCCGAAAAGAACGGCGTGATTTATTACACCTTGGACGGCACCAAGCCCACGCAGAGCAGTACCGTTTACGAAGGTTCCTTCGAGCTGACCGCCTCCGCCGCCGTGCGTGCCGTTGTCTACACTGACGGAAAGCTCCGCTCGGAGTATACAACCCAGACCTTTCTCATCACCGACGAACACGATCTGAACGTGGTCTGTCTGACCTGTGATCCCGATGATCTGTTCAGCGACGAGCGAGGTATCTGGGCGGACGGCCCCGGCTGGACCGCACCCCACCCTCACAAGGGCGCCAACTACTGGATGGATTGGGAGCGGGAGGTCTATTTCGAGTATTACGAGACCGACGGCACGCTGGGAATCGGCTTTCCTGCCGGCATCAAGAATCACGGACAGTATTCCCGCGCGATGGAGCAAAAATCGGTCTCCATCAATCTGAAGGAGGTTTTCGGCTCGGGTACCTCTTACTATCCCTTCTTCGGCGAGGATGAGCTTGCGGTCTTCGACAATCTGCTTCTGCGCACCGGCAGTCAGGATTCCGTTTATACTAACGTCATCGACGCCTACTGTGCCCGCGTGGTCTCGGGACAGATGGATCTGGATCTGATGAACGATCATCCCGTTGCAGTCTATATCAACGGCGAATATTGGGGGATGTACTACATTCGCGATAAGATCAACGAATCTTACATCTACTACCGTTCCGGGATCGAAGAGGACAATCTGGATCTGATCAAGGGCAACAAGACCGTAGAGGCAGGTAGCTACACCGCCCACAACGCGCTGATCAACTATGTAAAAACCCACGATCTGTCGGTGCAGGAGAATTTTGACTATGTCGCCTCGCAGATCGATATTGAGGAGTGGACCAACTACTGGATCGTGGAATCCTTCTTCGCCAACACCGACACGGGTAACATACGCTTCTACTGCACCCGCGACGGAACCGGCAAATGGAGGTGGATCCTATTCGATTTGGACTGGGCGCTCTTTCGCTCCACCTATCGGTGGAATATGATCGAGGAGTTTATTGCTCCCTCGGGACACGGCAACGGTAACAACTTCAGCACCGCCATTGCCGTCGCGCTGTTCAAAAATGAAGATTACAAGAAATACTTCATCGAAACCTACGCCAAGTATATGCACACCGTTTTCGATCCCGATCGCATGATCGCCATACTGGACGATATGGTTGCCGAGATCGACAGCGAGATGGTTCGTCACTGCAAGCGCTGGACGGCACTGTCCTACAACTCGTGGAAGAAGAACATCGACCGACTGCACTCCATTATCCGAGAGCGCTGGGATTACTCCAAGGGAGACCTGCAGGAGACCTTCGGGCTTTCGGATGAGTACATGGCAGAGCTGTTCCCTGCGGAATAGACCCTTGCAAAAACACCGACCTTATGGTCGGTGTTTTTGCGCAAATCCAATAGTTTTCCCGCCTGTTTCAGCCGAATATCACTTGACGGCAAACAGGAACCCTTGTATAATAAGAAAAATGGCACCGGAAAGTTGGTTTTCACCGTGAAGATAAAAGTGTTACTATGGACGCTGACAGCGGCACTGACGCTCGGTACGCTTACCGCCTGCGGAAACAGCGCACTCACTGATGCTCCCTTCACCTCGTCCGCATCGGTCACGACCGTGCAGGAGTCCGCCCCCGCACCGTCTCTGGGCGCGGACGAATACCGTGCGACCGTCACCGATACCGTGGGCGGGCGGGAGTTTTCCGCTATGCCCGCTAAAGACGGCTATTGCTTCTACCTGCCCGGCGTCAACGATCTCTCCGCCCTGACCTTCAACTGCTGGCTGGGAGAAGAGGTCAGCGCTACCGTGCACGGTCAAACCTTCCCCGAGAGCGTCCGTTTTGCGCTGGACGCTTCCGCGACTCAATTACTGAAGATCACCTACACGCAGGCGGACGGCAGTTTTGTGACCGAGCGGTATACCTTTTGCGCTTCCTCAGCGGGTATCCTCAGCCTCTCGGTAGACGAGTCGCTGGGAACGGTAGACGCGATGAACCGAGATCCCGATCACGAGACCTACTGTTACGGCAGTCTCACCTATCTGGCGGAGGACGAGGGATACGATTTTTCTTCCTATTTTTCACTGAAGGGTAGAGGAAACGCCACCTGGGACGACGAAAAGAAGGGATATGCACTGAAGCTCTACGAATCCGACAGCTATACCGACAAAAACAAGCTCTCGATCTCGGGCATGGGAAGGTCGGCAAACTGGGCGCTGGTGGCAAATCACCGGGATCGCACGCTGATCCGCAACGCTCTCGCCCAGACCCTCGCCGCCAAGCTGGGGATGGAGAACGCCGTGAGATTCGTTTTCGTGGATCTGTACATCAACGGTGAGTATCGGGGACTGTACAATCTGATGCAGAAGGTCGAGAGTGGCGCGGAGCAGGTAAATATCACCGAGGCGAAGAGCGACAGTCTTGACGGCGGCTATCTGCTGGAATTTGACAATTACAGCGACACTCCGCAGATCAAGCTGCAGCAGAGCGGGATGCGGGTGACGGTCAATTCGCCCGCCGATCTGGAGAGCTATACCGCCATCGAACGGCTGCTGAACGAGGCAGAGGCGGCGATCTTCGATCCTTACGGCTACAATTGGGAGACCGGGCTCTACTGGGATCATTATATCGACGCAAAGTCCTTCGCCATCCTGTGGATGGTGCGGGAATACACCATGGACAACGACGCTACGGTGAATTTCCGTTTCTATTACGATCCCGCCGACGGTAAATTCCACGGCGGTCCCGTCTGGGATTTCGACAATTCCATGGCGCGGAATACCGGCATATTCGCCGAGCCGGAAACGGCGCTGATCGAAAACGGCTACCGCAACGCAAACTGCTGGCTGAGGAAGCTGATGGAGTTCGACGCCTTTCGGGAGGAGATCGTCCGTCTGTACGACGAGCATAGCGAGCTGTTTGACAGCTCCGCCCCCGATTCGGTCTACGCGCTGGCGTATCGGTACGCCGACGGGCTGTCCTACTCTATCGGGAAAAACTTCACCGTTTGGGAAAAACAGCTTGCCAACAAGAGCTGGAACACGCCCGACGAGCTCACCTACGAGGGACATTTCGCCATCCTCACCGACTTTCTCTACCGTCGGAACGCCTTTTGGGAAAGCTATATCCCCGCGCTCACCGACCGCTGATTCTCCATTGGCTTCCTTCTCACCGAAAAGGACTTGCGATGCAAGTCCTCAGACTGAAGACAAAGTCCTGAAAAGGGCTTTGTTTTTTTGTGGAGATGTGGTATAATATTGACAGGAAGCGAGGGATGAAGATGCTGACACAAGAAGTGAGAAAGCGCGAACAGATCCAAGTGGTCTGCGTAGACGA
>JAFTOC010000006.1 GCA_017451585.1 Clostridia bacterium
CAAACGCCTAAGTTTCTTCCCTCCTCGGGCTCCACCCAACTACTTGGATGTCGTCTTTCTAACTATTTCTTTTATAGCTACTCAACAGCTTAGCTATAAAAGTTCTTTGATCCAAACTTTCTTTCAAGAAAGTTTGGCGGGGTGCGGGGCGGAGCCCTGCATACATTTATTTTATTCCTCTAAAGCCGCGGCGGAGGCAGCTGCCATGGCGGTGGAGAAGGCGATTTGCAGGTTGAAGCCGCCGGTGTAGGCATCCAGGTCGATGACCTCGCCGACGAAGTAGAGACCGGGGTGCTTTTTCGACTCCATTGTCTTGGGGGAGAGCTCCTTCACCGAGATGCCGCCGGAGGTGATGATCGCCTCGGCGATGGGACGGGGACGCTTGACGGTCACGGTCAGGTGCTTGAGAAGATGCAGGATCTGCTCTCGCTGTGTCTTGGTGACCGAGTGCACCTTCTGATGGGGCGGAATGCCGCAAAGTCCCACGAAGACGCTGATCATTTTAGAAGGGAGCAGATCGGAAAGAGCGTTGGCGAAATCTTTGTTCGCATACTTTGCAAAATCCGAGAGGAGCCGTTTGTCCAGCGTCGCCTCGTCCAGCGCGGGCTTCAGATCGATCTCCAGCCGATAGCGTCCGGGGGCGGGATCCGACAGATGAGCCGACAGCGACAGCACCACGGGACCCGACAGTCCGAAGTGAGTAAAGAGCATCTCGCCGAAATCGCGGTAGACCACCTTGCCCGACCTTGTATCAACGGCGGTCAGCGCCACGTTTTTCAGCGCAAGTCCTTGCAGAAGGGGACACCACACCTCGTTCGTCTCCAACGGAACCAGCGATGGGCGGGTGGCGGTCACGTCGATGCCAAACTCCTTCGCGAAGCGATAGCCGTCGCCGTCCGAGCCGGTGGTGGGATAGGAAAGACCGCCGGTGGCAACGATCACCCGATGGAAGGGATAGCTTCCGCGGGAGGTCTCCACGATGTAGCCGTCCTCGTCGGGACGGATGGCAGTGACCTTCTCGTTACGGGTCGCAACGCCGCTTTCCTTCATGTACCGAACCAGCGCGTTCACAATGTCACTGCTGTGGTCGGAAACGGGGAAGACCCGGTTGCCGCGCTCCACCTTCAAGGGAACGCCGAGATTCTCAAAAAACTCCATCGTGTCCGCAGGGGTGAACCTTGCGGCGGCACCGTAGAGGAAGCGAGGATTGGTGGGCACGTTTGCCAAAAAATCGTTCACCGAGCAGGCGTTGGTCACGTTACAGCGACCCTTGCCGGTGATGTAGAGCTTCTTGCCGAACCGATCGTTCTTCTCGAAGAGGGTGACCGAGGCACCGAGGCTTGCGGCTTTGCCCGCAGCCATCATTCCTGCGGCTCCGCCGCCGATGACGGCGATCTGCAAACTGTCCATGGCAAGTCCTCCTCATAATAGCGCGTACAGATACATTATAAGCCGAAAAATTGTAAAAGTCAAGTGAATTTTCTGTAAATTCGGGAATTGTTTGGTGCAGATGCCCGTTGGGAGCAGGTATGATCCGCCCGCCCGCCGCATACACTAACCAAAATCATCCGCAAAAGGAGGGAGCCTTATGGAAGATCAAGACGCCCGCTACCGCCGTCATCAGCGGCAGCTATTTTACTGCATCGTGGGGATCCTGCTGACCGCGGCGGCGATCCTGCTTCTGCGAATTCTGTTTCCCTTCGCGCTGGCGTGGCTGTTGGCGCTTCTTCTCCAGCCCGCTATTGCCAAGCTGTCGGCGTTTACCGGGCTGTCGTCCAAGGCAACGGGGATCCTGCTTCTGACCCTCACCCTGCTTGCGGGCGGCGGACTGCTCATCTTTCTCTGCGCGCGGCTGGTCACCGAACTGCCGGAGCTTGCCGACAGCCTGTCACAGGCGGCGGAGGGGCTTTCCGCCAAGGCGGGGGAGATCACCGACCGTCTGCACGAAAAGATCCCTCTGCTCGGCGCACTTCCCGAGGAGGATCGGAACGCATTTTTCGGCAATCTTCTGCGCGAAGGTCTCTCCACCCTCTCCTCCAAGGTCACTGCGTGGGCGGGAGAGGTGCTGATGAGTCTGCCGGGCGGTCTGTTCGTGACGGTGATCTTCCTGATGGCGGCGTATTATCTCATCACCGATTTTGAGCGGGTCAGCCGCTATCTGTCCTCTCTCTTGCCCAGACGCGCCGTGCAAAAGCTGGGCGGACTCCGCTACCGGCTCTTTTCCACAACCGTCTCCTATTTGCGCGCCTATCTGATCCTGCTTGCCATCACCTTTGGAGAGCTGCTGCTCGCCTTCCTCTTTCTACGGGTGCGCTACGCCATCACGCTGGCGTTTCTCATCGCGCTCCTGGACGCTCTGCCCGCCATCGGCGTGGGAACGGTGCTGATCCCGTGGGGCGTGATCGAGTTGATCTCGGGCGATCCGGGACGGGGGATCGCCCTGCTGGTGATCTGGCTGGCGGTGACCCTGCTCCGACAGTTTCTGGAGCCGCGGATCGTGGGAGCGAAGCTGGGGCTTCACCCCTTGGCGGCGCTGGCGGCGGTCTGGGCGGGCTTTCGGCTGATGGGCGTGTGGGGACTGTTTATCGCGCCCGTGGCGGCGATCCTGCTCCGTGGTGCGCTGGACGGCAGACGCCAATGGGTGAAGGAGCACGATCGGTAATTGCAGGAGAGCTCCTCGGCAAGGATTCGCTTTTGCCGTTTTCATCCGTTCTTTTCGATGCGGTCTGCGCATATAGTAGACCGTACGAACGACACGGAAAGGATGGATGAATATGGAACGAAGAAGCGTATTGGCGGCGATCCGCAGTGCGCTGGTGGGCATCGGAGTATCGCTGGCGATCCTGGTGATCGGCGCGCTGATCGCTCTGAAGCTGACCAACCCCGACGCCTTTCTGACGGCGGCGGCTTACATAGCGCTGGTGATGGGTGCGGCGGTCTGCGGTCTGCTGACGGGCAGAGACGGTGCGCCCATCAGCGGGATCCTGCTGGCGGCGGCGATCTACGTTCTGCTTCCGCTGACTCTTTCGCTGGCATTAGGGGGCTTCGACGGATGTTTCATTCGGGCGTTGGTCTATCTCAGTATGGGCGCGGTGGCAGGCGTGATCGCTTGGCTGATCCCCCAAAAGCGCCGCCGTCGGCGGTATCGCTACTAAAACGAAAAGGGCTTCGGTGCCGTGCGCCGAAGCCCTTTTCCATCGAATTTCCTGTAAATGCAGCAATATCCTCTTGACAGAAGGTCGGAGAATGGATAAAATAGAAGAAAGAAGCAAAGAAAACCACAAGGAGTCGGAACGATGAATCGAGCGAAATGGACAGCGCTGTTGCTGATATTGGCGATATTGTACCCCGTGATGCTGAGCGCTTGCGGCGGGAAATCTGCGGAAGCGATCACGTCACAGCCCGGCGGGGGGAAGTCTGCGACTACCGCATCCGCGACCACGACGTCTGTCGGATCAACCTCCGTTCCCACCACTGCGGCGGTCACTACCACGGTGAAAATTCCGGAGAGCGCCGATCTTCCGCAGACCTCGGATGCGCCCTTGACCTCCGATCCGCCCGAGACGTCGGATATATCTGCCACTCCAGACGGTACCGACCTACCCGAGCCGATCACTACCGAGCCGTCGGTCACTACGACTGATAAGCCCGCAACTACCACGACCAAGCCCGTAACGACCACTCCCGCCGTGACGACCACCACTCCCGTCTCCGCTACCACTACCGCGAAGCCGGCGACCACTACCGTCCCCGCAACCTCCGCACCCGCCACGACCGAGCCGCCTCTCCCCGACACCTCCCAGCCGCCCGAGGGCGACTGCGACCGCACGGTATTGCTTTACGAGGACGTCAAAGCCATGTGGATCTCCCAGTACGATATGAACGCGATCTATACGGCGGACGGTGCGCAACGGGAGCAGGCAGACTACACCGCGCTGGTGCGGTCGATGCTGGATAACGTCAAGTCCTTGGGTTTCAATACTATCTTCCTGCAGGTCAGACCCAACGCCGACAGTATGTATCCATCCGATTATTACCCCATGTCTAAGTACGTCGTGGGAGCTTACGGCAGGGAGGTGTCCTACGATCCTGTGGCGATCTTCGTAGAGGAGGCGCACGCACGGGATCTATCCGTCCATGCGTGGATCAATCCCCTGCGCTGTATGAAGAACACCGAGATCACCTCGGTGGATGCGCGCTACAAGATCCGTCAATGGTACGACGATGAAGATCTGAACGGCAAATACATCGTGCTGTACAACGGCACCTATTACCTGAATCCCGCCTACGAGGAGGTTCGTCAGCTGATCGCGGACGGTGCCGCCGAGCTGCTGGATCGGTATGCCTTCGACGGACTGCATATGGACGATTATTTCTATCCTACCGCTGCCGCGTCCTTTGATGCCGAAGCCTATGCCGATTACTTGCAAAGCGGTGGAAAATCGGAGCTTGCTGATTTTCGACGCGCACAGCTGGATCTGTTGGTCTCCGCTCTCTACTCTGTCACTAAAGCGGAGTGTGAGAAGCTTCTGTACGGCATCAGCCCGGCAGGAGACATCGAAAAGGTGTACGGTACCCAGTTTGCGGACGTGTATAAGTGGTGCGCCAGCGAGGGGTATATTGACTATATCTGCCCGCAGGTCTATTTCGGCTTCGAGCACGCTACGTTGGATTTCGTATCGGTCTGTGCGGCGTATCACGAGATCATCAAGATCGATTCGGTGAAGCTGATCGTCGGACTGTCCTTCGGCAAAGCGATGGCGGGCTACGACGACTGGGCGGGCGACGGCAAGTACGAATGGCGCGACCACAAGGACGTGATGAAGCGTAGCCTCGAGTATACCGAAACGCTGGAACACTGCGTGGGTATCTCGGTCTTCTGCTACCAATATTTCTACGATCCGGTTACGGGCACCGCAGTGTCCGAAACCGCCGAGGAGGTTGCGAATTTCGCCCCCGTTTTGAGAGAGTTCAGTTGGAAGAAAGAGAATGAATAAACCCAACATAATAATGACGGATAGCTGAAGCTATCCGTCATTTTTATAGGATGATTGCTTATTCGGTTACTTTGCGGCGGCGGGTAACGATTACCAGCGCTGCGGTTGCAACCAGTGCGATGGCGGACACGGTCAGCACGGTGTCGCCGGTGGCGGGAGAGGATCCGGGAGTGGTGGGAGTGGTAGAGGGCTCTTCCTCAACGGCGGTGCTGTATACTTCAAACTCGGTGAGCTTGACGTAGCCGCTCAGATCGGTTACCTGGAAGCGTACGTACTTTGCGGTTACCTCGTCAAAGGTGAATACCTGAGGATCGGAGGTAGTGCAGGAGTAGCCTTCCTTGGTTACGACGTCGGTAAAGGTCTCGCCGTCGTCGGAGATCTGGATCTTAAAGTTTGCGGGGAAGCAGATCTCGGCGTCGGTAGCACCGTACTTGTTCTCCATCGTTGCGGGATAGATCACGACCTTGTCAAACTTGGTGCCTTCGCCCAGCTCGATGGTGAACTGAGGATCGGACACGGGGTTGGACGCAGAGGTGTGGTAGCCGGCAAACTGACCGAAGTCAAAGGTGCTGGTGTTCAGCTCGATGATATCGCCGTCGTTGATGTTGGTCAGCGCCCAAGGACCATCCTCGTGAGAGGAGTTGGAGGTAACGGGCTTTCCTACGGCAAGGCTTACGGGAGCCTCAACGGTGGAGGTTACGTTGTAGACCTCAAATTCGGTGAACTTGATGCACTGTCTGTTCTCGTGGTCAGCTACCATTTCGGTTGCCAGCAGACGGACGCCCTTGGCGGTCTGTGCGTCAAAGGTCAGAGTCTGGGGGCAGTAAGTGGGAGTGGTTGCCTTGTCCAGCGCGAAATCAGTGTAGGTCTTGACGGTGTTCCAGGTCTCACCGTCGGTAGTCACCTGAACCTCGAAGTTCTTGGGGAAGGTGTCGTAGGAGGATTCGTACGCTGTGGGGGTAACGATTACGGTGTTGAAGGTCTTGGCTTCGGTGAATACCACGCCTACGAACTGATCGTTGGTGGCGTCGCCGTCCACTGCGTTACGGTAGCCGCCGCCGGTGTTCTGAGAGCTTGCCTCGATACGGTCGCCGTCGTTCAGGTTGGCGGCGCTCCAGTTCCAGCCCTCGTCCTCGTGAGCGGTCTTGGTGACAACGGTGGCACCGATTGCCAGGTTGTCATTCTCTGCTGCGGACACAGAGAGGGGCAGGACGGATGCGCAAAGTCCTGCCAAGAGGAGTGCGGAAATGAGTTTTTTCATTTTTGTTTCCTTTCTGAAATCGATTTCGGATACAAGGATAACAAAGAAAAAAGGGTTTGTCAAGGCGCGCGATGAAACTGAGCAATTATCGTGAAAAGAACAGCAATTTTTGCAAATTCCGAATTCATACGCAAAAAACTGCCCCAAGGGAGACACTTCGTAAAGAAGAAAAGCAGAGTATCAACGCTCTGCTTTTTCTTTTTATACTGTCCGAAAATAAACTTAATAAGGATTCTGGTATTAAAATCCGATGCTCGCTGTGCTTATGGACAATTTAGTGATATTCCAAGCTAACGCTTGGAGTGATATTTTCCTTTCGGAAAGTGATATGAAAGCCTATCGGTTTTCGTGATATTATATTCGCCCTTAAAACTGCCGTAGGCAATATCACTATGCGGAGCATAATATCACTGCGAAGCAATATCACTCGCCGTAAGGCGAATATAACTGTGGCACCCTCCCTTACGAATGGTGCCACAAGAGGGCAGTTTTTCCGTTTTTATTCATCTGTCGGCTCGGTTTGATGAAGACCGTCCGCTTCTTCCCACAGCAGGGATTCCCGTCGGACACTGCCGGGAGAAGCTCCCTCTACCTCACGAAAGGCACGGTAAAAGCTGGCAGTATCCGAGAAGCCTACCGCAGTAGCGATCTCGTAGACGGGCAGTGCAGTGGTCACCAGCAGCCGTTTGGCGGCGCTCATTCTCGACCGCAGGATGTACTTGCCGGGCGTGACGCCGAACTGCTCCTTGAACAGACGGACGAAGTGGTATTTGGACAGATGTACTACCGACATCAATTGCTCCAGCGAAAGATCGTCGGCAAGATGCGACTGGATGTATTCCCGCACGTCCTGCATATCGGTGCGCAGACTCACCGACGATACCACCTCGGCGGTGTGCTGCTCCAAAAGCCGCCACAGGATAGAGACCACCATGTTGGAGCGGCGGGCTACCGCCATCAGACTGTCGTCGCCGGCAAGCCGGTCAATCTCGGCGAAGTAGCGGTCGATCTGTGCAGTGTCCTGCGGGCACAGGACGGTGAATTCATTCTCCAGCTGGCGTTTATAGAACTGCACGCCCTCTCCGTCGAAATGCAGAAAACGGTAGGACCATCCCTCGGCGGAGTCGGCACGGTAATCGTGCCAGTTACGGCAATCGAGAAAGACCAGGCTGGCAGGGGGCAGGGAATAGGTCTTGCCGCTGTAGGTGAGCTTTCCTTTTCCGCGGAGGGTGTAGAGGATCAGGAGCGCGTTCTTGCTATCGCGGGTGGTAAAGTGGCGGGGACCCACGTGAAAACAACCGCTCTCGGTGAGCAGGCAGGGAAGTCCCGCAAACGCCGGGTCGCTGGGATAGTTATCCCAAGTGGAGCCGGTCTGCAGATCCAGTTCGTATTGCAGCATAGAAAGCCCTCCGTTGATGGAATTATCCTTATTATACACGATTTTTTCAAAAAAGTAAAGAGGATTTTAGATAGAATAATTCCGAATGAATTGTAAAAAAGCCCGCAGATCACTCTGCGGACTGTTTTACAGCTATCATTGCTTGCTTTTCAGATGCGCGTCGTAGAGCTTGAAGAAGTGGTCTGCACGGACGAACTCTACCTTGCCGCCGTATTTCACCTTCATCTCCTGCTCGATCTCATAAAGATCGTTTAGCGACAGTCTGCCCCAGACCGACATCTGCGCGCCGATGAAGAGCGGCTGGCTGCCGTCAAAGCGATTGTCCGTCTCCCGGAAGAGGACGTGGGAGAGATGCTCGCGGGTGGTGGTGTAGCAGGGAGTCAGCTGTTTGCAGATGATGCCGTTGTGTACCGAGGTGATGGACTCCCGATCGTCAGTGAAAAGCTGGACGGTCAGGCCGTAGAGCGAGGGCGCGTTTTTGGTGTAGATCTCCCGTTGCTCCTCGGTCATATTGTCCCAAACGGTGACTACCTTCAGCCCGGTGCGCTCAAAGTAGCGGTTGGAGAGGGCGGCGTATTTGCCGAACTTCTCCAGATCCTCCACATAGTTGCCGGAGGGAATGTCCTCCCACAGGGTGTTGACGGGCATCGCGTAGCCCATTCCCGAGGGACCGCTGACAAAGCAATCCTTTTCGGTGGAGCTGTCGTAGTAGTAATTCATCATGCCCGGCGCGGTATCGGCGCAGGAGGGCGAGATCGTCCAGTTCACCGCTACTTTTCCGCGAGAATCTGCGTTTTTGTCCCAATACTGGCGCATATAATGCTCCACGTACTGAATATTGTCGCCGTCGCTGATGAAGATCGCCACGTAGATCTTATTCTCCAAAGCGGGCACGGGAGGGATCTCGCGGATGCGAATGGGGGTGCGTTGGGCGTAGACGGTGGCGTTGGCGAAGAAGTCGGAGGGAACGGTGGAAAGCCCTGCGGAGGTGGCGGTGGTGATGCCCGAACGCTCCTCGGTGTACCAGCCGGTGGCGATGGCGGCACCCGGCTCCATATCGTCCAGGAAACGACGGTAGACCGCCTGCTCGGTCTTGGAATCGCGGCAGTTCAGGAACACGATCGCCGCGCCGGTAGCGGCGGCAAGATCGCGGATGTAAGCCGCCATGTGGGGACGCTGGGAGAGGATCAAACGGTGAGTATTCTTCTGCCAAAAGGCTTCATATAAATAAGTGTAGATCTCCTCTGCGGTGGTGTAGGGCAGGGAGGTCAGATCGCAGAGCAGAGGCAGATCGATCCCTGCCTCGGTCAGCGCGTCCATCACGGCGCGGGTCACGGGGATGCCGTCGATGGGGGAAGCCACCGAACCGGCAAGATTGATATAGTGCTCGCTCTTTTCGGTGGAGTAAAGCACGAATCCCGCCGCCTCGTCTGCGTATTTTTTGAAAATGTCCAGCTTATCCTGCAGAACGTAGGTGAAGCCGTAGGTCTTGGCCCAGGTGTCGGGACCCTCGCCCGCAGTCTTGTCGTACATGAAAATACGGGGCTGCTCCCGATTGACGATGCCCTGCAGAGCCAGCAGAGCGATCAGCCACTCGCCGGGAGTGTTCTCGGTGGTGAAGGCGTCCATATCGGACGCAGGCGTATCAAAGGTGGGGAAGATCTGACCTTCCGGCCAAGTCATAGGGGTGTGCATGGATTTGTCCTCCGTGGGGTATGAATGTGCTAACGATGCTTTATTGCGATAAACTGTCCCTATTGTACCCGAAAAATTCTCATCCGTCAATAGATTTTGTGAAATTTGCCGTAAAATATTTCGCAAACCCCTATTGACAAACCGAAAAGTCCGTGCTATAATAGGTGCAATGCGTTTTGCTTGACACCCTTATCAAGCAACGTGCTTTACAGAACGGCGAAAACTTGGAGGCGGATATGGATACGGCAGAGAAAAACCTGGATCTGTCCCTGCTGCTGGAGTTTTACGGCGGACTGCTCTCCCCCCGCCAGCGGGAAATGGCGGAGTATTCCTACAACGACGACCTTTCGCTCAGTGAGATCGCAGAGCTCTGCGGCATCACCAGACAGGGCGTCTGGGACGGACTGAAAAAAACCGAGGCCATCCTCCGCGACGCAGAGGAGCGGCTGAACCTTTACGAAAATTACCGCAAACGGCAGACCGAGGTGGACTTTCTCTTGGCTCGCCTTCGCAAAATGGCTGACGAAGGTCAGCCCGTGGGCGATCTCATCGCATCCGTGGAACGGATGCCCCTGTGATCGCTTCCCATTAAGGAGAATTCATGTTTGATAGCTTATCCGATAAGCTGAGCGCGGCGTTCAAGAAATTCCGCAGCAAGGGCAAGCTCACCGAAGCCGACGTCAAGGCGGGTATGCGCGAGGTCAAGCTCGCTCTGCTGGAAGCCGACGTCAACTTTAAGGTGGTCAAGGAGTTTATCAAGACGGTCACCGACCGTGCCGTGGGCGCGGAGGTGCTGGAAAGCCTCGTCCCCGCTCAGCAGATCATCAAGATCGTTAACGAAGAGCTGACCACTCTCATGGGCGGCAGCGTTTCTAAGCTGACGATCTCCTCAAAGCCCCCTACCATTATTATGATGTGCGGCTTGCAGGGCGCAGGTAAGACTACCCACGCCGGAAAGCTTGCCGGACTTTATAAAAAGCAGGGCAAACGTCCTCTGCTGGTCGCCTGTGACGTCTACCGTCCCGCCGCCATCAAGCAGCTGGAGATCGTAGGCACACAACTGGACATTCCCGTTTTCACCATGGGTGACAAGGTCTCCCCCGTGAAGATCGCCACCGAAGCCCTCAAGCACGCCGAAAAGCACGGTCACGATATGGTCTTCATCGACACCGCAGGCCGTCTGCACATCGACGAGGGCATGATGGTGGAGCTGGTGGAGATCAAGGAAAAGGTGAAGCCCACCGAGATCCTGCTGACCATCGACGCGATGCTGGGTCAGGATGCGGTCAACGTAGCCGAGACCTTCAACCGCGAGCTGGACATCACCGGCGTCATCCTCACCAAGCTGGACGGCGATACCCGAGGCGGTGCCGCACTGTCGGTGCGTCACGTCACCGGCAAGCCCATTAAATTTGTGGGTACCGGCGAAAAGCTGGACACCATCGAACCCTTTCATCCCGACCGTATGGCTTCCCGAATCCTCGGCATGGGCGATATGCTGACCCTGATCGAGAAGGCAGAGCAGGCATACGACGAGAAAAAGGCACAGGAGCTGGAGGAAAAAATCCGCTCGTCCACCTTCACCCTGGACGATTATCTGGAGCAGTTCCGGCAGATCAAGGGCATGGGCAGTATGGAACAGCTTGCCGCCATGATCCCCGGCATGAAGCCCGGCGCACTCAAGGACGCACAGATCGACGAAAAGGCAATGGCGCACATGGAAGCCATCATCACCTCGATGACCCCCAAGGAGCGGCAGAAGCCCGACATCATCAACGCATCCCGCAAAAAGCGCATCGCCGCCGGCAGCGGCAGAACCGTGGAAGAGGTCAACCGCCTCTTAAAGCAGTTCGAACAAACATCCAAGCTCATGAAGCAGCTCTCCAAGGGTGCCTTCGGGATGGGCAAGAAAAAGGGCAAGTTCCGCTTAGGGTTTTAAGTAAATCCGATACAAATCAAACGTCATATCCGAAGGTAACTCTTCGCAGATATATATAACATAATTTTGGAGGAAATACAAAATGGCAGTTAAAATCAGACTCAGAAGAATGGGCGCAAAGAAGTCTCCCTTCTACCGTGTAGTAGTTGCAGATTCCCGTTATCCCCGTGACGGTCGTTTCATCGAGGAGATCGGTTACTACAACCCCATGACCAATCCCGCTGAGGTTAAGATCGACGCTGAGAAGGCCGCACAGTGGCTGAAGAACGGCGCACAGCCCACCGAAACCGTAAAGGCTCTGCTGAAGAAGAACGGCATCGAGAAGTAATCCCCCAAGGAGGATCAGATGTCGGATTTGAAGCAAACGCTGACGGACATCGCCAAGGTGCTGGTCGATCATCCCGAAGAGGTTGCCGTCGTGGAGACCGAGGACGAGGAGGGCGTGATCCTGACTCTGTCGGTCGCCGAGGGCGACATGGGAAAGGTGATCGGACGCCACGGCAAGATCGCCAAGGCGATCCGCACCGTGATGAAATCCGCAGCCAACAAGGACGGTCGCCGCGTGACCGTGGATATTGAATAATCAAACGGATACGGCGAAAGCTCCCGCTCATTCCACCGCAAATGCGAGGAATGAGCGGGAGCTTTGTATTCCTCCCGCGCGGGGAGGGAGTTAGCTGACACGGACGTAGAGGCTATCCGTGACGGTATCGGTGATAGGGGTTCCTTCGTATTCCGTTGTGACATCATATCGAATCCAGATTTCGATAAATACTTCACCGGAAGTATTAGTAGTTAAAACAGGATCACCGCGAGTGAGAATGTCAAGCTCCAGCGCATCAATTTTCTGCGTCAGCTTTGCAGTCGCGTCGTCCAACTTCTGCTTAGTAAGTTCGGTAGTAACTGCATCGTATTTGCAGGCGTTTCGACCGTTGTAGCCCATAATGCTGCCGTCATCGGCAAAGTATACTGACAACACATCGTCGGTTTGATAGCCTTCAATATATCTATAGAAAGTAAGAGCTGTCATTCCGTACACGTCATCCATGCCGCGATAGGTGTATTTTGACAATGCCTCAGCGGAGATACAGGTTTGCAGAAATGCTCTCGCGGTTTGGAGCAATTCGTCTTCTTGACATTGCTGCTGACCGTAGGCATCGCCGTCTCCGGAATAAAAGACAATTAGATCGCTGTTTGCCAAATATTCAACCCAGCCGGTGTCATTGAAATAAGTGTCGTATTGACTGTAAAACGTTCCGATTGAATCATCGATGTCACTTTGCGATCTGACTTCTGAATGCTTATAAACAAATTTGATTTCGTTAGTAAACGGAGATCTGGACGTTTGTTTCAGCTGATCTAATTCGATTCTGCGAGAAGAAAGACCTACGCCGTAAGCGGACGCAGAACGAAATTCAGTTGAACGACCGGCAACCGCAGATCCACTTTCGGAAGCAGAAATCAGAAATAGATCTTCTTTGGGAACAGCTTCCGTATCATCAAGGGGCGATTCACCGGATTGACGAGTGGTCAGAGTGGCTTGATCGTCCGATTTTTTCGAAGCGCAGGAGACCATCGCCCCAATCAATAGAACGCAAAGAATAATTGAGATTGTTTTTTTCATATTCGTTTCCTCCTAGCTTAATCTATGTATTGATTGCTGTCACCAACGGTAACGACAGGATAGCGGCCGTCAAGATTACTGTCAGTTTCATACTTAGTATTGGTGCCGGCATTTATAATTCCTGCTTGAACGCAATCGGAAAGCTTGTTTGAACTGTCGGAAAGTGCATCTAAAAAACCTTTTAAAAAGTCATCGGAATTATCAGAATCAACACTCATGGATGTTCCTACTACAAAATGCGCACCTTTTTCAAAATATGCGTTTACTAGATTATAGGTTTTGGCTCCATACGAATAATCTACGCCGGTCTTGCAACCAAGTAATAACGCGCATCGAAGATTAGCGAGCGCATTGTCGGCTAAAAAGACTCGGGTATCCGCTGACTGATCGTCCGCATTCTCGTATCGGCTACAAATAGAATAGCCTGTACCAAATACAATTGCCGTATTAGCAAAAATTCTGTCAGTTGTAGTACCATTTGAATCCCTAAAAGCAATACGTCCTGCCTCTCCGTGGCCTCTGAACACAAAAATATGATCATCGGGCAAGTATTCGTATGCATATTCCGCAGTCTCGTTCACTGACATGTATGCTGAATATCCTAATTCTTGGAACGTGAAATAAAAATCGCTATTATTCGTAGTTGTGTCATATCCCGTATACTGATGACTATAAATATCCGCATAGCCCTTTTCAACCGCCATAAAGCACCAATAGGAGCCGGCAACCAGCGAGGAAGACAAATATACGTCACCCGTGGAATCCATCGTCAGATACTTGTTATTGAACCGAATCAGGTATTTTCCCTGATAGGTTCCCGATTCGATCCGATGCAGATCAAATTTGGTGTAAGCACTGGTGGAATTATATAATATTGCATTCGTGCCGGACATAAATATGACCCGTCCCGTACTGCTGTAAACACTCTGCAAGCGAGTCGTGCCGTTGGATTGACTCAGCACCGTCCATTGAGACAGCGGGGAATCGCTCCGCTCCCTGCCGCTGATGTTTACATTGTTAGCGTCCGAAGCGGTTTCCAATGAAAGCAACAGCTCCGTATTGCAATTCATAATATAATAATCAGTATCGTTCATTAGTCCCGTAGGTGCACGAACTTTGACGGTGATCGAGTCGGTTAGGACGTTGCCGCTGCTGTCTGTACAGCTTGCGGTAATTACGGCGGTTCCTTTTTGGAGTCCGGTCATGGTTTTGTAGGTATTGTCAACCGACACCACCGACGAATTACTGGAAGACAGCGTAAAGCTCGTTCCGGATGGGCTGACCGTCACGGTGGGCGCATAACTCTGCCCAACCATCAACACCGTCTTGGCGGAAGTAATCGAAATCGACGCATCCTCGGCATACACCGGTAAAGCACCGGCGCAAAGGGTCAATAAAACTGCAAAGGTCAATAGAATAGAGCCAAGCTTTTTCATGGGGAAATCCCTCCTTTTTATACGATTTCGCTTGAACGGTATTCTGCTTTGGCTGTTTTATCTGCCCATCGGACTCATTCCTTTCCAAAGTGAGATTTCTTTACTATTATTATAGCATAAGATTCAGAATTTGTCAAGAATCAAACTGTTTTTTTTGCTGTGCAAAGCAGAGAAAATGCAGGGGTGGGTTTGTGCAAACTGCTCAAAAGCAAGAACGTGTTGACAAACGCCGTCGGATGTGCTATACTGACGTCATCATCACCACGGAGGTGTGTCCTATGCTGATTCCCGTGCTCGTTTCTGCTTTGGGCGGTTATCTCATCGGCAATTTCAACCTGTCGTATATCCTTGCCAAGGCAAAGGGCTTTGACATCCGCACCCGCGGCTCCAACAATCCCGGCGCGTCCAACGCCACGCTGACGCTGGGCTGGAAGGCGGGCGTTACAGTGGCGCTGGCGGATATTCTGAAAGCCACCGCGGCAGTCCTGCTTTCCCGTCTCGTTTTTGCCAGCGAGCTTGCCGCGCTCTGCGCGGGACTTGCGGTCGTTATGGGGCATATGTATCCCTTTTGGCTGAAATTCAAGGGAGGCAAGGGATTCGCTTCCTTCGCCGGCATGGCGCTGGGGGTAGATTGGCGGTACTTTGCCATCATCGGTGCGGCAGTGATCCTAATCATCCTGCTCAGCGATTACATCGTGCTGGGCACGCTGACCGCCGTGATCTCGTTTCCCGTCTCCTATGGGATCGTGCTGGGACGGCTCCTGCCGCCGCTGCTGGTCACCGCAGTATCGCTGATCATTATCGTCAAGCATATTCCCAACTTCAAGCGCATCCGTCGCGGAGAAGAGCAGAGCGTGCTCGCCGCGTTTCGGAAAAAGAAAGAATAATACTCAAAAACTTCCGCTTTTAGCGGAGGTTTTTTACATTTTCTTCCATTTCGGAACAGACAGTTATTTCAAGGCATAAGTTTGCCCACATCCACGCAAATTAGAAAAGCGGTAGATCGGAATATGCGGGTTCTGCCGAATCAATAGAGACAATAGTTGCAAGTGAATGCGGAAAGGCAAATCAAATGAAAACAAGGTCAAATCAAGGACTGCGGACGGCGGCGGTGCTGCTGTCGGGTCTGCTGCTCTTTCTGCCGATCAGCCGCGTGCAGGTGCAGGCAAAGACGGTGAAGGAACAGGTGCGGACGGTTCTGCCGGGCGGCGATCCCTTCGGGGTGGAGCTGCAGACCAAGGGCGTTCTGGTGGTGGGTACCTCGCCCGTGGACTGTCCCGGCGAGGACAGATCTCCGGCGGCGGAGGCGGGCGTGAAGGCGGGCGATATCCTCGTTGCCATCAACGGAGAAGAAGTGAGCAACGCGGTGGGCGTAACCAAAATGGTAGAAGCCAGCGACGGCAAAGAGATCACGCTGTCGCTGACCCGTCGCGGTGAGGAGAAAAAGCTGTCGCTGACCCCCGTCCGCTCGGAAAGCGAAAACGCCTGGAAGGCGGGCGTATGGGTGCGCGATCACACGGCGGGAATCGGCACGGTCACCTATTATATTCCCGAAACGGGCGGCTTTTCGGGGCTGGGGCACGGCATCTGTGACGGCGACACGGGCGTTTTGATGCCGCTCTCCCGAGGAAGCGTGATGCAGGTGAGGATCAGCAGCGTACGCAAGGGCGCCAAAAGCGCGCCGGGTGAGCTGCGGGGGTACTTCAGTAGCGCGAAGGTGGGTTCGTTGCTGGGCAACACCCGAAGCGGCGTCTTCGGCGTGCTGACCGAGCTGCCCGAATATGATGAGGACGATCTTCTGCCGATAGCGTCCGTCGGAGAGATCCGCGAGGGCGCGGTAACGATCCGCTGTACGCTGGACGACAGCGGCGTTCACGAATACGCGGCGAAGATCGTGAAGCTTTGCGGCGGCGATCAGAACGGCAAGAATTTCGTGCTGGAGGTCACCGATCCCGTGTTGCTGGAAAAGACCGGCGGCATCGTGCAGGGCATGAGCGGCTCTCCCGTGATCCAGAACGGCAAGCTGGTGGGCGCCGTCACCCACGTCCTCTTGGACGATCCGGCGAGAGGGTACGGCATTCTCATCGAAAACGTGCTGGCGAAAATGCCCGAGATGATCGGGTAGCAGAAAGCCGAGGTGATAAGCCTCGTCTTTTATGCATTTTAGTTGACTTTTTTTAAACGAAACAGTTATTGATATTTTTATGCCTTTTGATATAATAGAGGTACGGCACGTGCATGAATAATTATGATGAGGTATC
>JAFTOC010000049.1 GCA_017451585.1 Clostridia bacterium
ACGGCACGGCTGGGGGCCTCCCCCTCCCGGATACGGCTGTATGGGTTGTCTGATTCCCGTTCTGTCCATTGCGGCAACGCTGGCAGGCGCGGTCTTCCTATTAGTGGCTCTTCTGTGATGGATGCCGAGCGTCTTTTCGCCCTTCCCACCGTCCTCGTAGAGGACGGCGTGGAGGCGTGCGTGATCAAAGGGCAGGTTATCGACGGCGGCAACTACGTCGGTACGCGTTTTCGGAACGTGACCTTCCAAAACTGCCGATTTACAGGAACTGCCTTCACCCGATGTGAGTTTTCGCAGGTGGTCTTTGAGGATTGCGACCTTTCGGGTGCCGACATGACCGAAACCTTTTGGGAAAACTCTCTCTGCAGGTCGGTGAAGGGAATCGGCGTCCGTATGAGCGACAGTTATTTCATGGACACCGTCTTGGAGGATTGCAACCTTCGTTACACCGATCTTTGCCGTGGCAGGTGGAAGGGCGGAGCGATCCGCCGTTGCGACCTGCGGGAGGGCTTTTTCAGCGAGTGCAAGCTGACTCGCTTCGCTCTGACGGGCTGCGATCTTACCCGCACCGAGGTGATGCGCACTCCGCTTGCGGGGTTGGATCTGTCGGACAGCACCATAGACGGGCTGATCTGTTCCGACAATCTCTCCGAGCTGCGGGGCGCGATCATTGATCCCTTGCAGGCGGTGGAGATTGCAAGACGGATCGGAATCAAGATCAAATAAGGAGAAACGAATGGAAAAGAAGAAAACGCAATCCACTCCCGAGGCGGATTGCGAGCATTGTATGTATTACGATTACGATGAAGACCTGGAGGATATGGTCTGCATCATGAACCTGGACGAGGATGAATACGCCACGATGTTGCAGGGGCGCAAAATGCGCTGTCCCTACTTCCGCTTCTACGACGAATACAAGAGCGTGCAAAAACAGAACTGACCCATATTAAGTAAGATAGAACGTAAAATGACAGTTTATAATCACGGATCCGCCGTCTTCTTCATCGGCGACATGAAATACCGATCCGTGGTCTCGGCAAATGCTTTCGGAGGCAAATGACTATGATGATCTATAACACCGTCGACTATCCCATCGCCATAGAGCTAGGCGGAAATACCTATTACATGGATCGGGACAGCGAGCTGGAGCTTCGTCTGACCTCGGGAACTTATGACTATCGGCTGTATAAAGCTGACGAGGGCGACGAACCCCTACCGTCGCATTTGGACAGGAGGGGGTATCGCCGCTACGACGTCACCGTATGCTATGCGGAGACCGGCAAACTCACCTGCAAACGCGGCACGAGGCTGTATATCCGTGAGGACTACATAGAACTGTTCAAAATACGGCTCCGTTGGCGCAGCAGGGGATACGGACAGTATCGTATCTACAACGCCAGCGCATTCAATCTGACCGTAGAGGACGGAGAGCTTGCCGAGCGCAGACAGGGATGCCTGAACGAGCGCGTATATAACAAAATGCTGGCACCGTACAAAGCCTGGTTGTGGATACAGGGTGCGACACACGTTGCTTTCTTGGTTTTGGCGGCACTGTTCGGCCTCGGTGTGTTCGAATTGCACCATACGGTCAACTATGCGGCGATAGCGTGCACTCTGGTAGGGCAGTTGGCACTGATCGACGAAGATGTTCAAAAAATCCATCTCATACGCGCGTTGAAGTCGGTTCCCGTACTGGTGGACGTGCAGGATTTCCTGGAGCACTAACGCCGGTCGAGATTTGAGAGCATTGGTGGGCTTATACGACGCTTACGGAAGCACCTCCGACGCAATTGAATAGCTCTATGACAACGACCGCTCTTCCGTATACGGAAGGGCGGTCGTTTTATTGCCGGAAGTTGAAGCTGTGCCGTGATCTCATCCCCGACGGGATGAGTGGGCGCGAATGCGGTCAGCCCTGCGCGTCTTGATCGTTCGGAATCACCGAAACGGCTTCGGCGATCTTTTTCTCCCGCGCCTTCGTAGCCTCTTTTACCAGAACGTACAGCGTAGAGGTAATCGGTACTGCCAACAGCATTCCGATGGGTCCTGCAACCGCGCCGCCCACCGTAATGGCGGCAAGGATCCAAATGGAAGGAAGATTCACTCGGCTGCCCATCACACGGGGGTAAATGAGATTTTCCTCCAGCTGTTGCAGGATCAGAATAAATGCCAAGAAGATGATCGCTTTAACGGGGGACACGGTGAGGATCATGAACGCGCCCACGCCTGCGCCCACGAACGCACCTACGATGGGGATCAGCGCGGTGACGCCCACCAGTGCGCCGATCATGGGTGCGTAAGGAAGATCCAGCAGGAACATTCCCAGCATACAGAGCACGCCGAGAATAATGGCCTCCAGCGTCTGTCCCGAAATAAAATTCCGAAAACTCTCGCCGGCAACCGACGCGGCGTGAATCGACCATTCCCCAACCTTGGAGGGGAGCCACGCGCGGATCAATCGGCAGGCGTTTCTCTTCAGCGTCTCTTTACTGAAGAGGATATAGACGGCAAAGACGAAAGCGATAAAGAAATCTACCACGCCCGAAACCAAGGTGGATACCACCTCAACGGCGGTATAAACGATGCTTCCGCTCTGCTCCTTCAGCCACGATTGCAGCGTTTTCAGAATACCGTTCCAATCGATATCAAGCAGTACCTTTCCGATGGGATTGCGGGCAAGTTCCGCGCGATCCATAGCGCTGAGATCGTTGACCATATCGGTGATGATAGCGATCAGCACCTGTACCGCCTTCACAAGCTCGGGAATGATCAGCCCGATGATCCCTACCAAAATCCCGACGATCAGGATGAGCGACAGCAAAAAGGCGGCGGGACGGCGGAGCTTTTGTAAAGCCTTCCGACGGGCATGGGGCCAAAAGTGCTTTTCCAGCGCCCGCATCGGCACGTTCAGAATCAGCGCAAAGGCAAAGCCCAGGATCAGCGGGGAAAGAATATCAAGCAGGGCACCGATTGCTCCGGCGACCACGTCGATATTCTGCACGCCCAAAAAGATCAAAATGCAGGCGGCGACGATGCCGATGATATAACCCGCCCGTTTTCTGTGCTCTTGGCGGGAAGAAGTGCGATTGGCGGATGCGGACGGCAGGTCAACAGACGGTGCTGTCGAATCGTTTGGTGAAGGCTCTTGGGAGCGACCGTTCACGGTAGCGTCTTGCTTTCGGTAAGACGCAGGTTGAACTTTTTCCCGTGTGGGGGCGTGATAAGCGTGACGGCGAAGCCGAGGGGAGCGATCGTTTCGGGAAGTCATACAGTTTCCTCCGATCAGGATTCTGAGATCAGTATATGTCATTTTAGCAACCGAATATTAACCGATTATCAACTCAAGATAAACGAGGATTGAATTTGTGAGTAAAAACGTCAACGTCAAGCATTAAGCCCAATTACGATCAAACACTGCGATCTACTCACGCCGAAGGCGTGCATATCATCCGCAAATTGTTGCGGCATATCATTAAGCCTCAGGAAAGATGCACGCTGGTGCGTGATGAGATACAGCCCCACAGGGGCTGATGATATACCGACTTGCGTCGGATGATATACCAAGCCTGCGGCTTGGATAAAAAAACGACTTGTCGAAACAAGTCGTTTTTTGGTGCCGGTGGCGGGGGTCGAACCCGCACGGTATCGCTACCACTGGATTTTGAGTCCAGCACGTCTGCCAATTCCATCACACCGGCGTTACCTGTGTATTATAGCACAAGTGTTTGAATAAATCAATAGGTTTTGCAAAAAAACTTGCAAAAAAATTGAGCGAAATCTCTTGACACGGATAGGGATTTATGGTATTATAATTAGGTCATCTACCCGTGGCTCAGCTGGATAGCGCGCAAGACTCCGACTCTTGAGGTCGCAGGTTCGAATCCTGTCGGGTAGGCCAGAAAAACCGACAAGTTTCGACTTGTCGGTTTTTCAACTAAATCCACCCTGTCGGGTGGGTGAAATCATCTTCGACAAAGCATAACTTTATATCGGCGCAGCCGATGCTTCAAAATCAGCGGCACGATCCGTCGGGATCGTGCCGCTTTTTTCGTATTATTCGGACAGCGAGGGTGACAGCTCATTCTCTTCGCGGAAGAGAAAACTGATACACCACAGGGCACACAGACCGACTACCGCGTAGATCACGCGCGCGAGGAGTGCATCCTGGCTACCGAAGATCCACGCGACGATGTCAAATCCGAACAGTCCGATGGATCCCCAATTGATTCCGCCGATGATCAGCAGGATTAGGGTGAGTTTGTCAAACATACGATCCCTCCTTCTTTGTCGGGACGATTGCCCGCAAAGATAGGATGACGCGGAAAGCAGATCTTTATGCTTCCCAAAAGTTGTCAGGAATCTTCAGAAGCGGACTTGGCTTCCTCTCCCGTTACCGGCTCGGCGGTGGTGGGTTCGGAGGTGTCGGGAATCTCTTCCTCGGTGACAAGCTGACGGTCGCCGTATTTGGTAACGACCTTGCCTTCCTCCAACGTGATGGTGATCTTACCGGGCGCCACGACGTCCTCGGCGGATTCGTCCTCCTTGCCCAGCAGCAGACTGCCAAGATAGACCTCGCCGTCCTCAATCGCGATCTTGCGGACGTAGGAGCCTTGCTTGTATACCGTTTCCAGCGTCAGATCGCACTGGGTCATCTTCATTTCAAATTCAACGAAATCGGTTTCGATCAGATTGACCTCGCCCTCCTTGCCGGAGAAGACGATGTCTTCGGTCACCAGCTCACGGGCGATTATACTGCCGCCGCCCATCTCGCAGGTGACGTGGTCAGCGGTGGTGCTGAGCACCGACAACTCGGTATCGTCACAGGTCAGATCCAGCAGGGAAGCGTCAATCTTGTTCAGACCCACGGTAGAACCGGTGGAGACCAGATTGATCTCGCTCTCGCCGGTGATATTTACCACCGAAACGTTACAGTTGGTAAAGGTCAGATTGTACTGCTTGATGCTCTGATCCTCGGGAATGTGGATGATGACCTCGGGCTCGGTTTCGGTCTGATCATCGGTGAGAGACAGAAGCGTCCGCCATACGCCGGCAAAGGAACCGCCGGTAAAATAATCCAGGAAAGAAAGCTGATTGGAGACCTTGATGGTCTTATTGGTCACACTGCCGATATAGCTGTTGGGCTTAAAGCCGATCAGCTCCACTTTTGCCTCGTCGGCACCGCCGCGCAGCTCGACCTCGCAGTCCTTCAGATTCAGGGTGATGTTGGTAATGCGCTGTTCGGAGTAATCCAGCTCGGTGTAGCTTTGACCGTCGTCGGAGGTGGTATAGCCGTCGATGGCGGCATCGTCGGGAGCCTTGGCGCGGGCGTAATTGCAAAGGAAAAGACCGCTGATGATCAAAAGTCCGGAGATCACCAGAAAGATCCAAGAGGACATTTTCACAGCTGTTCCACTCCTTTCACGGTGTTCTTGGTAAAGCTGACCAGCTTACGGGTGAAGAATTTCAGAAGCTTGCCCATCTTTACATAAATATAGGGGATCAGACGGATCGCCGCGTTGTAGAGCAGGATGGAAGCCGCCATGGTTATACCGGCGGCGACGAGACCGACGCCGATCTCGTGGAACCCTACGTAACGGGGAGGCGACAGCACTTGCGTGGCACCGTACAGCAGAGCGACCACCGAGATGACCGATCCGACGCCGGTAATTGCCACGATAGCGATTACGATGAGACAGATAGCTGCGGCAAGCGCCATAAACACAAGCGCGAACAGACCGAAGGAAGCCAGCAGGAAGAAAATGATGGAGGGCGCACAGATCGCCACCAATGCCAGCATCAGGAGACGGGGCTTGTCGCAGGTAACGTATTCGGTGTCGGTAACCGTGCGGGAGCTGCGCCGCTCAGGTGCCAGAGAGGCTTCATCCACGAATTGCACGTCGGCACGGGATCCGGTCGGCTCGGCGACGACGGGCGGTGCTAAGGGCGTGGGATCGATCTCTGCGGGGGGCACGGTTTCAGCGTCCTCCGGAAGCTCCGGAGTTTCGGAAACACCTACAGCCAACTGATCGGCGTCCTGACTTACCAGCTTACGAACGATGATGTCCAAATTACGGGGAGTCGTATATTGATCGGCAGTCTCGTCGGAAAGCCCGTTCAGCTTTTCGGTGAGCGTGGCACATTGCGTATCAACATACTCTTGAGGGAATCCTTCTGCGGTAAGTCTTTGCCGCAGTGCTTCGATGAATTCCTGTCTGTTCATGGAAAACCTCCTGAAAATAAATGGCAAATGATAAATTGAAAATGGAAAATTGGTTTTGAAGGCAAAATTTGCAAATCGACGGCTTATCGATGCAAAAAGGGTTGAATTTTTTGAAAATGATGATATAATGATAGTGTTCCCGCGAAAGATCGGGATCTTTGATCGATTATAACAGAAAACGGAGAAAATAGCAAGATGAGAATGAGAAAAAAGAAGAACGGTGCGGCGAGAATGGAAGCCTGTACCGAGTGGCTGCTGAAGACCCCGGAGGATCTTTGGGCGCTGAAGGATCGAGCTCCTTTTTATTTGGAGATCGGCTGCGGAAAGGGCGGCTTCATTACCGCTACCGCCAAGGCCAATCCCGACCGCTTCTACATAGCCGTGGAGCTGGTGTCCGACGCGCTGGTAACGGCACTGGAGCGTGCCAAGGCGGAGGACATCCCGAACCTGCGGTTCGTGAATCTGAACGCCAAGGAGCTGGGCGAATGGTTCGCGCCCGGCGAGATCGCCGAGATCTACCTGAATTTTTCGGATCCCTGGCCTAAGAAGGGGCACGCCAAGCGGCGGCTGACCCATCGGGACTTTTTGGCGGTCTACAAGCCTTTGCTCACTGAGGGCGGCAAGATCTGTCAGAAGACCGACAACGTGGGACTCTTCGATTTCTCACTGGAGGAGTTTGCCGAGGCGGGCTGGCGCCTGGAGGCGGTGACCCGCGACCTGCATGACTCCGAATGGGCAGAGGGCAATATCATGACCGAATACGAGAAGAATTTCTCGGAGCAGGGATCCCCCATCCATCGGCTGGAGGCGTATCCCGACTGAATCAGTTTCGGGGGGAGAAGATGCTGGTATAGGTCTTCTCCTCCGCGTCGTTCTGATAAAGCTTTGCGCTGATCAGCAGAACGGGCGGGACGACCAGCGCGTAGAGCACTGCAAAGAGCAGTACCAGCACCAACGAATTTACTGTCAGATCGTAGCCGGGATTGAGCAGCATAACGCCTGCGGTGACGATCAGCACGGCGGGAAAATGGAGCAGTACGCGGGTCAGCATTGAAAACTGCCGCAGAGAGAAGATCAGATTGCAGATCGAGATCGCAAATGCCAACAAAAGAAGCATTCCGGCAGAGGAGAGGCTCAACGCTTGTTTTTGGCTGTCCATCAGGGTGACCAGCAGAAGGATCGCCATGGACAGACAAGTGAAGATCAGGCAGGTAGGATAAATGATCTTGCGGATCAAAAAACGCAATTTATTCATAGAATCTCCAAGTGGGATACGATTCCCTTGATTTTCAGCGGAATAAATCCATAGATGTCTCTATTATAACACAATTCTGAAATTTTGCAAGTCCTACCGAAAAAAAGATACACATTGTTAATATTCGCCGATCCAACGGAGAAACGGCGTCGGTCTGCCGCCGAAAACGGTCAAGAAAATTCGTTCGCGGCGGCGCAAATCATCGCTTGTCCCTTGACAAGCGGGGAAAGTTATAGTATAATAAATAGATAGATTAGAAATCTACATCTCTGAAAGGAACGGTCTTCGGACCGCAAAATGAAAGATGAAAAGAAGAGAAGCCAGAGAAGCACTGTTTGCCCTGCTGTTTGAGATGACCTTTGCCACCCCCGAGGAGGCTGCGATTCTGTATGAGACCGAATGTGCCGAGACCGAACGGGATCTTGACGACGATTATATCCGTGACGGCTACAAAGGCGTGCTGGCTGATTTGGAAAAGATCGACGAACTGATCGCTTCCGCCTCCAAGGGGTGGAAGCTTGCCCGCCTTGCCCGCGTGACCCTGTCCCTGCTTCGGCTGGGCGTATACGAAATGTGCTTTGCGGGCATCCCCTATCATATCGCCATCAACGAGGCGGTGGAGCTTGCCAAGGTCTACGGCGAGGACAAGTCGCCCGGATTCATCAACGGCGTGCTGAACAAGATCGCGGAAATGCAAGGACTGAAAAACACCAATGGCTGAGTATTTTCTGGGGATCGACACCTCCAACTACACCACCTCAGCCGCGCTGGTAAGAGACGGCGAGGTCGTCCTCAATGTCAAGCGTCCCGTGAAGGTGAAGGAGGGCGAGCACGGCATCCGTCAGTCGGACGCCGTATTCTCCCACGTGCAAAGTCTGCCCGAGGTACTTGCTGAGATCGGTGCGCAGGAGCTTACCGCCGTAGGCGTATCCACCCGTCCCCGCGACGTGGAGGGATCGTATATGCCCTGTTTTCTTGCGGGCAAAGCGGCGGCGACGGGAATCGCCTCGCTCGGCGGACTTCCGCTGTATGAGGTCTCCCATCAATGGGGACATCTGATGGCGGCACTTTACGGAGCCGGCAAAACCGATCTCTACGGCAAGGACTTTCTCGCCTTTCACGTCTCGGGCGGCACCACCGAGCTGCTTCGCGTGCGGGGCAGGGAGGTAGAAAAAGTGGGCGGCACCCTCGACCTCAACGCCGGGCAGGTCATCGACCGCATCGGCGTAAAGATGGGCATCCCCTTTCCTGCGGGACGCGGATTGGAGGAGATCGCCCTCCCCTTTAGTGAGACCGATTGCCACTCTCATGTGCGGGGGCTTGACTGTAATCTGTCGGGACTCGAGAATAAAGCCGACGCGCTCCTTTCGGCGGGAGAGTCCCGCGAAAAGGTGGCGGCATACGTGCTGAAAAGCGTCTGCCGCATGTTGGAAAAGCTCACCGAAAACGCATTTGCAGAGTTCGGCAAGCAGCCCGTCCTCTTTGCGGGCGGCGTGATGAGCAACCGTCTCATCAAGGAAGTCCTGCAAAAGCGCTTCCGCGCTCACTTCGCCCCCCCCGCCTTCTCGGCAGACAACGCCGCAGGCGTGGCGCTCCTTGCCGAGCGAGCCTATCGGGAAACTATGAAATAATCGTTATTTCGTTGAATTACTTCTGAGAGAGGGGAAGATAGAGTTCGCCTTGGCGAACTCTGGCAGTTGCTTTGCAACTGCATACCATCACTCAGACGTCGAAGTTTCTTTCCCCCTCTCTCAGACTCTCACCCCCAAACTCCTTGGCTGACGCAGGCGTGATTGTACAGATGAAAAGCCCGAAAGGAGAGAGCCAATGCCAAACGAACGTCCGATCCTGACGGTCACTCAGCTCAATGAGTACGTCAAAGGGATCATTGATTCCGACAAAGTCCTTGCCGGACTTTCGGTGAAGGGAGAAATCTCCAACTTTACCGCCCATAAAACGGGACACCTTTATTTTACCATCAAGGACGAATCCTCGCTGATCCGTGCCGTGATGTTCCGCTCGGCGGCGGCGAAGCTTCGCTTCGCTCCCGAAAACGGACTCAAGATCATCGCCACAGGGCGCGTCTCCGCTTTCGTGCGGGACGGCTCCTATCAGGTGTATGTGGATTCGCTCCAGCCCGACGGCGTGGGCGAGCTGACCGTCGCCTACGAGCAACTGAAAAAGAAACTGCAGGCGGAAGGTCTGTTTGACCCCGCGAAAAAGAAAAAGATCCCCCGCTATCCTTCTCGCGTGGGCGTGATCACCTCGCCCACCGGCGCGGCGGTCAGAGACATCGTCAACGTCCTCTCCCGCCGTTTCCCTTACGCGAAGATGGTGCTGTACCCCTCCCTTGTGCAGGGGGCGGAAGCCGCGCCTCAGCTCATCGCAGGTCTGCGCTACTTCAACGAGACCCGCTCTGCCGATGTCATCATCATCGGACGCGGAGGCGGCTCTATCGAGGATCTGTGGGCGTTCAACAGCGAGGAGCTGGCAAGGGAGGTCTACGCCTCGGAGATCCCCGTCATCTCGGCGGTGGGACACGAGATCGACTTTACCATCTGCGATTTCGTAGCCGACCTGCGGGCGCCCACCCCTTCGGCGGCGGCAGAGATGGCAGTCCCCGAAACAAGAGAGCTGATCCGCAAGATCAACAATGTGGTGGGGCATATGCAGGTGCTGCTGGATCGGGGCGTCAAGCTTCGCCGTCAAAATCTCGCCGCTCTTGCAGACCGCCCCGTGTTCAATCAGCCGATGCTGCTTTTGGACGGTCCGCGGATGACGCTGATTTCGGATACCCAGCGCATCGTTCGCGCAATGGAAAAACTCACCGAAGAAAAGAAACGAAGCTTTGCCGCCAATGCGGCGAAGCTGGAGGCACTCAGCCCGATGGCAGTGCTTCTGCGAGGATATAGCGCCGCTTTCACCGAAAAGGGAAAACTGATCCGTTCGGTGGAGGATGCAAACGTAGGCGACAAGCTCGCCCTTTCGGTGTCCGACGGCACCATATACACCGAAGTAATCGGAAAGGAAACCAAAAATCATGGCAATCTATCGGAATGAACCGCCCGAACTGAATTTCGAAGAAGCGATGGCGCGGCTGGAACAGATCGTTCGCGCGCTGGAGGGCGGCAACGTCCCGCTGGACGAATCGCTCACCCTCTACGAAGAGGGCGTGAAGCTGGTGAAGCTTTGCTCTACACGTTTGGAAAACGCCGAAAAGCGCATCAAAATTTTGGTGGACGGCGGCAACGGAACCCTCACCGAGCAGGACTTTGCGGAAGGCGGAAGTCGCGGATGAGCACTCTCACCGAGCGGATGAGCACTCTCACCGAGCGGATGCAAAGCTCCGCAAAGTTGGTGGAAGGACTGCTCAAGGAGCTCCTCGCCCCCACCGATCCCGCTCCCGAAGAAAAGCCGCTTTGGGAAGCCATGGAGTACAGCACCATGGCAGGCGGCAAACGGATCAGACCCTTTCTCGTCATGGAGGTCTGCCGCACCCTCGGCGGACGGCAGGAGGAAGCCCTCGTCTACGCCGCCGCGCTGGAGATGATCCACACCTACTCGCTGATCCACGACGATCTGCCATGTATGGATAACGACGACTTGCGTCGCGGCAAGCCCACTTGTCATAAGGTCTACGGCGAAGCGACGGCACTGCTGGCAGGGGACGGTCTGCTGACCCGCGCCTTCGAGCTGGTGGCAAACGCCCCCGGTATTCTGCCGCTCCGCAAGTGCTACGCCGTAGCCATTCTCGCTGAAGCCGCAGGCGCGCCCGGGATGATCGGCGGTCAGCAGATGGATCTGATTTCCGAAGGGAAGGAGATCCCCTATGAGACCATGGTCGCCATTCACGAAAAGAAGACCTGTGCGCTTCTGATCGCCGCCTGCAGACTCGGTGTACTTGCCGCAGGACAGCGAGGAAGTGAAGTCGAGGACGCCATGACCACCTACGGTATGGGCATCGGACGAGCCTTCCAGCTGATCGACGATCTCTTGGACGTCACCTCTACCAAGGAAGTGCTGGGTAAGGACATCGGAAGCGATCAAAAGAATAAAAAGACCACCTATCTTACCTTTATGCCCGTCGAAACGGCAGAGGATCTGGCAAAAGCCATCACCGACAAAGCTAAGGAAGCGGTAGAGCCCTACGACAAGGACGGCGTTCTCACCGCCCTTGCCGACTATCTCACCGAGCGGAAGAACTGATATGCGACTGGACAAATATCTTGCCGAGCAAAACCTTGCCGACAGCCGCACCCGCGCCGCACAGATGATTGAAGCAGGACTCATTCGGGTCAACGGCAAACTGCAGAAAAAGTCCTCCTTCGACGTCCCCGAGGGGGCGACGGTGATGGTAGAGGGCGAGCTGATTCCCTATGTCAGCCGAGGCGGACTCAAGCTGAAGGGCGCGCTGGACGCATTTGGGATTTCCCCGAACGGGCTGGTTTGCGCCGACATCGGCGCCTCTACCGGCGGCTTTACCGATTGTCTCCTCCAAGAAGGAGCGGTAAAGGTCTATGCCATCGACAGCGGCAGAGATCAGCTTCACGAAAAGCTCCGCGCTGATTCCCGCGTGGTATCTATGGAGTCCTTCAACGCAAGAGGCCTGACTCCTGCACATCTGGGAGAGCAGGTGGATCTTGCCGTCACCGATGTGTCCTTTATTTCCCAGACCCTTCTGCACGAAGCCATCGCCTCTGTTTTGAAGGACGGTGGGATTTTCATCAGCCTGATCAAGCCTCAGTTTGAGGCAGGACGGGAAAATCTCGGCAAAGGCGGTATCGTGAAGACCCCCAAAGCCCGCAGAGAAGCCGCCCGACGCGTGCTGGCGTCCGCGATGGCGAAGGGACTTGCCCCTATTGCCGTGACCGTCTCTCCTATCACGGGCGGGGACGGAAATATAGAATATTTAGCCTATTTTCGCAAAGAACAGATGACGGGAGCGATTCCCGATCTCAATAATCTCCCCTAACAGAATTAGGAGAACCTATGAAAAACAAACGTCAAGAAAAAATCATCGAAATCATCGAGAGCCAGGCGGTAGAGACCCAGGAAGCCCTGCAGGAAAAGCTTCGGGAGTGCGGCTTCGACGTGACCCAAGCCACCGTCTCCCGTGACATTAAAGAACTGCGGCTGACTAAGGTTGCCGCCAAGGGCAACCGCTACAAATACGCCGTCCTGGACTCGGACGACCCTAAGCAGGCGGCGAAGTTTATCTTTATTATGAAGGAGACCGTTCTGTCGGTGCAGACCGCCCAGAATATGCTGGTTATCAAGACCTTTTCGGGTATGGCACAGGCTGCTGCCGCCGCGCTGGATAATCTGTTCGGCAACGAGGTCATCGGCACCATCGCGGGCGACGACACCATCTTTGCCGTAACGGCGAGCAATGCAGATGCTGAAGCGTTGCAAGACAAGATCACGGCGGAGCTGAACCTCTCCAAATAACTCAAAGGAGTAAACGAATATGCTGATTTCCATGCATATTGAAAATATCGCGGTGATCAGACGGCTGGACGTGGACTTCGACCGGGGCTTTACCGTCCTCACCGGTGAGACCGGCGCGGGTAAATCCATGATCATCGACTCCATCGGACTTCTGCTGGGTGCCAAGACCCAGCGAGAGTTGATCCGCACGGGTGAGAGTTCAGCTACGGTCAGCGCTTGCTTTGCCGTGTCTGACGAGATCGCCGCCGACCTTGCCGAGCTGGGGATCGCCCCCGAGGAGGACGGTCTGCTCTCCATCCAGCGTACCATCACGGTGGACGGAAAGAGCCAATCCCGCATCAACGGCAGAGTCGTTCCGCTGTCCCTCCAACGGCAGGCGGGGGAGCGGCTGGTCTCCATCCACGGTCAGCACGACAGCCACGGTCTGATGACCGTCGCGGGACACATCGACTTCCTCGACAACTACGCCAAAAACGGCGTCCTCCTTGCCGAATACGGCGAGGTCTATCGCAAAATGTGCGAATCCCGCAAGCTTCGCGACCAATGTCGAATGGACGAGCGGCTGAAAGCCCAACGGCTGGATATGCTCCGCTATCAGATCGAGGATATTGAGTCGGCAGACCCGCAAATCGGCGAAGAAGACGCGCTTCTTGCCGAAAAGAAGATCCTGCAAAACGCCAAGCAACTGCAAAAGCAGGTGCTGACCGTCTATCGCGCCCTTTACAAAAACGAAAAGGGAATGTCCGCCGACAAGCTGCTGGAGATCGCCCGCACGTCGCTGGAAAACATCAGCGACCTGATGCCCGACGCCCCCGCTTTTATCGACCGCATCAGCGAGATGCAGTACGAGCTGGAGCGGATCGCAGAGTCGGCGCTGGCGCTCCTGCCCTCGGGCGGCAACGGGGAAGTGCGGCTGGAGGAGATCGCCGAGCGAATGGACGTCCTGCGCCGTCTCAAGCGCAAGTACGGTGCAGACGAAGCCGAGATCCTCGCCTTCTATCAAACCGCCAAGGACGAGCTGGATCAGATCCTTCTCTCCGACGAAAAGGAGCGGGAATACGACGAGCAGTATAAAAAATACCGCGCCGAAGCCCTCGCCCTTGCCGACCGTCTCACCGAGTCGCGCAAAGAAGCGTCCGAGGAGCTGTCCGCCCGCATCTGCGACGAGCTGGCATACCTTGATATGAACAAGGTCGCCTTCTGTGCACGGGTCACCAAAAAGCTCTCGGCGGAAGGAAAGCCCGAGCTGACCCCCAAAGGCGGAGACGAGGTGGAGTTTATGATCTCCACCAACCCCGGCGAGCCGCTGAAGCCCCTGACTAAGATCGCGTCGGGCGGCGAGCTCTCCCGCGTGATGCTGGCGATCAAATGCGTGCTGACTGCGGCAGATCGGATGCCCACCGTCATCTTCGACGAAATCGACACCGGTGTGTCGGGTAAGACCTCCCAAAAGATCGGCATCAAGCTCCGTGAGCTGGCATCGGACGGACCGCAGGTCTTTTCCATCACTCACAGCGCACAGGTGGCCGCCAACGGTCACGCCCACTACAAAATTCAAAAGCAGGAAGTGGACGGGCGCGCGGAAACCACCGTCTATGCCCTTGGCAGGGCAGAGCGTATTGAAGAACTTGCCCGCATTATGGGCGGCATGGACAAATCACAGAAAATCACCGATTCCGCTACCGAAATGCTGGAAATTGCGGAATCGAAGGGAACTATCCCAAATAGATAACATACAATATAGGAGATATACCAATGAAACTGTACGAAGAACTGGTCGCCCGCGGACTGATCGCCCAGGTGACCGACGAAGAACACATCCGTGAGATGATCAACAACGGCAAAGCCACCTTCTACATCGGCTTTGACTGCACTGCCGACAGCCTGACCGCAGGTCACTTCATGGCGCTGACCTTGATGAAGCGCCTGCAGATGGCGGGCAATAAGCCTATCGCCCTGATCGGCGGCGGCACCACCATGATCGGTGACCCCTCGGGCAGAACCGATATGCGCAAAATGCTCACCAAGGAAGACATCGACCACAACGCCGCCTGCTTCAAGCGCCAGATGGAATCCTTCATCGACTTCTCCGAGGGAAAGGCGATGATGATCAACAACGCCGATTGGCTCTTGAATCTGAACTACGTGGAGCTGCTGCGCGAGGTGGGCTCCTGCTTCTCGGTGAACAATATGCTTCGTGCCGAGTGCTACAAGCAGAGAATGGAAAAGGGACTTTCCTTCCTGGAATTTAACTACATGATCATGCAGTCCTACGACTTCTACTACCTGTTCAAGACCTACGGCTGCAATATGCAGTTCGGCGGCGATGACCAGTGGTCCAATATGCTGGGCGGTACCGAGCTGATCCGTAAGAAGCTGGGCAAGGACGCTCACGCTATGACTATCACTCTGCTCACTGACTCCCAGGGTAAGAAGATGGGCAAGACTGCAGGCAACGCCGTTTGGCTGGATCCCAACAAGACCAGCCCCTACGATTTCTACCAGTACTGGCGCAATGTCGGCGATTCCGACGTGATGAAGTGCATCCGTATGCTCACCTTCCTGCCCCTGGAGCAGATCGACGAAATGTCTGCATGGCAGGGTGAGCAGCTCAACCGTGCAAAAGAGATTCTCGCATACGAGCTGACCAAGATGGTACACGGCGAAGAGGAAGCCGAAAAGGCGCAGGAGACCGCCCGCAAGGTCTTTGCACAGGGCGGCATCAGCGAAGATATGCCCACCACTGCGCTGTCTGCAGATCTGTTCAAGGACGGCAAGATCGGTATACTCGACCTGATGGTAGCAGGCGGCCTTGCGGCATCCAAGAGCGAAGCCCGTCGACTGGTGGTACAGGGCGGCGTGACTCTCTGCGACGAAAGGGTGCCCGCGCCCGAATTTACCGTGGACGCATCCCTCTTTGCCGAGAAGGACGTCATCGTCCGTAAAGGCAAGAAGATCTACCACAGATTTACCCTTGCAAACTAAGAAAGCGTATGTTCCCGACCCTAAGGAGGATTCTATGAATAACGACGCATATCGGGCGCTTGTTCCGATTCTTGACGCGATGCGGGCGAAGGGGGAGTTGGACTATATCGCCGACGCTCCCTTGGCTCCCTACTCCTCCTTCCGCATCGGCGGCTCTGCCGACTTTGCAGTCTGGCCCCACACCAGAGCGGCACTGCTGGACTTGGTGACCGCTCTCCGCCGTCTCGGCATCCGCCGCGACATATTCGGTAACGGCTCCAACGTCCTCTTTGCCGACGAGGGGTACCGAGGCGTGGCGATCTTCACCACCAAAATGAACCGTATCGTCCTGCGGGACGGCATCCTTTGGGCGGACGCGGGCGCATCCTTTACCGGTCTTGCCGTCCGCGCTCAGAGCGAAGGTCTTACCGGTCTGGAGTTTGCCTACGGCATTCCCGGATCGGTCGGCGGTGCCATCTATATGAACGCAGGTGCCTACGATGGCGAGATCGCGCAGGTCTGCTATGAGACTACCGTCTACGATCCCACGCAGGCACTGCTGGGCGGCATCTCCGAGGTTGCCGGTGACGCACAGGGCTTCGGCTATCGTACCTCCGCCTTCCAGTCTATGGAGGGGGCGGTGATCTTAGGCGGAAAGTTCAAATTAAAACCCGGCGATCCTGCCGAGATCAAAGCCCAAATGGACGATTTGATGGCGCGTCGGCGCGACAAACAGCCGCTGGAATATCCCAGTGCCGGCTCCACCTTCAAGCGTGCCCCCGGCTATTTTACCGCCAAACTCATTCACGAGGCAGGGCTGAAGGGCGCGTCGGTCGGTGGCGCGCAGGTTTCGGAAAAGCACGCGGGATTCGTCATCAACCGGGGCGGCGCTACTGCCAAAGACGTGCTGACGCTGATCGGGCAGATCAAGGAACGGGTGTGGAAATACGCAGGCGTTGCCATCGAATGCGAGGTTCGGATCATTCCCGAACGGTAACGCCCGAAATATCCGAAAATCCCCGAAAATACAAGGAAGTTTTATGGAATTTGTCATCATCACCGGAATGTCCGGTGCAGGAAAGGGAACTGCAGGTCATATTTTGGAGGATATGGGCTATCTTTGTGTGGATAACATTCCCGTATCGCTGGTGGAGACCTGCGTCGAGTTGTATAAGAGCAACGAGCATCCGCCCGAAAGGATCAGCTTTACGCTGGATATTCGCGGGCAGGAGGAATTTTCGGAGCTGCTGGCGGTAGTCGGCAGGTTGAAGGCGGACGATCACTGCCGATGCACGCTGGTCTACCTGGACGCTACCGACGCCGTATTGGTTGCGCGGTATCAGGAAAGCCGCCATCTGCATCCGTTGGTACTGACAAAAAATCTGTCCTTATCCGACGCCATTGCCTGCGAGCGGAAGCTCTTGTCCGATCTGCGCGGCTCTGCCGATCTGATTCTGGACAGCACGGGGCTTCGTCCTGCGGAGCTGAGAGCCAACTTGGAAGCAATGCTGGAGATCTCCCGCAAAAGCGGAATGCTGGTGACCTGTATGTCTTTCGGCTTCAAGCACGGCGCTCCTGCCGATCTGGATCTGCTTTTTGACGTACGTTGCTTCCATAATCCTTATTATATCCCCGAGCTGAAGCCTTTGACGGGGCTGGACGCCCCCGTGCGGGACTTCGTTTTGTCCGCGCCCGAAACACAAGGCTTTATCGGGCAGCTTTTCGAGATGATCACCTATCTTCTTCCGCTCTACCGCGCAGAAGGCAAGACTCAACTGACTATCGGCATCGGCTGCACCGGAGGTCAGCATCGCTCGGTTGCCATTGCAGAGGCGCTGGCGGCGCATCTGCGTGCGCTGACGATCGCCGAGAGTGAATGTACGGTAAGCGTTGTCCATAGAGACGTGGGAGGCAAGCGATGAGCGTGTCCTATACCGCCGAGGTCAGAACCGTTCTGTCCGCAGTACAGATCAAGTCCCGCTGTTGCCGCAAAGCGCTCCTGTTCGGAATGCTCTATCCGGCATCTGATTTCGAAAAGCGGGAGATACGGCTGAATGCGGATCTGGAAAAATCCATGTCGCTGTTTACTTCCATGGCGCGCTCGGTCTGCCGTGCGGAGCTGATCTGGGAACAGGTCGCCCGTAAAAGCAGAAGGGGAGAACCGCAGGAGGTCTGGCATCTGCTGGGCGGCGAGGAATGCTTCCCTGAGGCATTGTTGGACGAATTTGCCGCGGCAAGCGAAGAGCTCTCCCGCATCCGTACCTGCGAAAACTGTCTTGCGGCGTTTATCAGAGGCGTATTTCTCACGGCAGGCACCATCGTCTCCCCCGAAAATGCCTATCACGTGGAGTTTTCGCTGTCCGACCCCCGCAAATCGGAGCAGTTTACCGCGCTGCTGTGTCAGCTGGGCTTTACCGCCCGCATTACCACCCGCAGGGGCGTTCGCGCTATCTATCTGAAGGAGAGCGAGGTCATCGAAGACCTGTTTACCTTCATCGGCGCACCGCAGGTCGCCCTGCAGATCATGAACACGAAGATCATGCGGGACATCCGCAATAACGAGAACCGCCGCGCCAATTGCGATACGGCAAACATCTATAAATCTACGGGAGCGGCGGCGTTGCAGATCCGCTCCATCCGACAATTGACCGAGAGCGGCAAGCTGGCGACCCTGCCGAGACCCTTACAGGTGACTGCCGCGCTCCGGCTGGAGCATCCCGAGGTGTCGCTGATCGAGCTGGCGGGACTTCACGAGCCTCCCATCACCAAATCGGGTGTCTCTCACCGCCTGCAAAAGTTGGTAGCGGCGGCGGAAGAAGCAGAATGATCGTCGATTTTAGCGATTATTATTTATCTAACAGACGATAGGATGCAAAGGTTCGATATGGACAAGTAGTGGGCGGCAAGTACTTGCCGCCCTTCATAAAAGTTCTTTGTACCGCTTTCTTCTTAAGAAAGCGGGCGGGTTCAAGGGCGGAGCCCTTGTTAGATTCAATTTTGGAGTCATTATGGCTGAGTTTGTACATTTGCATTTGCACAGTGAATACAGTCTCCTGGACGGTGCCTGCCGGATCAAGGAGATCCCTCGCCGCGCCAAGGAGCTGGGACAATCAGCCGTCGCCCTCACCGATCACGGCGTGATGTACGGGGCGGTGGCGTTCTATAAAGCCTGCAAGGCCGAGGGGATCAAGCCCATTATCGGTTGTGAGGTCTATCTTGCCCCCGGTGACCGAACCGAGCGACTTCGCACCTCGGCTTACTTCAATACACACCTGGTCCTCCTCTGTGAGAACGAGACGGGCTACCGTAACCTCATTTATATGGTCTCAAAGTCCTTCACCGAGGGATTTTACGCAAAGCCTCGCGTGGATCTCTCGCTCCTGCGTGACCATCACGAAGGACTCATCTGCCTATCCGGCTGTCTGGCGGGTCACGTGCAGGAAGCACTGCTGAACGATGACGAAGCGGAAGCCGAACGCTTTGCGCTGGAATTGCAGGGCATTTTCGGCAAAGAGAATTTCTTTTTGGAGATCCAGGATCACGGAATGGACGAGCAGAAGAAGGTGAACCCCGGACTCATCGCTCTGTCCCGCAAGACCGGCATCCCGCCGGTTGCTACCAACGACGCTCACTATCTTACCAAATCCGACGCCGACGCGCAGGCTGTACTGCTCTGCGTGCAGACCGGCAATGTCATCACCGACGGTAGACCCATCGGCTTTGAGACCGACGAGTATTATATGAAGTCCGCTGACGAGATGGCGGTGCTTTTTCCGAGTCTTCCCGAAGCGCTGGAGAATACCGTTCGCATTGCTGAGCGGTGCAATTTCGATTTCGTCATGGACAAGACCGAGCTGCCGGTCTATACCGCGCCCGACGGGCTGACCTCCAAGGCGTATCTGAAAAAGCTCGCCTACGAAGGCTTCGAACGGCGCATTGCCGCAGGACAGATCGTTTTCGACGAGGCACACTCCAAGGACGTTTACACTTCCCGCATTTTGTACGAATTGCTGATCATCTCCAAGATGGGCTACGATGATTACTACCTCATCGTATGGGATTTCATCAACTGGGCGAAGTCGCAGAAGATCCCCGTAGGTCCCGGGCGAGGCTCGGGAGCCGCCAGTCTGGTAGCGTACCTGATCGGCATCACCGACGTGGACTCTATCCGCCATGATTTACTGTTTGAGCGGTTTCTGAACCCCGAGCGGATCAGTATGCCCGATTTCGATACCGACTTCTGCTACAACCGCAGAGACGAGGTCATCCGCTACGTTTCTGAGAAATACGGCTCGGATCATGTATCTCAGATCATCACCTTCGGAACCATGGCAGCCAGAGCCGCCATCCGTGACGTGGGTCGCGCGCTGGGAAGAAGTTATTCCGACATCGACCGCATTGCGAGGCTGATCCCTCAAAAGCCGGGCACCAAGCTTGCCGACGTGCTGGAGGAAAGCAAAGAACTCAAAGAGATCTACAATGATAAAAACGAGGATCACGAGCTGATCGACTATGCACTGAAGCTTGAGGGAATGCCCCGCCACGCATCGGTACACGCCGCAGGCGTGGTCATCACCAAAGAACCGCTCCACCATTATCTTCCTCTTGCTACCAGTGGGGATACCCCCATCACCCAGTACGATATGGATACCGTTGCGTCGCTGGGACTGTTGAAATTCGACTTCCTCGCCATCCGCTATCTGACCATCCTGTCAGACGCCGAGCGGGAGGTGAAAAAGCATACTCCCGATTTTGAGACGGTCAAAATTCCGCCTAACGATCCCGAGACCTTTAAGCTCCTGTCCGAAGGGCGCACTGACGGTGTGTTCCAACTGGAATCTGCAGGGGTCAAACGACTTCTCGGTAATCTCCGTCCTACCGTGCTGGAGGACGTGATGGCGGTCATTGCCCTCTACCGTCCGGGACCCATGGACTCCATCGACACCTATCTGGAAAACCGCATAAATCCTGCGAAAATCCAATACAAACTGCCTCAGCTTGCCGAGATTTTGGGCGAGACCTACGGGTGCATCGTCTATCAGGAGCAGGTCATGCAGATCTGTCGCAAGGTGGCAGGCTTCTCCTACGGCAAGGCAGACTCGGTGCGCAAGGCAATGTCCAAGAAAAAGCCCGAGCTGCTGGAGCAGATGCGCTCGGAGTTTCTGAAGGGCGCAAAGGAAAACTTCATCGACCTAAAGCTTGCCGACGAGCTGTTTGACGATATGGCGTCTTTTGCCAAATATGCCTTCAATAAAGCTCACGCTGCCGCCTACGCGGTGACTGCCTATCGAACGGCGTATATGAAGACCCACTATCCCCGCGAGTACGCTGCAGCACTCCTGACTTCGGTTATGGGCAGCCATGGCAAAACGGCGGAATATATCGAAGATTGCCGCCGCATGGGTGTGATATTACTGCCTCCCTCGATCAACGAAAGCGATCTGCAATACTCGGTGGCTCCCGACGGTATCCGCTACGGTCTGGGCGGGATCAAGGGCGTGGGCGAGAATTTCGTCCAGCGGATCCGCGCTGAGCGGGCGCGCCGTCCCTTCCGCGATTTCATGGATTTTGCCGAGCGGATGTCGCCCATCGAGCTGAACCGCCAGCAAGCGCAGGCGCTGATCAGCGTCGGCGCCTTCGACGGCATGGGCAATACCCGCGCCGAGCTGTTGGCAGGCGTGGAGAAGGTTCTGCAAATGCTCACCGACAACCGCCGCCGCAATCTGGACGGGCAGACCGACCTGTTCGGTGCCTTGGAAGAGGAGAATTCCTCGGCGGATTCCTACCGCTTCGATCCGATGCCCGAATTTTCCGCAGGTCAGCGGCTTCGGATGGAAAAGGAGTACACCGGACTTTGCCTGTCGGGGAGCCTTCTGGACGATTATACCACCCATCTGAACGCCATCGCCCCCGCAGAGCTGTCAGAGATAGCCAACTCCTTCGATGAAGAGGGGGAGCCCGTTGAAAACGCACCTTACCAAGAGGGGGACTCGCTGATCGTGGTGGGCATTCTCTCTAAGATCACCCGCAAGACCACCAAAAACGGCGCGGCAATGGCGTTCGTCCAGCTGGAAGACCGCATGGGAGAGATGGAGCTGATCGTCTTCCCCAAGCAGTTTGAGTCCTCTGCGGGATTGCTTCGCCCCGACAATGCCGTTTGGGTCAGATGTACGCTCAGCGTTAAGGACGAGCAGGGCGCCAAGTTGCTGGCAAACGAAATGGGACAGCTCCTCACCGACGTGCAGTGGAAGCAAAGCCCTACGCCGCCCGTGATTCCTGCAAAGTCCGGCATTCGCAGAAGGGAAGCGATGCAGAGCGTCAATGCCGACAGCCCCGTCCGAGAGCCGGTTACTGCCGCAACGCTCCCCGTTTCCGCCGCAAAGACCGCGACCGCCCCTGCTTCCGCACCGACCGTCCCCCGTCCCGCTGCTTCTCCCGCTTCCGTGCTGTATCTGCGGGTCGAGCGAATGGACGCACCGATCGCACGAAAAGCGCTTTTGCTCTGTGAGATCTTCGGTGAAGGCAACGTACAAGTGGCGTTTTACGACCGTTCTACGGGCAAATATATTCGCAGCCGCGTGCTTGCCGTCACCGCGACGCCCTATCTGCTCGCCGAGCTGACCGCGCTTTTGGGAGAGGGCAACGTGGTTTTGCGTTGACCGCTTTGCTGCGACAACGGTTGACATTTCTGCCGATCTGTGATATAATAGCATGAATCCTGCAATTCAGGAGATACTTTGTAAGAGGTTTCGGTGAAATGTTTCAGAAGATGACACATATTATTCACGGAGTCTTCAAAAAAACGGAGTATAATCAATCGTATAAGGAAAAATGTTAGATTTGGATTGAAAGGTTTGCAAATGCAATGAGTCAACGAGAGTCCAAAGAGAAAAGAATGCAAAAAGAAGCCGAGGAAGTTACCCACTTCATATTTCGGATCATTCTGAAAGGGATCCAATATGTACTGAACGTGGTGTTTACTGTCCTATTGGTCGGTTTGATCGCGGGCTGTATCGTAGGGTGCGCGTTCATGATCTACGTTGCCAATCACGTGGATTCCAACGTGGACGATCTGGTAATGCTGTCTGCCCAGCAGGATTCCACTACCCGGCTCTATTATTATGAGAACGGTGAGCTGGTAGAAGAGACGGACGAACGTCTGTCGGGCGGCACTAACCGTTTGTGGATCGCCTACGACGATATTCCCGACGACCTGATCAACGCCTTCGTAGCCATTGAAGACAAACGTTTTTGGGAGCACGACGGCGTAGACTGGATCACGACGATCAAGGCAACGCTGAAGTATTTCATCCCCACGGGTGAGAATCCCGGCGGCTCCACCATTACTCAGCAGCTGGTAAAAAACCTTACCGGAGACGATGATTACACCATCCAGCGAAAGGTGCAGGAGATCTTCAAGGCACTGAATTTGGAAAAAGACAAGGATAAGACCGAGATACTGGAAATGTATCTCAATACGATCTATCTGTCCCAAGGGTGTTCGGGCGTTCAGGCAGCGGCAAATAAATATTTCGGCAAGGATGCTAGTGAGCTGACCCTGTTGGAATGTGCCGCCATTGCGGGAATTACGCAGTTCCCCACGAAATGGGATCCCATCCAAAATCCCGATAATAACAAAGAACGGCGAAACGTCATTCTGAAGGAAATGTACAGTCAAGGTCTCATTACCTACGCGGAATATGAAAGCGCGTACAATCAGGATTTGGTTCTGGCGACGGACAGAGAAGACGATGAGGACGGTACGACCGGTAGCTCCGGCGAAGTGACCTCTTGGTACACCGACGCGGTGATCGAAGAGGCAGCGGGACTTTTGATGGAGAAGTACAACGTCAGCTATGAAATTGCCGTACAGATGCTCTATACCGGCGGTTATTCCGTAGTTACCGCGATGGATAAGGATATCCAGGAAATTATGGAAAAGTATTTCTCCGATCCTAATTTCCTCAGTAATCCCAATAAGGTCGTGCAAAAGCAGTCGGCGATGCTGGTGATGGATCATACCAACGGTAATATTCTTGCTTTGTGCGGTGGTCTGGGTGAAAAAACGGGTACCCGTATTCTGAACCGCGCTACGCAGACCAAGCGTCAGCCCGGATCTTCCATGAAGCCCATCGCAGGCTATGTGCAGGCAATGGATTTGGGGATTATCAATTACGGTTCGGTAAGGGACGATACGCCTTATTATTTCGGTACGAAGACCACGCAAGCGGACGGTAAAATCAAATATTCCAATCCCAAAGGCTGGCCGCAGAACTCCAACTACGTCTACAAAGGACTGGCGACCATCGACTACGCGTTGCAATCCTCTAAAAACACCGTGGCGGTGAAGCTGGTAGCGGAGGTCGGAATCAATAACTGTTTCGATTTCCTGACGCAAAAATTGCATTTGGATAGCCTGGTAGACAGCATTTCTACCTCTAACGGCATCCAGACCGACAAAAACCTGGCGGCGCTGGGACTTGGCGGTCTGACCTACGGCGTTACGCTGAAGGAAATGGTTGCCGCATACTGCATTTTCCCGTCCGGCGGTATCTATCATGAGCCCCGTACCGTCCTACAGATCCTGGACTCTTCGGGGCAGGTGGTCATCGACAACGCGAATGATGCGGAAGTGGTTATCAAAGAGGGCACCGCGCAGATGATGGTACGGCTTTTGGAGCACGTCATCACCGGTCCCGACGGTACCGCACCCTCCAATAAACCGCTGGCACAGTTAGTCGGAGCTGCGGGCAAGACGGGTACTACCGATAACAACTACGACCGTTGGTTCGTTGGATTTACGCCATACGTTACTGCCGGTGTATGGGTAGGCTACGACGAGGCACAGGATCTTGGTATCGTCAATGACCACAACAAGGTGTGGCATACCGTTCTCCTGGAAGCGCACCAGCGAATACTGGAACGGGTAGAAGCAGGCACGGAGGAGAAGAAGACCTTCCAAGACGATCTGCTCATCGAAGCCAAGTACTGTCCCGACTCGGGTAAACTGATTACGGCGGCCTGTCAGGCGGATCCTCGCGGAAGCCGTTCGGCTACGGGCTACTTTACCAAAGATACGCTTCCTACCGAATCCTGTGACGTTCATGTATGGGTAGGGTATTGTACGGAAGGCAAAGGTATTGCCCACTCCGGCTGTCCCGAGTCGAGCATTCGTTATTATGGTCTGCTCAATCATATGCGTGTGCTGGATTGTGATATCTATATCACAGACGCTCAGTACACTTGGATGCCGCTGAACGGCACCAAGCCGTATCGAAGTGTCTATCAGCCCTTCTATAAGAATTTGCTTCCCAGCACGAAATATCCCGGCAGAACGGCAACCAGACGGCAGTTCAACTGTTACTGTATGACCCACTGACGGGCATGAAACCGAAAATCACCTCATACATTTGGATGAGGTGATTTTTTTGCGTATTTTATCTGGATTCAAGCGGGAGCTCTGCTGTGCCGATCCGCGGATTTGCCTGCTGACGACAGCGATGGCATTGTTTCTCGGATCACTGTCGTTACTCCTATCCGGGGCGGGAAGCTGCTTTGCATTACTGTTAATGCCGACGTTTGCCGTAGGCTATGTGGGCTGGCTGATCCTGTGGATCATTCACTACGTCCTGATAGGGCTCGCGCTGGGACTGACCGTTGGAAGCTGCTGCTGTCATCTGCGGCTGATGGGGCGTGGCGTGATCTTTTGGGCATTCTTCCTGCTCTGTTCTCTTTTGTGGGTTCCTCTGTTTTTTTCCGCAGGAATGCGGATCACTGCGTTTTTGCTGATTGCAGCTGCCGTTTGCTTTGGCCTTTGCGCCTTATCCGCTTTCGCACGGCGAAGTCTGCTGTCAGCGGTATTACTGCTGGTGTGCATTGGGTGGCAGATTTACGGTTTTTTGCTGGCATTGCTGATTATTTTGTGGAATTGACGGTAACCTCTTGCTTTTTGCTGTAATCTGTGCTATACTTATTTTAATTGACCGAGGCTGGCTGATAAAAACAAGGAGGGATTCCATGAAGCTGATCGGACTCACCGGAACCAGCGGAAGCGGCAAGGGCTACGTTGCGGCGTTGTTTGCAGAGCGAGGAATCGCCTCTATCGATACCGATTCTGTGGTTCACCGTCTGTATCGGGAGGATACCGAGTGCATTGCCGCCCTGGAGTCGGCATTCGGTCCTTTACAGAATGCCGACGGTTCGGTCGATCGCCATCGCTTGGCGGAGATCGTGTTTGCGGACAGGGAAAAGCTGTCCGCGCTCAACGCCATCGTCCATCGCTTCGTCAAACGGGAAGTGGAACGGATCTGTCGGGAAAGAGAAGTGGCAGGTTGCCGATTTCTTCTGCTGGACGCGCCGCAACTGTACGAAGCCGGAATGGAATCGGGGTGTTACCGCGTAATAGCGGTCATCGCGCCCGAATCCTTGCGGTTGGATCGCATCTGTGAGCGCGACCATCTGGAGCGTGCCTCCGTTCTGCAACGCTTTCGCAATCAACACAGTGATGCGTTTTTTGAAGCAAATGCCGATTATCTGATCCGTAACGACGGCTCGTCATCACTGCCGGAGCAGGTAGATCGCATCATCGGAGAATTAGAAAATGGCTAAACGAAAATCGGCAACCAATTGGCTGTTCGGCGTTGGATTGATCCTGCTGGCAGCGGTGGCGCTGACGCTGATCCTGTCTCTGATCCACAATACGGTGGAATGGATCGATGAAGAGCAATATTTTCCCAAAGACGAAGAGCATCCCGAGCGGCTCAGATACGCCGACTGGGTGGAAGCTGCGTCGAAGGAATTCGGCGTGGAGGAGGCTGTGATCTACGCCGTCATTTGGTGCGAGAGCAATTTCGACCCCGATGCCGTATCCTCAGTGGGCGCGCGCGGTCTGATGCAGATGATGCCCGCTACCTTTGAAGAAATGCAGGGCTATTTGGGCGAGACCTACGACGCGGACGCGCTTTTCGAGCCGCAGATCAGCATCCGCTACGGCACCTACTATCTTGCGCGGATGTACGATCGTTTCGGCGATTGGGAGATCGCCTTCGCCGCTTATAACGCCGGTCCTACCGCCGTATCCAAATGGCTGAAGGACGATGCACACAGTAAAGACGGAAAACTTGTAAATATTCCATATCCCGAGACCGAAAACTATGTCAAAAAGGTCGCGGGAATGGTTGAAAAATATAAAGAATATTACCCAATGGAGGTACAAAATGACACCTGACGAAATCAAAGCATTGCAGGAAAAATTGCTCTATTCCCGTAAAAACGTTTACGAGGTACTGGACGAGCAGGCAGAAGAAGAGATGAACGTCTATGCCGAGGGCTACAAGACCTATCTGGACATCTGCAAGACCGAGCGGGAAGCCGTTCTCAACTCTATCCAAATGGCGGAAGCCTGCGACTTCAAGCCCTACACCTTCGGTATGCCCGTGAAGGCAGGCGACAAGTTCTACTACAACAACCGCGATAAGGAGCTGATCCTTTTCGTCATCGGCAGCGATTCCATGGAAAACGGTATTCGCATCGCCGCATCTCACATTGACTCACCCCGCATTGACCTGAAGCAGCATCCCGTCTATGAAGAGGGCAATATGGGCTTCTTCAAGACCCATTACTACGGCGGTATCAAGAAGTATCAGTGGGTTGCAACTCCCCTTGCCATCCACGGCAGAATCGTCCGTGCCGACGGTAGCTATTGCGACATCGTCATCGGCGAGGAAGAGACCGATCCCGTATTCTACATCAACGATCTGCTCCCCCACCTTGCCAAGGATCAGATGAGCCACAATCTGGGCAGCGCGATCCCCGGCGAAAAGCTGAACATCCTCATCGGCTCCAAGCCTCTTGCCGAAGGCAAGGACATCAAACTGGCACTCTTAAAGCTGCTGAACGAGAAGTACGGTATCGTGGAAGCCGATTTCATCAGTGCGGAGTTGTCCATCGTTCCCGCCTTCAAGAGCCGCGACATCGGCTTTGACCGCTCTATGATCGGCGGCTACGGTCACGACGACCGCGTTTGCTCCTATCCCGCGCTCACCGCAATTTTGGCGGCTGAGGAGCCCAAGAATACTCTGATGGTCATTCTTGCCGACAAGGAAGAGACCGGCTCCGGCGGTGCTACCGGTATGAAGTCCAGCGTCTTCACCGATCTGATCGCACAGCTCTCCGCAACGCTTGGCGTGAACGAGTACGTCGTCCGTCACAATTCCAAGTGCCTGTCCGCAGACGTAAACGCCGCTTTCGATCCCAACTTCGGAGAGGTCTACGAGAGCCGCAACACCTGCTATCTCAACGGCGGCGTGGTAATGACCAAGTTCACCGGCTCCGGCGGCAAAAACGGCACCAACGATTCCACCGCAGAGTTTGTCGGCTACGTGCGCAAAATTTTCGACGATGCCAAGATCACCTGGCAGACCGGTGAACTGGGCAAGGTGGATCAGGGCGGCGGCGGAACCGTTGCGGTCTACATTGCCGAAAAGGGCATCGACGTCGTAGATCTGGGCGTTCCCGTGATCTCCATGCACGCCCCCTACGAGGTCATCTCCAAGGCAGACCTCTTTATGACCTACAAAGCCTTCGTAGCATTCAACGAAGCGTAACCAAGGGCTCCGCCCTTGGATCCCGCCAGCCCCTTCTTTCAAGAAGGGGCTGGACCCCTGAGAACTTTCAATCTGGGCGGTAACAATACATGACGCTCTGTCTTTTCGCAAAAAAGACTTGACAAATTGGGCAAAATATAGTATACTACAAAGGATACGGCTGAGATGAGCGCATCCCAACCGAATATGCGCCTGTGGCGAAATTGGCAGACGCGCCGGATTTAGGTTCCGGTGAGCAATCGTGCAGGTTCAAGTCCTGTCAGGCGCACCAAGCAGTACAAATCCGAACCCAAAGCCGATAGACGAAGGGTTCGGATTTCTTTTTGTGTTCGGTGATATAATCTGCTGTTGTTGGCATCACGCCCGAGCACTGCCTAAGTAAATATCCTTGATAGTTGATGCCAAACAAAACGATTTTTAAGAAAGGATATTTACAATGAAAAATCAGATTACTTATACCGAACATAACGGACTTTACTACCCCGATCTTGTACTCCCCGAGCAGACCAACTATCCCCTTGGTAAATACGCCAACCTACGACTGGACTTTATGAAGAAGCACCGTCGCGGAACCTATACCACCTTGCTCACCGAAGGAAGATTGAATGAATATCTACGCGACATTGATATTCAAGCTCACAAATTGCTCGGTGACATAATTCCTCGCCTCGCCCAAGAACGTGGCATAGATGAAGCCCTAAAGGCTCATACCACACTCCAATGGACTGCCGAGATGAACAATATCAAAGCAAGTGCCGAGAAGATCGTCTTGCAGAAGGTGGTCTATCAATGAGGTCGATCATCAACGAGCTTTGGCACGGAAACATCATACCGCAAGAGGATAGCAGAACGAACTCCAAGGAGATGAAAGAACTGCTCGGGTATATGTCACGTCACCACGAGGACTTAGAGAAAAGCTTCTCTGACGAGCAGAAAGAAACCTTTGAAAAGTTCCACGATTGTTGGAGCGAATATATGAGCTTGGCAGAGGCAGCCATATTTACATATGCTTTCAAACTCGGTATGCAGATTACAATTGAGACACTAACTGAATAAAACTTGGCGGTGCTATTCGCGTTTTTGTGGATGGCATCGCTTTTTATCCATACATATCCTACAAAATCCGACAAATATATTGAAAATCTTTCAAAAGCGTGATATAATAAAAATACATAACTTTTGTTTTTAGGAGAGTTAGATATGATTATGAATAACGAAATGCCTGATCGTTGGTACTCTACCAAAGAAATTTGTGCCTACTTGGGTATTAGCCGTGATACGATGCTTGTTTGGATTGCAACGAAGAATATGCCCGCGCATAAGGTTGGACGCAATTGGAAGTTCAAGGTCAGCGAAGTTGACGAATGGATCAAGAGTGGACAAGCGGCGGAATAAGAATGATGAAATATATTGAAAAATTAAAGAAATACGGCAAAAAGACGATTTCCAAGGCGGATTTGGAGAGCATTTTTGCAATATTTTCGGACGAGGAACTGTTTGGAATAATATCTGTTCTTTCTAAACAACAAATTTTATCCCCAATCAAAAATTCAAAAACAAACGGAAATAGAGTATATCCTATTTACTTGAAATACAAGGTATCTCTCCCGCAGGATACTTATGAAACAGAATTGAAAGAGATAGATGCTTTACACCCTCTGCTGCTCAACAATGGATATTTGAAGACAAAACCGGATGAGTATAAGAAGTATCGTGCTTTCCTTCAAAAACTTGATCGTTATTTGTTTGATCGCAACGGCAATGAAATATCAATTTCGCGCAAGGAACGCTCATTTGAAATCTTTGATGAAGAAAAGGCACTTGACGATAAAACATTTTGTGCTTTGCTTGAACGTATAGGGATCACGCCAAACATACTTGCTTTTTATGACACACCCGAATATTGCTTCAACGACTATATTCCCGATAGAAAAGCACAAATGACGCTTTTAATCTGTGAAAACAAGGATATTTGGTTTAATATTCGCCGTATGATGTTTGAAAACAATACGACGAACATCTTTGATAACCATATTGACGGGGTTGTTTACGGCTGTGGTAACAAGGTTAGTGGAATGGGTGCGTTGACTACATACACAGAGTTTATAGGTTCAGAAGTAAAATATCTCTATTGGGGAGACATTGATCGCGCAGGTTTGAATATTTATTTGAGTGCTGTTCGTGCGAACCCCTATATTGATATTAAGCTATTTGTTCCGGCTTATGAAGAAATGCTGCGCTTGGCACAGACAAAAAACATTCCCGATAGTGATGATGAACGCAATCGCATTGAGGATTACTCGCAGATCTTTGATTTGATTGATCAAAATTTAAGAACTCTATTTGAACAAAGCATTCAGAAAAACAAACGAATTCCTCAAGAAATCATAACCTATGCATTCTTGAAGGAGAATATGAGGTAACCATATGGTTTTACGTTCAGAGCTTTCAGAACTGCTTGCAGGCTTTGAAAAGCGAATGAAATTTATAAATATCGTGCGATGCTTGTTGGATTACAAATATCCCGATCATATTCGTGAAATGATCCCAGACAAAAGGATTCTCGACAATATGATTGTTGCGGTACTTGTATTCATAAAGGATCGAACACTTGGAACTGAGCAGACCTGCACGATTGCAGACGTGGAACGATTCTTGGAGGATTTTTCGGTTGTGTTGCCTGTTGATTATAACACGAATCCTAAAATCCTTGCGCGTTACATTATTGTTGACGTTTTGCAAAACGGTGGTGTGATGGCTGAATTTACAACCTTTTATAGTGCAAGCGAAAGCTTTGAGCCGATGTCTATTCGTCTGATAAACGAGGAAAAAGGAAGTTATCATTTGACGGATGACGCATTTGATTTTCTGTTCAGGTCAAAAGAAATTGAATCCGAGCTTGATTATTCTGTAACTCGTTTCAGAATGAAGGAATATATGCGGCGCGATAATTACGAAGATGCACTTGATGCAAGCCGCGAGCTTGTAAGCCGTATTCGTAATATGAAGGTCAGTATGGATGACTTTTTGCTTCGCTGCCGAGAGGATATTTCAAAAATTACTGTCGATCAATATGAAACGGTGGTTGGTCGTATTCGCTCTCTGCTTGAAGATGAATACAAGGAGCTTACCGAGATACAAGCTGCAGCCAAGGAACGTGCCAAAAATCTTGAAGAAGCTCTTCAAAACGGTGTTGGAACCGAGGACACACAGAAGCATAGAAGTGCGTTAAAGGAGATTATAGAGAACATTTCTCTCACGATTGATGAGCAGCGTACCTTGATCAATAAAAAGGCATCGCTTTCGGAATCGTATCAAGCATTGATTCGTGATAACTTTGTTGTAAACCGTTTTGAACGATTGAATTTTGAAAGAGATATTCTTTCGCCTTTGCGTAAGATGGATACCTCTCTTGGAGATGCGGCAAAATTTTTCTTGTTTATGCTTACAAAACCGGAATTTGATAAGAAATTCAGCATTGAGAATTTCTATGCTCCGCAAGGCAAGATAAGTGAAAACGAAGCGGAAGAAGGACTTGATATTACGGGTGAAGAAACCGATTACGAAAAGCAAGTTGAGATAAGAAATACAAGATTTCGGAATATCAGTTGTGATCTGTTTCGCTTTATGGAACATAAAGATCATTTCAAAATCAGTGATTTCATAGATTCCTTGCGCGTGTCGGAGCTGAAGGATTATAGCACCGAAAACGCTTTGCCGAGTGTAATGCTATCCTTATTTGCGATGCAGGAGCTTAATATTGAGGAATGGAAAAATGGCGAGCGTTTTACCGTTATTCCAAACGGAGAGTTTGAGCTTGCTTGGTGCCTTGAAGAAATTCCCGAGGAATATCTGCAAATCAAGATAATCAGATTTACAAAAACAAATAGCAATTTCAGTTTTTCTGCCGAACAAGATGGATATGAGCGAAAAATTGATATGACGGATTTTGAAGTGGAGGTAGTGCGATGAACCGTAAAACAGTAGAAGTGTTTCACGCATTGATGAAAAACGGTTGGATTGACCGTCGTGAAGATCATATAATATGGTCTTATGCCGATGATGTGGAAATTCAAGAGGAATTAGAAGAATTTAAGGCGGTTATGGGAATTGATTTGTTTCGTGCGGGTGACCGCTTGTATATGATTCCCACGCAGGATAACGATCTTTTCTTGAAGAACAACGTAGATTATCGTCGCGATATCAAAGCGGATAATACAGTAAGAACCCGAGATCTGTATTTGATGAACTATCTTTCCATCTATTTGATTTACCTTTTCTTTAACGGCGAAGGTAGTGATCCTCTTTGCAGAGAGTTCATTTCGAAAGAAGATTTTGTATCACTCTTTACGGATCATTGTAAGAGTGTAGAAAAGGCATCTCTTGAAGGTGATGATAAGGAACAGGATTACAGTGATAATTTCCGTCAACTCGCATCTGCGTGGCTCAGTAAACTCGATGGCGAGCTTTCCTCGCAAAAGTTCGACAACAAGTATGGTATTGTCAATCGTATTCTGAACAAGTACAAGACAGATGAGTTATTCGATGTAGGCGAAGACGATCTGATTCGTCCTACCCGAAAGTTGAAAGATTTGATGCCGTACTTTTTGAGGAAAGATCGCATTATAGAGATTCAAAATTGGATCAAGGAGGAAGAAAACAATGCCGCAAATCAGTAAAGTCAGAATCGTTAATTTCAATTATAACGATGGCAGGCGCTTGATTGCAGACGAGTTGTACGATTTTGCGAGCAAAGAAAAGGATGATGCCCTCAATGTTCTGATCAATTTGGCGAACGGAGGCGGCAAATCCGTTCTGGTTCAATTGATGATGCAGCCGATTATTCCCAAAGCGAAGGTCGCGGGTAGAAAAATCGAAAG
>JAFTOC010000050.1 GCA_017451585.1 Clostridia bacterium
CATTTGAGTTGGCAAAAGACTTTTTTTACAGCCCCTTTTTCCTGTGTAAGGACTATAAAAAAGATTTTCTCGGCAGTTTTGCGTATGAATTTGAACGCTTACATCAATCACGGTAAAGCCGTGTATATCATCATTGCCAAAGCGGAATACAGCCTACGGCTGATGAGATACACGCTTCGCGTGATGATATGCGCCTTGCGGCGATGATATGCCATTGCTTTCGCAATGGATAAAAAATCGACAGGTCGAAACCTGTCGATTTTTGGTGCTCCTGTGGAGACTCGAACTCCAGACCCTTTGATTAAAAGTCAAATGCTCTACCAACTGAGCTACAGGGGCGTATTTTCGGACGCTCCCCTATGATAGCACAAAGAATCGCATTTGTCAAGGGCTTTTTTGAAAAAATTCGCTTTTTTCATCGCAATCCGACGGAGCCGTCTCGGACAGCAGGATGGAATCCGCCTCTACCGTCAATCGGAGCGCCGACGGTACGGGCGGCGACAGCAGGCGCAGTGCCAGCGGATCCTCCACCTCCCGACGGATCAGCGACCGCAGGGCGCGGGCACCGCCTTCGGGAGATCGGAGCGCATAGTCGGCAAGGCGAAGGAGAACGCCCTCCTCAAAGGTCAGCGACAGCCGATCCCGAAGCCGCTCTGCCAGCGTGGCGATCTGTCGGCGTGCGATCTCGGCAAGATCCGACCGCTCCAACGTGCGGAAGGGGATCACCTCGTCGATGCGGGACAGCAGTTCGGCGGGGAAGGTCTTACGGAGCGCGTCCATGGTGGCGGCGTCGCTCTTTCCGTCGCTGAGGAAGCCGACGGGTGCCGCTCCCTTGCGGTGGGGCGTGCCGATATTGGAGGTGATCAACACGTAGGCGTTGGAAAAATCCGCCCGCCGACCCGAAGAGTCGGTGAGACAGCCCTCCTCCAAAATCTGCAGGAGTAGAGCCGTCAGATCGGGGTGCGCCTTCTCGATCTCGTCGAAAACCACCACCGCGTAGGGCGTGCGGCGGATCTTTTCGGTCAGCAGACCGCCCTCCTCGTAGCCCACGTAGCCGGGCGGCGCACCGATGAGCCGCGCGATGCTGTGGGCTTCCCGATACTCCGACAGATCCAGTCGGATCAGCGCCGCAGAGCTGCCGAAGAGTACGTCCGCCAGTGCCCGAGCCAGCTCGGTCTTGCCCACGCCCGAGGGACCCGTGAAGAGAAAACTGCCCGCAGGTCTGCCCCCGGGGAGCAATCCCGCCGCTCGTCTGCGGATGGCGGATGCCAGCGCGCGGATCGCCTCGTCCTGTCCTACTACTCGTTCTGCCAGCCGTTCCTCCAGCGGGCGTTGATCTCCGACGGCGTCGGGAGAGGGAATCGGGATGCCGGTGTGCTCGGTCAGCCGCGCGGCGATCTCGGCTCTGCCGATCTCGGCACGCTCTGCCGTTTGCGCCTTCTCCCAGCGCGTGCGGGCGAGGGAATAGGCGTCCCGCGCCTGTACCTCCTGCTCCCGAAGCTTGCCCGCTTCGGCAAAATCCTGTCTGCGGATGGCGAGCTCCTTGGCATCGGCAAGGGATGCGGCGGATTGCTCCAGCTCCCGCAATACGGGTGGAGGCGTTGCGCGACGGACGTGCATACAAGCGGCGGCTTCGTCCAGCAGATCAATGGCTTTGTCGGGGAGTCTGCGGTCGGGGAGATAGCGCACCGACAGCTCCACCGCCGCCTCCAGCGCTTCGTCGCTGATGGCGACCCGATGGTGCGCCTCAAAGGACTCCCGCACGCCTTGCAGAATGGTCAACGTCTCGGCGGAGGTAGGCTCCTTTACGACGATGGGCTGGAAGCGCCGCTCCAGCGCGCCGTCTTTTTCGATCTTTCGGTATTCCGATAGGGTGGTGGCACCGATGAGACGGATCGCCCCCCGCGCCAGCGCGGGCTTCAGGATGTTGGCGGCGTCCACCGCACCCTCCGCGCCGCCCGCGCCCATCAGCGTGTGGATCTCGTCGATGAACAGAATCACCGACCGATCGGCGGAAGCTTCCTCCACCACCTGCCGCATCCGCTCCTCAAACTCGCCCCGATATTTTGCGCCCGCTACCAGTGAGGACAGCTCCAGCGAATAGATCTGCTTGCCCCGTAAGAGGTCGGGAACGGTGCCGTCGGCAATGCGGGCGGCAAGCCCCTCCACGATGGCGGTCTTTCCAACGCCCGGCTCTCCGATCAGACAGGGGTTGTTCTTGGTCTTGCGGGAGAGGACGTAGGTCAGCTTCAGGATCTCCTCCTCTCTGCCGATGATGGGATCCCGCTTTTCCACGGCGGTCAGATTCTTGCCGTACTTTTCCAGCACGCCGACGTTCTTGCCACCCTTGGGTGGAGCGGGCGGCTGACCGGGAGCGTGGTGCATATAGGCGATCAGCTCGGTCTTGAGACTGCTCACCGACACGCCCTGCGCCGAGATCAGCCCGGCTCCCACCGATTGGGATTCGGATACCAGCGCAAACAAGAGATGCTCGGTGCCGACCAATAAACAGCCCGCTTTGCGGGCTTCGGCGGCGGCGTCCTCCAGAATGGAGCAGAGGCGCGGGGTCATATCGCCCCCCGACAGCGTGGTGGGCGAGCCCGTGCCTGACAGCCCAATCAGAAGCCCTCGCGTTGCCGGGAGAGTGACGCCCCGACGGGAGAGAAAATCGGCGGCGGAGGCACCTTTTTCGGCAACCAGTCCCAAAAGCAGATGCTCGGAACCGACGTAGGTATGCCCCAGCTGTTCGGCAAAGGAGAGCGCGCGATCCAGTACGGAGGAAGCGGAAGGGGAAAAGTGATTCATGAAAAACTCCATAGTACGAGAATAGGGAAGAGTCTCTTGCCCGCAGGGAGTATCGCCGCGGTACGGCGGACTTATGCGGTCACTGATCCCCGATCTGCGGCAGATATTTGTTGTAGGCGTCGGCAAGGGCGTCCCAGGTGATGCGGTCGATCAGACCGGTTTGCGGAATCCGATTGATCTGCTGGAAGCGCAGGAGCGCGTCGCGGGTGGCGGCGTCCAGCACGCCGGTCAGCGGCAGGTCGAAGTCGTAGGGCAGACTTTCCCGCAGCATCAGCTGTACGATATAGATCAAGTCGGTGCGCTCTCCCGGCTGGGTAGTACCTCCTGCCAGCGGTCGGTTCCAGGGGGAGATGGGCGTGGCTGGCGATCGCTCCCATTTTCCCGCACGGGCGGCGGTGTGCAGGACTTCCCATGTGGTCAGATCCACCCGACCGGTAACGGGAAGCCCCTCGATCTCCTGAAACCTGCGTACCGCCTCGCGGGTCTGCTGGCCGTAGATGCCGTCGGCGGTGATGGAGGGGAGATCCCATCCCGCCTTCGCCAGCTCCCGCAGATTCTGCTGGATCTCAATTATAGACAACCGTTCATCTCTCGTATCCATCTTATCCTACCTCCGTTCCGGGGAATTGCCCCTCACTGCGGGAAAAGCCCTGCTCGATGTCCTGCCAGGTGTTGGCGATCGCTTGCCAAGTGGTGGCGTAGGTGATGCCCGAAGGGGTGATGCCCACCATCCGTTGGAAGGCTTCCACCGCCGCCACCGTGGCGGGACCGTAGTAGCCGCTGACCTCTACCGTCGGGATCTCGGGATAAACCGAGGCAATGACGTTCAGATAGCGTTGGATCAGCAGTACGTCCTCTCCCGAGGTGCCGGGGCGCAGGGGAATCCCCGGGAAAGGTGGGGCGATGTTTTCAAAGAAGGAATCGGGCAGGGACGCCAAAAGTCCCACGTAAACGTCGTAGAGCAGTTCCCAGGTCGCCAGATCCACGATTCCCGTCACGGGAAGCCCGTAGGCGGTCTGGAACGCCCGCACCGCCGCCTCGGTGCGCTCGTCGTAGATGCCGCTGATGGGCGGTGAGTCGATCTCCTGCTTGAAGTAGCCCACGAGAGCAAGAAAATATTGCACCGTCCGCACATAGTCGGGCGGCGAGCCGGGGCCGATGTTCTCCCCGAACTGCCGCTCCACCTCTGCGGCGGTGAGCCCTTCGGAGGTCAGCTCGTTCAGTCGTTTGATGCCGTTGTATAGAAAGAGGATGCGGTACCAGGTCGCCCGCCCCACGACGCCGTCCACCGTCAGCCCGAAGACCGATTGAAAGGCGCGCACCGCGTCCTCGGTTTCCCTGCCGAAGATGCCGTCCACGGGGTAGATCTTGGGAATGGCAGGATAGTTGGTGGAGATGCGGTTGAGCCGCACCTGCAGATCGCGCACCTCGTTGCCCGACGACCCCAGCTCCAGCGTCACGCCGGGAACCGACGCCTGAATATTCTCTACCGGCACGTTCTGCACGATGTCGATGTCCTCCCCGTAAAAGCGGGTAAGGATGTCGTAGGGACCCAGTCCCTCCTCGGCAAGCGGCACCGTCCCCCATTGGGACAGACCGTCGCAGGTGGAGGTGGTGCCGTTGCAGTAGGCGGCAAACAGCGGTTCGATGCTCCCACGGCGGCGGATGTAGCTGTTGAAGATCTCATCCACGATCTGCGACACGTTTTCAAAAATGTCCCGCCCGTTCACGAAGGATTGATCAATGGCAGTGGAGTTGGTGATGTCGAAATCGTACCCCTGGGCGCGGTAGAACTCGGTGTAGATGCGGTTCATCGCAAAGGAGATCTGCGCGTAGATGTTCGCCCTGAGTGCCGCCTCGGGCCAGGTGGGATAGACCTCGCTGGAGGCGACGTTTTTGATGTAGTCGGGGAAGGAGACGGTGACGTTCTGCGCGTTCGATTGGGGCGCGCCCAAATGAACGGTGATGGTCTCGGGTATCACGGGGTAGGGGATGTTGTTCACAGATCGTAGCCCTCGCTTTCATCGAAGAATTGGGTGCCCTCGGCAGTATCGCCTGCGAAAAATTCGGGGAGCGGGAGCAGGTTCACCGGCTGAACGGTCAGTACGTCGGGAAAAATGGGAACCTGAATATACTGCCCGCTGTAAAAGCCGTCCTTGTCGACCTCGATAAAGACGGTAGAGTAGGGAAGTCCCACGAAACCGGGGGAGAGGGAAGCGGATTTGGGCGGCGTGGGGATGGAAAGGATCTCGGTGTTCCCCGATTCGTCGGAGGTGGAGACCCCCACGATCTCTCCGTCCAGCGTGATCGTCACCAGCGCACCCTCTACTGGGAGCGCACCGTTTGCGGATCGGACGGTAACGGTGAGCCGTCCCGTGCCTGTGTTTGGCTGTGGCATAGATTCACCTCAAAACCGATCCGAGCGATCGGATCGGGCGTTAGTACAGTATATGCCGCAGGGCTCGGACGGTTCTCCGTGATTTTTGTGCAAATTTGGTGCTTTACTCTTGCAAATTGTCGGGATTTGTGGTAGAATAGAGAGAAAGAGATAGACGCTGGTGTCCAGCGTTTATGTTGTTTGATATAATAGTCTTAGGAGAGTATAAAATGAGTAATATCATTCAGGCAATTTACAATATTTATAAGTGCCCCGTGTACAATACTGGTGAACACTATTATGCCAAGAATAGAGCCAACAATATGGGTGATGCTTTGGAACATTTTATAAAAGATTCCTTCGCGAATTCCTACGAATTAAATGAATCTGATGCTATGAGTGCACATGCTGCGACTTTTTCTTATCTGGGGAATCAAAATAATCCGCCCGACGCTATATTACGTGGTGGTGATGCTATTGAAGTTAAGAAGATAGAATCCGCAACTTCTGCGTTGGCATTGAATAGTTCTTATCCAAAATCCAAACTGTATAGAGATAGTACTATGCTTACTGCTGCGTGCAAGAGTTGTGATGGTGGTGAATGGGAAGAGAAGGATTTGATATTTGCAGTAGGTGTGGTCAAAAATCAGGATGTTAAGCAGTTGTGCTTGGTATATGGCGAGGATTATGCTGCCAGTCGTGAAATATATGAAAGAATTCGCACTAAGATTAAGGAGGGTGTTGTCAGAATCCCTGATATAGAATTTGCTGAAACAAATGAACTTGGTAGAGTAAATCGTGTTGACCCATTAGGGATTACATATTTAAGATTGCGTGAAATGTGGCATATTGAAAATCCGTTTAAGGTTTTTAGGTACGCATACCAATTTGATACAACCAAAGCATTTAACTTTTTAGCCATTATTAATTTGGAAAAGTATGCGTCATTCCCGCAATCTGATAGAATCAAAATAGAGCATGAACCGGGGATTGACATCAAGTATAGCGAAATAAAAGATCCTAACAATCCTGCTATTATGAAAAACGTGGTAGTAATCACATTTGCGAGGTAACAAAGTGAGAATTGTAAGTTTGTTTTCCGGAGCGGGGGGCATGGACTTGGGCTTTGAAAAAGCTGGATTTGAGATAATTTTTGCCAACGAGTTTGATAAAACAATATGGGCTACATATGAACGAAATCATTCTGCTCCTCTTGATAAAAGGGACATTCGTTGTATCCCTTCTAATGAAATCCCTGAATGTGATGGTATCATTGGTGGGCCACCTTGCCAAAGTTGGAGCGAGGCAGGTGCATTGCGTGGTATAAATGATGAACGCGGAAAGTTGTTCTATGAATACATTCGTATATTAAAAGACAAGCAACCAAAGTTTTTTGTTGCTGAGAATGTTTCGGGCATGCTTGCTGATATGCACCGCGAAGCAGTTCAAAGCATTATTAAGAGTTTTGAAGAAGCAGGATATAATATATCCGTAACGCTTGTGAATGCTGGAGATTATGATGTTCCGCAAGATAGAAAAAGAGTTTTTTATGTAGGATTGCGCAAAGACTTAAATGCGAGATTTGTTTTCCCCGAACCTCACAAGACCAAATATACTTTGCGGGATGCGATATGGGATTTGAGAGAAACTGCGATACCTGCAATTAAATCGAACAAGACAAATGGTACTGCATGCAAAGTCCTCAACCATGAATACATGATAGGCGGATTCTCGACCATTTATATGTCGCGCAACCGTGTTCGATCTTGGGATGAACCCTCGTTTACAATCCAAGCAGGAGGTCGTCATGCGCCAATACACCCGCAAGCCCCCAAAATGGTGTTTATCGAACAAAACAGACGAGAATTTGTGAAAGGCAAGGAAGAATTATACCGCAGATTAAGTGTGAGGGAATGTGCAAGAATTCAGACTTTTCCTGACACATTCGAGTTTATATACAGTGATGTGGCAGATGGTTACAAGATGATCGGAAATGCTGTACCAGTTAATTTGGCATTTTGCGTTGCGAATGAGTTGATGAGAATTTTGAAATAGAGTAAGTGATGAGGGAATTTCTAATCAAAACCTTTTCGGAAGAAAAATATGCGCATGCCTTGATAGAAAATGGAGAGTTGTTATTTAGGCATGTTTCATATTTTAGAGAATATGAAGAAAAAGAAGTGCGTGGAGATATCAGAGAGGGTGAACAGTGCGAAAAAAAGAAAATCACAATATCACCTAACGTGAAACATTTTAATTTGGGTACTAATTTTGTATTGGATTGGGAATCTGTAAAAAGAGATCATCCTGAATTTGCTCAAAAAGAAAATGCGACATATGACTTCTCAATTACTTATGTTGTAGATTGTCAAATATATTGTATGACATATGTAAAAAGCGGTCTTGTAGATATTGATGGTATTTTAGATAATGTAAAATCTTTCGGCGAATACAGTGCGGTGATATGTGATTGTAAAGATTTTCTTGATAAACTAAGAACTCGATTACCGAGTGCAAAATATGGTTTAGTTTCATACTCTGATGCTGAACTAAGAGATATGTTTATTAAACCAAGCAAATATAAAAACCAAAACGAATTTAGAATAATGGATTCGTCCAATAATGCAAAAAGTCGATTAATTGCTATCGGAAAATTAAATGGCTTTGTTTGTAAAAGCAAATCACTTGCGATGTTAAAGCAATTTTTATAAAGATATTTGATTAACGACCCGTTTCAACAACAAAAAAGCCGCCTTGCGGCGGCTTTTCCGAAAAGCAGTTCTGAATTAGTTCAGCTCTGCGAAGTACTTGATGGTGCGAACCATCTGAGAGGTGTAGGAGTTCTCGTTGTCGTACCAAGAAACGACCTGAACCTGATAGGTGTCGTCGTCGATCTTTGCAACCATGGTCTGGGTAGCATCGAACAGAGAACCGTAACGCATACCGATAACGTCGGAAGAAACGATCTCGTCGGTGTTGTAGCCGAAGGACTCGGTAGCAGCAGCCTTCATAGCAGCGTTGATGCTGTCCTTGGTAACGTCGGTGCCCTTAACAACTGCAACCAGGATGG
>JAFTOC010000051.1 GCA_017451585.1 Clostridia bacterium
CAGAGAGAAAAACTCTCCGGAATCGTCAGCGTTTTTTGCATTTTTTCTCAATTTGTTTCACTGCAAAACTTCGTTTGCTTAAATCGCATGAAAAAAGGAGCTTCGCTTGATACGAAACTCCCTTTTGTCTTCAGTCTGAGGGGTGCTTTCTTTCCAGAAAGCACCCCTTACCAAATCAATTCTTCCTTTAATACGCCACAGCCCAGAGGACCATTTTCTTGGCGGCTCTGCCACAGCAGACGCAGACGTCGGAGATCTCCTCTTGCTCGAAGGGGATGCAACGGGAGCCGACGCCGGTGACTTCCTTCACCTTATCCTCGCAGGCCTCGTCGCCGCACCACATTGCCTTCACGAAGCCGGGGCCCTTTTCGGCAAGGGTCGCGGTGATCTCGTCCAGCGTCTTGCAACGGTAGGTCTTCTTCTCGCGGTTAGCGGCGGCCTTCGCATACATCGCGTCACGTACGGCGGTGAGGCTTGCCTTTACGGTATCCTCGATGCCGTCGAGGGAAACGAACTGCTTGGAGCGATCCACACGGGATACGATGACGCACTGGTTCGACTCAATATCGCGGGGACCCAGCTCGATACGGAGCGGAACGCCCTTCATCTCGTACTCGGAGTACTTCCAGCCGGGGGTGTTGTCGGAATCGTCGCACTTCACGCGGATGCCGGCGGCCGCCAAACGGTCGCGGAGGGCGTAAGCCGCGTCCAGCACGCCTTCCTTGTGCTGTTGAACGGGAATGATCACCGCCTGGATGGGCGCAACTGCGGGAGGCAGAACCAAACCGTTGTCGTCGCCGTGGGTCATGATGATGCCGCCGATCATACGGGTGGTCACTCCCCAAGAGGTCTGATGGGGGTAAGCCAGTTGATTGTTCTTATCGGTGAACTTGATGTCGAAGGCTTTTGCAAAGCCGTCGCCGAAGTAGTGAGAGGTGCCTGCCTGAAGCGCCTTGCCGTCGTGCATCAGTGCCTCAATGGCGTAGGTGTCCTCAGCGCCCGCGAACTTGTCGGAGGGAGTCTTGGGACCCTTCACTACGGGGATCGCCAGATCCTGTTCGTGGAAATCGGCGTAGACGTTGAGCTGTTGGATGGTCTCTGCTCTTGCCTCCTCGGCGGTAGCGTGGAGGGTGTGACCCTCCTGCCACAGGAACTCACGGGAGCGGAGGAAGGGACGGGTGGTCTTTTCCCAGCGGACTACCGAGCACCACTGATTGTACAGCTTGGGCAGATCGCGGTAGGATTTAACGATATCTGCGAAGTGTTCGCAGAACAGAGTCTCGGAGGTAGGGCGGACGCAGATGCGCTCGGTGAGCTTTTCACTGCCGCCGTAGGTGACCCAAGCCGCCTCGGGAGCAAAGCCCGCCACGTGATCCTTCTCCTTCTGTAGCAGGGACTCGGGGATGAACATAGGCATATATACGTTCTCGTGACCGGTCTCCTTGAAGCGGGTGTCCAGGATCTTCTGAATGTTCTCCCAGATTGCGTAGCCGTAGGGACGGATGATCATACATCCCTTGATGCTGGAATAGGCGATCAGATCCGCCTTGACGCACACGTCGGTGTACCATTTCGCAAAATCCTCTTCCATGGAAGTGATCTGCGCTACCATTTTCTTGTTATCAGCCATGATGTTTTTCTTGAGAGGAAACTTTTTGAAAACAGTTTCCTCTCAAACTCTCCTTCAAAAACTATTATATAATTGAAAAACTTTTAGCAAAGCCTTCCCCTGGAGGGGAAGGTGCCCCGAAGGGGCGGATGAGGTGTAGGACGTGCAACTTCCATCATCGGTGCAACTCTATTTTGAAAACACCTCATCACCCGCTACGCGGGAGCTTCCCCTCAAGGGGAAGCCTTGGTTGGGTGCTTACTTCGCTACCGAGGTGATGATCTCGGCGTTGCCCTTGACCTCGACGTGACCCATACCGGCAGGGAGGAAGTAACTGTCGCCCTTCTTCATAGGCTCGCCGCCCACGGTGCCCTCACCCGAGAGGCAGAGCACGTGCATAAAGCCGTCCTGTACGTTCAGGGTGATGTCCCCAACGTAGCGCTCCACGCGGAAATACTTGCAGTTCGCCAGCGCGCCCTCAAAGTAGCCGTCGGCGTAGCGAATGGCGTTGATCTCGTCCTCGGTGTAGTCCACGATCACGTCCAGCGCCTTTTCTACGTGCAGGGGACGAAGCTGTCCGTCCTTGCCGCAGCGATTGTAGTCGTACACGCGGTAGGTCACGTTGGAGGACTGCTGGATCTCAGCGATCAGGATACCCGCGCCGATGGCGTGGACACAGCCTGCGGGGATAAAGAAGACGTCACCGGGATGCACGTCTACGTAGTGGAGATACTTCTCCAGCGTGCCGTCCTTGGCAGCGGCGGCAAAGGTCGCCTTGTCGTAGTTTTCCAGACCATAGACCAGCTGTGCGCCCGGCTCGGCGTCCACGATGTACCACATCTCGGTCTTGCCGTACTCGCCCTCGTTCTTCTGTGCGTACTCGTCGTCGGGGTGTACCTGAATGGACAGCTTGTCGCAAGCGTCGATCAGCTTGATCAGCAGAGGGAAGCCCTTGGCGGAGTCGCCCAGATAATCGGCAAGGGTCATGCCGGCGTGCTCGCCGTTTGTGATGGTGTTCATGCCGTCGTAGCGGACGGTCAGCTCCCAGCTCTCGGCGACCTTGTCCAGATCGCAGACCTTGCCGAAGTCGGATTTCAGCTTGGTGCCGCCCCAAATGATCTCTTTGCAGACGGGGGAGAGCTTCAGCGGATATTTTTTCAGTTCCATATTAAAATCTCCTTTTCGGATGAGTTTGTTGTATAAACTCTATTATAGCAGACAATAATGGATTTGTAAATCTTTTGAAAGGAGATTTTTGAAAAAAATGAGTCAAAATTTTCAGAATCAGAATGGGCAGAATAGCCAAAACATCCACACCGAGGGGCAGAACGCCGGAAAACAGAATGCGCAGAATGCGAAAAATGCCAAGAACGCAAACAACAAGCAGACCGACGGCATGAACAAAACCAATTCGACCAACACCACCAATAACGGTAACAACTGCCGCTGAGTTGCCGCTCTGCCAAGATCCCGTCCGCAAGGATGGGATTTTTGGCGTCCGCACGGAGCCATGTGAACCGAGTCAATAAATATTTACAAAACGTTCATCTTTCGGTTACTATCTTGTTCTTTTCTTCCATTATAATGGAAAGGTAAGACAGACGCGGAGGACGGCATATGTTCGGCTACGTAAAACCCCTGCAAGGGGAGCTGAAGGTAAAGGAATACGAGTTCTACAAAGCCGCTTATTGCGGGCTTTGCCGTGCGCTCAAACAAAAGAGCCGCATCCTGCCCTTTACCCTGTCCTACGACTTCGTTTTTTTGGCGATCCTTCGGATGGCGGTGGCGGGCGAGAAGCCCGAAATCCGCAAGATCCGCTGTATCGCACACCCTTTTCGCAAGAACAAGCCCGCGCTGGCGCTGACTCCCTCGCTGGAGCGAACCGCGTCTGCGGCGGCGCTGCTGGTCTATTACAACCTAAAGGACGACGTTGCCGACAAAAAGGGCGTTCGCAAGCTGGGCTCCGCCGCACTGCTTCCCCTGACGGGGCGGGTGCGGAAAAAGAACGTGGGCGACGGACTCCTCGACTCGGTGATCGCCGATGCCCTTGCTCTCATCTCCCGGGATGAGAAGGCGGAGGTGACAAGTCCCTACGCCTGCGCCGAGACTTTTGGCATCCTGCTGGGCACCGTTTTTGCCGACGGCGAGGCGGGAGAGACGAAAAAGTCGCTCTTTCAGATCGGGCGGCGGGTCGGACGTTGGATCTATCTGCTGGACGCCGCAGACGACGCCGAAAAGGACGCAAAAAAGAAGAATTACAACCCCTTCGTGCCGGGCGGCGACTATCTCCGAGAGGATTTTGCCGAGAACATGGAGATCGCCCTCAACTGCGAGCTCTCCGAAGCGGCGAAGGAGCTGGAGAAGCTGCACATCGCCGATCCCGGACTGCTGAACATCCTACAAAACATCCTCTACTTGGGAATGCCCGCCGTAGCCGAGCGTGTCCTGCACCGCAAGACCTGTGGCGACTGCCAAAAGGGCGATTCCGCCGAGTAGTAAGCGGAGGTGTTTCTATGACCGATCGTATCGAAGCTCTGCTCTCTGACCGAGACTTTGCGGATGCTATAGAGCTTTTGGAGCAGATCCCCGAGAAAGAGCGGGATGCAAGGTGGTACTATCTCCGTTATTTGGGACAAGAAGGACTGGAGCAGCATTACGAAGCTCTGCTTTCGCTGAAAGCCGCTTGTGAGCGTGATCCGGATCATCCGGTTTACCAAAAGAATGGAAGAAAAAGGAGAAACGTTACCGTCGGCAAAACGCCGATCCCGAAAAGAAGAAGGAAAAGGCTGAGAACTGCTGTGCGGCGATCTCCTGTCCGATGGAGTGCCTTGACTGTTGCAGTTAGTGTTGCGCAGATCGATTGAGAAACGGAGGTATCACCATGCCCGATACCTACGAACTGCTGGAAGCCCGTCACCGCTTTGCGGCAGGGCAGTATGAGGATGCGCTTGCCGAGCTGGATAAGATCCCCGAAGCGGAGAGAGACGGAGACTGGTATGTTTTCCGTTCCGAGATCGAGGATAAGCTGGAACGCTACTACGACGCGCTTCATTCATTGCGGATCGCTATTGAGCTTGCCCCGAAGAACAAAGTCTACAAAGCGCGGCTGAAGGAGTATCGCAAGAAGCTGAAAGCGCAGGGTGTCCCCTCTGCATCAGGGAAAAAGGTTAAGTCAGGTTGTCTTCCCTCTTGTTGCGGCAATGAGTGCTGCACCAATGAGTTTTGCTGCGAGTGCGGTGGCGAGTGTTGCTGCAGCGGCACTTGCGAATGTCTTTGCGAATCCATTGATTGCAGTTGATGATACATAAACGATTGACAATCCTTCCCGACGGGGAAGATCGAAAGGAATCCCATAAATATGAACGATCCCTATAAGGTATTAGGCGTCTCCCGCGACGCCAGCGACGAAGAGATCAAAAAAGCCTACCGTGAGCTGGCACGGAAATATCACCCCGATAACTACGTAGACAATCCTTTGTCCGACCTGGTACAGGAGAAGATGAAGGAGATCAACGAAGCCTACGACCAGATCCAAAAGATGCGTGCCGGCGGAGGCTCCTCCGGCGGACGCTCCTATTCCAGCGACGAGGGCGGAGATTACACCGGCGAGCTGTCCCGTATTCGAAACATGATCAACGCCGGTCGCTACTCCGAGGCGGACATCACCCTGGACAGCATCCCGCAGAACGCCCGCAACGCCGAGTGGAACTTCCTCAAGGGCTGTGTGCTGGCGCAGCGCGGCGCGTATTACGAAGCGGTGCGCTATTACGAGACCGCCTGCTATCTGGATCCCCAAAACGGCGAGTACCGCCGTGCGCTGGATATGCTCCGCTCCCGCAGTGCCTCCCACGGTCAGCCCTACCGTACGTCAAACTCCTCCGATACTGCCTGCGACTGCTGTTCCAGTCTGATCTGTGCCGACTGTTGCTGTGAGTGCATGGGCGGCGACCTGATCCGTTGCTGCTGAGGAGGCGATGACCGTGAGAAAAAGCGCCCGTCGTACGCGGGTACTTGCGTTGTCCTCTCTGCTTGTGGCTTTGAGCATCGTGATCCTGTATCTGGGATGCTTTTTGGAGGTGCTGGATCTGACCGTTGCCGCCGTGGCGTCGCTTTTGGTATTGCTGACGGTCATTGAAATGGGCAAGGGAACTGCCGCAATGGTTTGGCTTGCCACTTCGATCTTAGCCTTTTTACTGCTTCCCAACAAATTTATCGCCGTGGAGTACGCATTCCTGATGGGATGCTATCCGCTGGTCAAGGCGATGGCGGAACGGCTTCCCCGCGGGATCTCGTGGGTCGTAAAGCTGGTATTCGTCAATCTCGCGCTGGGCGTGATGGTGGTGCTGGGACATTTTGCTTTCGGCTATCCCGTTGAATCGGTGTGGCTGTTGGTGGGCACCTTCGCGCTGGCAACCGTTACCGGCGTAGTCTTTGACATCGCGCTGACCCGCCTTTTGACCCTCTATCTGATGCGTCTGCGCTCCGCTCTGCGGATCGAGCGCCTGCTGAAATGATTCCATACGAAAACCGCACCCATGCGTGAAGTGGGTGCGGTTTTTCGTGGGGATAAGTGAAGGAATGTTTGCACACATCCCGTAGGGAACGGTCTTGACCGTTCCGCGCCGTCGAGGAAGCGGATTACCATCAATATGCGCAAAATTATCGTTTGCGTGCATGGGGGCTTTGCTTTTGCAAACGGAACGGTCAAGACCGTTCCCTACATGAGAATCGCGGTCATTGTTCGTACTTTGCCCGCCGGGAAGGCGTTCTGCCGCCCGTTTGAACGGTTCGTGCCGCCAAATGACCGATACACCTACGCTCACGTCATCCGATTTATGAACTCGTCGATTTCCACGTTGCGGATCAGTGCGTATCTGCCGCTTTTGCCGAAGACCTTCACCCGAATGTTGGCGTATCCCTTCCGCAGCTTCCGTCGGGAGCCGCTGATCGCCAGCATCTCTACCCGCTCCCGATCGATCCACGCGGTGGTGCGGTAGAAGCCGCCCTTGGAGAGGATGACCAGCGAGGGCGTTTGAAGAGCGTCGGGAAAATCGAAATAGGCGTTTTGATACTCCAGCAGGATGGACGCCACCACTACCAGCCCGACCACCGCCACTACGATCAGCCATTGCCATCCAAAGAAAAAGACAAGCGGAAGGCAGAGCAGGGGAAGGAATATCTTCCACGAAAAGAAATCGTAGAACAGCGACCGTCGGCAAGCCCTGCGGGTGCTCTTGGGCAGGGTGGGGAAGAGGATCTCCATGATCCCGGGAAGCGTTTCCTGCCTTACGATGGGAAGCAGTAGCTTCGATTTCAGAAACAGCGGGTTGTGTCCCATCGCTCGGATGCGCAGCTCGCCGTAGCCGAAGACGCGCATCAGCGGGGTCTGCTTGAACTCCACCAGCGTGACCCGTCGGGCGTCCAGATAGATCCGTCGATGAATGAGGAAGCCGTACTCAAAATAGAGCACCTCTCCCCGTCTTGCGGCGGTATAGCGATGGTATTTCAGATATTGCATCAGAAATCCGCCGGTGAACGCCCACAGCCAAAGCAGTACCGTGGGAAGTCCCAGCGAGAGTACCAGCGTGCCTGCCACCAGCAAGTGGCGAAAAACTACGTCTGAAATGGTATGGGCAAGGCGGGAATCCACCCAATCACTGCCCATCAGGAAGACCGCTCCCCACAGAACTGCCAAAATCAGCAGGTATCGGATCAATTTCGTACTCATCGCTGATTTTTTCAGAAGCTCTCGGGCGGGGATGCGCACCGAACCGATCTCGGCTTCCTCGCTGTCGGTCAGCTGTGCGGTGAGACGGTCGGCGATCTCTACGGGCAGTCCCCACAGGGTAAAGACGTTGCCCGCGAAGGTGACGATCAGGTTACAGCGCCCCATACGGGAGAAGATGGGATCGCTCTCGGAGGTGATCATCTCGATCTTGTCCAGCGAGATCACGGTTGCGCGGGAGAGAATGAAATCTCGGTCGATCTCGATGCGGTCTTCGTAGAAACGGTACCGCCAGATCAAGAAGGCAGCACTGAAAAGAGGTGCTGCCTTGTTGTCGTTATATTTGGGAAACGGAATCATTTCAGTTCAATCACCGTGACGCCCAGATCGCCCTCGCCGTACTGTCCGTAGCGGTAGGATGCGATGCGGGGATCCTTTTGGAAGAAGCTCCACAGAGCCTTGCGCAGTGCGCCGGTGCCCTTGCCGTGGATGATGCGAACCGAGTGAACGCCCGCCATTTTGGCGGTGTCCAGATAACGATCCACCGTGAACCAGCCGTCCTCGCCGTTCATGCCGCGGATGTCCAGCTCGGAGGCGAAGTCGCGGATCAGCGCGGAGGTCTTGCCTGCCTTGCCCGAGGCGGCGGGACGCTTTTTCTCCTTTTTGGAGGTGGTGGGAAGTGCGTCCTCTGCCAGCATCAGATCGGACTCGGGCACGCGGGTTTGGAGGATGCCCGCCTTGACGGCGTACAGCCCCTGCTTGTCGGCGAGCGCCATGACCACGCCCTTCTGATTCAGGCTGACGATCACCACCTCGTCGCCCTTTTTCAGCGGGCGGGGCAGGACGTAGTCCTCTGCCGAGCGGGTGATGACGGGATTGACCGCCTCGGAGGATTCCTTCATGGAGCGGCGGATATTGCTGCGCGCCTCCTCCATTTTTTGCGCAAATTCGGCGGTTTCCTTGGCTTTTTTCGCCTTTTCCAGCTCTGCCATGACGTAGTCGCTGGTGGCGCGGGCGCTCTCCACGATGCGGCGAGCCTGCTCGGTGGCGCGATCCCGCTCCTTCTCCGCTTCCTCCACCTTCTTTTGCAGCTTCTCCTCGGTCTCGCGGAGCAGTGCTTCGTAGGATGCGCGGAGCTCCTCCGCCTCGGTGAGCTTGCGCTCTGTCTCGATGCGGTTTTCTTCCAGCTTTTCGATGACCTTTTCAAATCGCTTGGAGTCGGCGTCGATGAGCCGCGATGCGCGGCGGATGATAGCGTTATCCAGCCCCAGACGGGTGGAGATGGCGAATGCGTTGGACTTTCCGGGCGCGCCGAGGATCAGACGGTAGGTGGGCGCCAGCGTAGTCACGTCAAACTCGCAGGCGGCGTTGCAGACGCCATCGGTCTCCAGCGCGTAGACCTTCATCTCGCTGTAGTGAGTGGTGGCGGCACAGAGTGCGCCCTTACGGCGCACCTCCTCTACGATGGCGACCGCCAGCGCCGCGCCTTCCGTGGGGTCGGTGCCCGAGCAAAGCTCGTCGAAGAGGACGAGGGAATTTGCATCGCACTTGTCGAGAATGGAGACGATATGGGTCATATGCGCCGAAAAGGTGGACAGCGACTGTTCGATAGACTGCTCGTCGCCGATGTCGGCATGAACCGAAGAGAAGATGCGGAGTTTTGACTCGTCGGCGGCAGGGATCTGCAATCCCGTCTGCGCCATGAGGGTAAACAGCCCCAAGGTTTTCAGCGAAACGGTCTTACCGCCGGTGTTGGGGCCTGTGATGACCAGCGTGTCAAACTCGCCGCCCAGACGGATGTCGATGGGGACGATTTTAGCGGAGCGGAGCAGGGGATGGCGGGCGGCTTTCAGATCGATCTCGCCGTCCTCGGTGAGGATGGGTGCGGTGGCGCGCATCCGATAGGACAGCTCCGCACGGGCGAAGATGTAGGCGATCTCGTTGATGGCGCGGTAGTTGTGAATGAGGGCGTTGCCGAAGTCGGCGGATTGCGCCGACAGAGCGTAGAGGATGCGCTCGATCTCCTTCTTTTCGGCGGATTCCAGCTCGCGAAGCTCGTTGTTGGCTTCCACCACCGCCATGGGCTCGATGAAGAGGGTAGCACCCGAAGAAGACGTGTCGTGCACCAAGCCCTTGACCTCGCCCTTGTGCTCGGTCTTGACCGGGATGACGTAGCGCCCCTGACGAATAGTTACCAGATTCTCCTGCAGGAACTTGTTATTGCTCTCGGAGGAGATGAAGCGTTGCAGGGTATCGCGGATCTTGGTATTGGTGTTGCGGATGGCGCGGCGGATGTCCGACAGCTTGGGAGACGCGTCGTCCGAAATGGTATCCTCGGAGAGGATGCAACGGCGGATCTCCAGCTCCAGGGGCTGGTTGGGGTAGATGCGCGAGAAGCGCTCGGCAAGGATGCCCAGCCGAATGTCCCGCCGTGCCGAATAGGCGTGCATCGACGAGGCGGAGGACAGCAGATCGGCAACGTCCAGCAGCTCGCGGGGGGTGAGCATGGCGCCTTTGCCCGCCCGCTCCACGCTGTCGGAGATGTCCTTGACCATGCCGAAGGAGGGCGTGCCGTGATGCTCGGTCAGCGACTTGGCGTCGGCGGTCTCCTGCTGCAGTCTGGCGATCTTTACGGGATCGTCCTCGGGCGTGGCACAAAGCGCCATCTCTCTTGCGCCCGTAGTCTGGGCACAAGCCGCCAGCAGAGACAGAATTTTATCATATTCCAGTGTTTTTAATGCTTTCGTATAGTCTTTCATAAACAATCATCAAGGGCTCTGCCCTTGAACCCGCCAAAGAAACTTTTTTCAAAAAGTTTCTTTGGAATCTTCAAAAACTTCTATAAAGGCGACGAGTGCTTGTCGCCACGGTCTGTCGATAAAGTACAAACTTAGAACTGCTGCCAGCCAAGGAAGTTGAGGGAGAGCCCGAGAGGGGGAAGAAAACTTCGGCGTTTGAGATGGTTTCTTCCCCCTCTCGGATTGTAGACAGACTTTTTCGACACTCTGAGGCGACAAATACTTGTCGCCCGAGTGGTGTTGATTTACTCTCCCACTGAGCGGTAGAATTGCAGGGTAGACGGCGTGCGCTCCAGATGGGACAATAGATGCTTTTCGCACAGGGAGGACATCTCCCACTTCAGCATCTCGTCCGCTTCGAAGGAGTAGAGCTTCTGCAGCGGTACTCTCAGCAGGGAGCGGAGCAGGGGGAGCGACACGTCCAGCGGATGCGCAGGAGGAGCGCCCTCTTTCAGCATACATTCGGTACAGATCAGCTGTCCCTCTTCGATGACGAAGGCGAAGGGCGGCTCGGTCTTGCCGCATTCCATGCAGGAAAACAGGTCGGGCTCAAAGCCGATAATCGCCGCCAGCCGCCATTCAAATACCGCCTTCACGAACCAAATGGGTTTATCCCGATAGCAGAGGACGTAGAGGGTGTTGAGGAGCAGACGGAGCAGATCCTCCTGTTCTTCCTCTTCGGTAGCCACCTGCAATGTCACGTCGGCTATGTAGCCTGCCAGCGCGAAGCGGGCAAGATCCTCTCTGAGGGGGTAGAAGGTCTCCTCGGGCGTACCCTCCTTCAGATACCACCGATCGGCTTTGCGCTCTGTGATGAACAGCTCGCCGTAGGAGAAGGGCTGACAGATGGCGTGCCGCTGAGAGGACACCGACCGACTGCCGGGGGCAGACACGGTGATCTTGCCGCGGTTGCCGGTGAGAACGGTGAGAAGATTATTGCCGTCGCCCGTGGGAACCACGCGCAGGACGATGCCCTTGACGCTTTCCTGCCTCGGCATACGGCTCACTTCCTTTCCCATCAAGCGGGGCTCAGTCCTGATTCTTGAATCCGAAATCGCGGATGATAAAATCGCTGTCCCGCCAGTTTTCTTTTACTTTGACCCACAAATCGAGAAAAACCTTCACGCCGAAGAATTTCTCCATATCCTCGCGGGCGTAGGAGCCGATCTTCTTCAGCATGGAGCCGCCGTTTCCGATGAGCATCCGTTTGTGAGCTTCCCGCTCGCAGAAGATCTCGGCACGGATGCGGAGCATCTTGCCCTCTTCCTTGAATTCCTCGATGACCACGGCGGTGCCGTGGGGGATCTCGTTGTCCATCAGACGCAGGATCTTCTCGCGGATGATCTCGCCTGCGATCTGCCGCTCGGGCTGATCGGTGAGGGCGTCCTCATCAAAGATCCACTCGCCTTCGTGGAGCAGCTTTTCTGCTTCCAGCTTGACGATGTTTACCCCGTCCTCCTTCAGGGCGCAGATGGGCACTACCGAGGCGAAGTCGAAGAGCTCAGCGTAGGCGGTGATGACCTGGCCCACCTTCAGGGCATTCGACAGGTCGGTCTTGTTGAGGACGAGGATGGCGGGGATGCCGTCCTGCTCAAAGCGGCGGAGGAGCTGCTTCTCCACGTCACCGGGGGCGCGGGAGGCGTCGGCAACCAGGATCGCCGCGTCCACGTCGGCAAGGGCGGTGCTGACCGCCTTGACCATCACGCTGCCAAGGCGGGTTTTCGGTGAGTGCATACCGGGGGTATCCAGGAAGACGAACTGATTCTCGCCCTCGGTGAGGATGCCGGTGATACGGGTACGGGTGGTCTGGGGCTTCTTGGAAACGATAGCCACCTTCTCTCCGAGGAGAGCGTTCAGCAGGGTGGACTTGCCCACGTTGGGTCTGCCGACGATGGCAAGGAATCCGATTTTTTGCATATCTATGTTTGGCGGCGGGAGCCGCATCCTTTCGGTTTATTGATGATAACACCTTAGTATAGCACTTTTCGCGCCGTTTTGCAAGAGTTTTGGGGAAATTTGCGGTA
>JAFTOC010000052.1 GCA_017451585.1 Clostridia bacterium
TTACGGTATATGGAACTGCATAAAATATGAAAATATTATCCGTATTATCGAATTAGAGCTTGAAAAAGCAGCTTTTGATTCTGATGCGGTTAGATTTATCCATTCATATGTAGATACACTAAGGAGAGAAACTATGAACAATAACGAAATCATTGAATTGTGTCAACAGATATACGCAGAACATAAAGTAGCTTTGGATTTGATTTTTGAAAATCGTCCTGATAGATTTCAAAACGTATCTGAGTTTTTCAAAGCGTGGTGTAGGATAAAAAATAGTGAAGGATTAATTTTCCTTGACGAAGAAAAATGTTCTAAATCATATATGAGATTCAGAACCCCTTTTATGGATCAGTATGTTCTTAAAAGTAACGGGATTAGTGGTTGGAACACTAACAATCATTATTACTATGAAATTAGCTCATACTGTGATAAAAATGATAATGTAAAGTTTGCGATTCAATTATCGTTTAATTCGGCAAATCTGGAAGCAGAAAATCTCGCACAATTTGAAAAAATTATTGTTGGAGTTCAACCGAATAAACCCTTGAAGAGTAATTGGCAATGGAAAACGGTTTTCAAGAGCAAAACTGCAACGATTAAAGGTGATGAGTTGCTACCGGAAGATTTTGAAGAATACAATCAAATTTACAATGTCTTAGATAAAATGTTTGATGAAATATTAAAAACTGAAAAAGTAATTTCTGAATTATAGTTCGAACAAGAATTACTGCTATCCCAAGAGCCTGTCTAATCCCCCCTCTGAAAGGAGCCGCTATGCCTTCCCTGTCCGTGCTGATCAAGCCTGCATCTTCGCTTTGCAATCTCCGCTGTCAATATTGCTTCTACGCCGACGTGTCCGATCTGCGTCAGGTGCGCTCTTACGGGATCATGTCCGAAGCAACGGCGCATACCGTTATCGACCGTGCGCTGGAAGCGTTGCCTTCGGGCGATCTGCAGATCGCCTTTCAAGGAGGTGAGCCGACGCTGGCGGGACTTCCCTTCTTCCGCGATTTCGTAGCGTACGCCGAAGAACGTACTCCCCCGACCGTTCGGATCCGCTATTCCATTCAAACCAATGGAATGGTGATTGACGGAGAATGGGCACGGTTTCTTGCTGAGTATCACTTTTTAGTGGGTCTTTCGCTGGACGGCGAGGAGTATTGGCAGGACGAATGTCGCAAAGCTCCCGGAGGAGGCGGAAGTTATGCGCGCGTGCTGGAAGCCGTATCACACCTGCGAGAGGCGGGGGCTGATTTTAATATTCTCACCGTTCTGACCGCCAGAAGTGCCGCCCATCCTCGGGCGTTATGGAATTTCTACCGCAAAAACCGATTTGACTTCGTGCAGATCATCCCTTGTCTTGCGCCGCTGGAAAATCCGCGGGAGAATGACTACTACACCCTCACTCCGCAGGCGTACGGATCGTTTTTGAAGCAGTTTTTCGCCATTTGGGCAAAGGAGCTGTATGCAGGAAACTACATAAGCGTTCGCCTGTTCGATAATTTCGTTCGTATGGCGATGGGGGAGCACCCCGAGCAGTGCGGACTTGCCGGTGTTTGCTCACCACAGTTTGTCATTGAGGCGGACGGTGGCGTTTATCCCTGCGACTTTTACGTCTTAGACGAGTACCGTTGCGGATCGGTAAACGAGCACTCGTTTAGTGAGCTCTACCGAGCGGAACCGATGCAGCGTTTTCTGACCGAGGGGGCGCGACGACTTCCTCAATGCCGCTCTTGTCCCGCCTTTCGCGTTTGCGGTGGAGGATGCAGACGGTATCGGTCATTGTACTTCCTTGAAAAAGGGTATTGCCCGCATCGGGATTTTCTGGAATCTTGCCGGGATGAGATCTGCAAAGTCGCCCGTTTCGTGCAGGAAAGAAACTGACGTTAAAAACCGTTGATGTATTTAGACATCAACGGTTTTTGACTATGACTTTGGGAGCGTTACACTGACCTTGAACAGGTCTCCGTCGATGACGATGCCAAAGTTTCCCTTCTGCAACTCTACAAGGCTTCGGGCGATGGATAGACCCAATCCGCTTCCTTCGGTATGGCGCGAAGCGTCTCCGCGGGTGAAGCGCTCCATTAGCTCTTCGCTGGAAATGTTCAGAGCGTATTTAGACGTGTTTTTTACCGTCAAGCGAACTCGCTCACCGATTACTTCGGTAGAGATATAGACTCGCGTTTGCTCCTGCGCATATTTGCAGACGTTGCTGAGCAGATTCTCGCATACGCGCCACAGGAGCCTGCCGTCTGCGGTGACTTTGCAGTTTCCGTCGTCGGCAAAGGTGGTCACGACGGTCAGTGCCTTGGCATCCAGCTTATCCCTAAATTCTGCTACGGCTTGCGAGAGCAGCAGATTCAGTTCCAAGGTCTCGGCATTTACGGTCAGATTGCCGGTGGAGGCTTTGGAAGCTTCCACCAGATCCTCGGTGAGCTTTTTCAGCCGCGCAGATTGACGATCCAGCACTTCGACGTACTCTTTGGCGGTCTCAATCCCGATCTCCTCTTTTTTTAACAGATCCACATAGTTGATGATAGAGGTAAGAGGAGTCTTGATATCGTGGGAGACGTTGGTGATCAGTTCGGTCTTGAAGCGTTCACTCTTCATGCGTGCGTCAACCGCCTTTTGCATTCCTGCACCAATGCCGTTTAACGCTTCAGCATGGGATTTCAGTTCGGCAACCATGTTAGAGGTGTCTATTTGATAAGCCGTATCGCCTTCCGCGATGCGCTTGGCTGCCGTACTGAGCTGTTTGTATTGAATTACGCAATAGATGGCAACGGGAATCAGGATGGCGTTTCCGATCACCAAGCATAGGGCAATCACCTCTACCGATCCACTGCACAGTACGATCAATTCCAGTAGCAGCAGGATGACAATAGCCGCACCAGTTTTCCAATACAGGGGAAGGTTTTCCAAGTAGAACCGTACTCCGTGCCACACCTTTCGGATTACTTTCCGAATCAGGGATCCGATCCTCCATAGAACGGTATTCCGAAGCAGGGTGTGCCGCTTGATGCGCGAAGCGATCGTCAAAAGCAGTGAAAGCAGCATTGCCGACAGCGCCAGCAGGCAGATCAATCCCAGCACGGCAAACAGAATGGCAAGATCGGGAGTTCCGACGTCCACGATCTCTTCAAATGCGAGCATCCAGCCGATCAGCAGGAGCGCCCCGACACCGACGAGCATTGCGATGTATAGATCCAACGGGATGCGATCAATCAGATTGGGGACGGGCTCGTCTGCGTTCTTGCGATAGCCTGCTGCCCAGCAAAGATAGATGAGAAGGAGCGACAGCAGAACGACAGAGCCGATTGCCATGAAGGGGAATGCCCAGCGAAGCGCTACGAAATCATCCAGATAATGAAACGCATAGTAGGTGAAATCCATGACGGGAAGCGGATCCTCCCAAGCGTAGCTCAGCGTATATACCAGTTCGGTATACTCTTCCCAAGTGATCGTCAGAACGTTTACCACTTGCCCGTCCTCGTCGGACTTGGCAGCCCATTGGGTAGAAATGATTTTATCTTTTCCACCGTCGATAGAAGCGTAGAATTCATTTGCATCTTCGTCCGTATAGACGGTCTTGCTTTCTGTGTGGGTGACATGATCAATGATGACCGTGAAGGTGTATTCCATCGACTTGGCTGACGGAGCTGATTCATTGGCGAGAATCTTGTTGCCGCTCTCGTCGGTTACGGTAAAGCGGAGATTGGTTTGCTCCGCACTGAGAAAATCGGGTACCGGAAGCGGCTCCCCGCTCAGCAGAACGTCTTTATTTTGCTCGTGGAAATACCACTCGATCTGCGTTGATTCTGCCAGCAGAATTTCGGAGAGAACCTGCTCTTTGAATCCGACGGGATCTGAATATGCGCCCAGCGCCCCTAAAAGAGCCGTAGCGATCACCGAAAACAGCATAACGATCATCAATACGGTCGATAGAATAACGGCAAGCGTTTTGATTGCAAGGTTAGTTCTGATTCGGTTCATTTGGTGTACGCCTCCATTTTATATCCTTTTCCCCAGACAACCTTCAAATAGCGTGGATTTCCGGGATCGATCTCGATCTTTTCTCTGAGATGACGGATGTGTACGGCTACCGTTCCCTCTGCGCCCAGGGGATCTTCTTTCCATACCTTCCGATAGATCTCTTTGGGCGAAAAGACCTTGCCGGGCTCCTGCAAAAACAGCTTCAGCATATCAAATTCGGTAGGCGTCAGGGCTACCACGTCGCCGTCAACCGTGACGGTTTTGGTATCATCGCAAAGGACGATTCCGCCCAGTTGCAGCGTTCGAGCGGGCGCTTGCCCGCCGCCTAACTGCATATAGCGTCGCAGTTGAGAGCGTACTCGCGCCAAGACCTCCACCGGATTAAAGGGTTTAGTGATGTAGTCATCTGCTCCTACGTTAAGCCCGAGGATCTTGTCGGTGTCCTCACTTTTTGCGGTCAGAAGGATCACGGGAAGGTTGGTGATTTCGCGGATCTTGGTCATGGCGGTGATGCCGTCCATTTCGGGCATCATAACGTCCATGAGCACCAAATGAACCTCCTGCTCCGTAATGACCGTGATTGCCTCCGCCCCCGTGTAGGCGGTCAGCACGTTGTAGCCGTCGGCTGACAGATAGATCTTCAGAGCGGACACGATGTCCCGCTCGTCGTCACAAACTAATATCGTATACATTGCAGTCTCCTTTTCTTGCTCGGATGACTATATTATAGCACTTTGTTTATTAACATACAAGGATAGGAATTCTTAATAAATCATTAAGCCGACCCTATGTGCTTGGGTCGGCTTAATGAACTATAGGTAATAGAAGAGAGCAGCTGCCAGCGCGAAGCCCGCGCCGACCATCACGTCGGAGGGATAGTGAACGCCCATCAGCACGCGGATCACTGCCAGCAATGCAGCAGGCAGATAGAAGATCCATCCCCACGGAAAGACGAAGGTCATGGTTGCCGCTATGATGAAGGCGGAAAAGACGTGTCTGCTTGGAAAGGACTTCCCTCTCGTCCGTTTGGAGTGAAGAGGCTTGATCGAAAGCCTTTCGTAGGGGCGTGGACGGTTGATCAGCTGTCTTACGACGGTCAGCAAAGCGAAAGAAATTGCCGGAATTAAGATCGCGCGGTAGGTGAAATAGTCGCCGGTGTACAGCATCCATAGAATGCAGAGGGGATAGGCGATATAAAACAACATCGAGCAGATGCGGTTGCTCCAAAGCAGCAGGTTCAACGCCCACTTCCGCCGTCGGATCGGCGCAGTCAAGCGCTCATACCGTTCTGCGGTGAGCGACAGGGGAAGCTTTTGCCTCATAGCAGGCTCTCCGCGTAACGCACGGTCTCCATAGCGTCTCTGCCGTAGAAGTCGGCGCCCATTTTATCTGCGTAATCCTGCGTCAGCACTGCGCCGCCGACTGCAATCTTGCAATCGGGTGCTTGTTCGCGCAGAAGACGGATGGTCTCTTCCATTGCGGGAATCGTAGTAGTCATCAATGCGGACAGTGCGACGATGCGGGCGTTTTCGCGGATGGCGGCGTCAACGATCGTTTGGGGAGGAACATCGCGCCCCAGATCGACCATACGGTAGCCGTAATTTTCCAGCAGGGTGCGGACGATATTCTTGCCGATGTCGTGAATGTCGCCGTGGACAGTGGCGATAACGATAGTGTATTTGTTGCCGTTCTCACCAGCCGGCATGGCGGCTTTGACTTCGTCAAAGGCGGCTTTGGCGGCTTCTGCGCTCATCAGAAGCTGGGGAAGGAAAAGGGTCTTTTCTTCGAATCGCTTCCCTACGCGATCCAGTGCGGGAACGATCTCCTCGTTGATAAGGGCAAGGGGAGCGGTTCCGCTTTCCAGCATTGCTTTGGCTGCGGTTGCGGTATCGTCTCGGAGCCCTTTGCAGATGGCGTTCTGCAGTAGCGAAAGGCTTCCCTCTTCGGCAACAGCCGCAGCGGCAGTCGGTGCGGTCGCGGTGCTTCCGAGAGCAACCGACTTTTCGATAAACTCCATACAGCCGGTGTCGAAGCCGTGAAGGGCACGGAAGGCGTGGTAGGTGTTCATCATGCCTGCCGAATAGGGGTTCATGATGGCGGCAGAAAGTCCGTTTTCCAGCGCAAGGGCGAAAAAGGTGGAGTTGATTGCTTCACGGTTAGGGAGACCGAAGGATACGTTGGATAGTCCCAGCGAGGTGCGGATGCCCTCAGCGTGAAGGATGCGAATAGTCTCCAAGGTCACCAGCGCGGCGGACTGATCGGCGGAAATGGTCAGCGCAAGCGGATCAATGATGATACGGTGGGCGCCGATACCGTAACGGGCGGCGGTGTCGAGGATGCGATGTGCGATGGCAACGCGCCCTTCTGCTGTGGCGGGGATGCCGTCTTCGTCAAGGGTCAGGCCGATGACTACGCCGCCGTATTTCTGTACCAGCGGGAAGATAGCGTCCATCACTGCCGTTTTGCCGTTAACGGAATTAACCAAAGGCTGTCCGTTGCAAAGGCGCAATCCGCGCTCCATTGCGACGGGATCGGAGGTATCGATCTGCAGGGGCAGATCGCAGATCCCCTGTACCTCGGTGACCACTTCAGCCATCATTTCGGGTTCGTCGATCTCTGGGAGCCCCACGTTGATGTCCAGTGCCTGCGCGCCGGCTTCCTGCTGGCCTGCGGCTTCTCGAAGGATGTAGGAGAGATTCTTCTCCCGAAGCGCGGCTTTGAGCTTGGATTTGCCCGTGGGGTTGATCCGCTCACCGATGAGTCGGGGATCGCCGTCGAAGGTGAGCGCGTGGGTGCCGGAGGAGATCACGGTGCGCCGTTTTTCCGTAAGCGGAACGGGAATCAGCTCTGCTACCCGCTCCCGCAGTTTCGCGATGTGTGCGGGCGTTGTGCCGCAGCAACCGCCCAGTACGCGTGCACCGGCTTTGGCGAGAGTCACCATGGAATCTGCAAAGTCGTCGGGGGTCACGTCGTAGACGGTTCGATCGCCCTCCAGCCGAGGCAATCCCGCGTTAGGAACGACGACAAGCGGAAGCGAGGCGACATCTGCCAGACGGGGGAAGATCTCTTCCATCTGCTTGGGACCCAGCGAGCAGTTCATACCGACGGCGTCTACTGAGAGCCCTTCCAAGAGTGCGACCATTGCCTCGGGAGTGGCACCGGTCATCAACTTGGCGGATTGATCGTACACGTTGGTTACGAAGATCGGCAGATCGCAGACCTCTTTGGCGGCAAGAACTGCCGCTTTGGTCTCATAGGAGTCGTTCATGGTCTCGATGGCAATCAGATCCACGCCGACTTGAACACCGATTTCAATCGTTTGCTTGAACAGCGAAACGGCGTCCTCAAAATCCAGCGTGCCGAAGGGTTTCAGCAGTTTCCCACAAGGACCCACGTCCAGCGCGATATAAAGAGGGCGGCCGAGGTGGGTACACTGCGCTCTTGCGGCTTTGGCGCAATTGATCGCCCCCTCGATTACCGCACGGAGCGAAAATTCGCCCTCTGCGGGGAATTTCAGTGCGTTGGCACCGAAGGTGTTGGCGCAAGCAATGTCGGCTCCTGCCTCATAATACGCCTTGTGAATGCCAACGATAACGTCGGCATGGGTCAGATTCCAGCGTTCGGGAAGCTCACCCGCAGGAAGCCCTGCGGACTGGAGCATAGAACCCATGCCGCCGTCGTAGAACAGAAAACCGGTTTGCAGTTTTTCGCGAATAGTCATATAAAATACCTTAATTTCTTAGATTCGATAGGGGCAATCGAGGCTTTCACAGCCTTCACAACCGCGTCTGCAACCGCTCGGCGTGGGAGAGATGCCTACGATCGCACTTACCGATTTGGTGGGGAGCATCAGAAGTGAGTCCGTTAAAGTGAGTCCCAGCAGTTTGCGGGCTGAGAGCAGATCGAGGAGAGGCTGTTGGACGGTGATGGGAAAGTCACCGTAGCCGGGAGAAAAACGGGGGCGGAGGTACTTCCCTGCGCCTGCGATTTCGGAAAGATGAGCGCAAAGCCGATTGCATCCTGCTTCCACTCCTGCGGAAGCGACGGCATCGGCAATCACGCCGCGGGCTTCGGAAAGAGCCTCTTCCCGACGGATCAGCCGATCGGCGGCAAGCCCCAGCGTGGCAGCAAAGAGAAAGGTCTCCCGGCATCCTGTGAGATTGGCGGTCAGCGACCTTCCGGCTTTACCCAGACCGAAGTCGTAGCCGTCGGCAAGGGGAAGCCGACACCAGACCGCTTCCAGCGGAAGTGCCTCCACCTGCTTGCAGAGCGATTCCGCAAGTTCGACCGTGCGGGGATCGGGCTGATTCCTTCCGCAACCTAAATAGCGATATACCTCTCGGCGGTCGATCTGCCCTACCGGAGAGGTATAGCGGTGAAGTTCTGTCATTTGATGATCTCGGAAATATTTTTCTGAATGGCGGCGGCAACGTCGGGCTTGTTCATGGAATAAACGTGAATGGCGTTGATACCGTTGGCGTACAGGTCGATGATCTGATCGGTAGCGTAGGCGATTCCTGCTTGCTTCATTGCTTCGGGATTATCGCCGAAGCGGTCTACGATTTGAATGAAGCGTTTGGGGAGAAGAGATCCCGACAGCGCACAGATGCGCGAAATGGATTTAGGATTGGTAACCGGCATAATGCCTGCAACGATTGGGACGGTGATGCCTGCTTCGCGTAGCTTGTAGATAAAATTGTACAGAATGTTGTTATCAAAGAACATCTGCGTGGTAAGAAACTCACACCCGGCGTCTACCTTGAGTTTCAGGTTAGCGATATCCTGCTTTTGCGTGTCCGCTTCGGGATGTCCCTCGGGATAGCAGGCTCCGCCGACGCAGAAGTCGCCGTGGGCTTTGATGTAGCGGACGAGGTCGCAGGCGTGCTCAAAATCTACGCAGAGGGGGCGATCTTCAGGCCAGTCTTTGGGACGGTCGCCGCGCAGAGCGAGGATGTTTTCAATTCCGTGTGCTTGCATCTGATTGAGGCGGTCGGTAATCGTAGCACGGTCCGCGCCTACGCAGGTTAAATGTCCCACCGTGGTAACGCCGTAGTTTTTCTGAAGATTTCCTGCCACTTCGACGGCAAATCCAGCGTTGGAGCCACCGGCTCCGAAGGTGACGCTCATATAAGAGGGATTGAGTTTAGCGATCTCCTCGGTGGCGTGCTTGACCGATTCGAAAGCGTCCGAGGTTTTGGGTGGGAACACTTCAAAAGACAAAGCGGGCTTGTCCGCCTTGATGATATCGATAACTTTCATTGTAAATTGCCTTTCAAATAATTATTCAAACGCTTGAACTGCGCGAACGGCGGCTTGCCAACGGGCGTAGCCTTCCAAGGCGGCAGTCTCCGGCTGAGGATCAAAATTGCGGTCGGAGATTCGTACTTTAGAAAGCTCCGCCATCGTATAGAGTCCGGCGCCGATACCGGCAAGCATTGCCGCGCCGAGTGCGGTGGATTCGATGACCGCAGGTCGGTCAACGGTGATGTTCAGAAGATCTGCCTGAAACTGCATCATCGGTACGCTGACCGATGCGCCGCCGTCTACCTTCAACGAGCGGATAGGGATCCCTGACGCCTTTTGCATAGCAAAAATCAGTTCAGCCGATTGATAGGCGATGCCCTCCAGCACGGCTCGACAGATATGTGAGCGGTTGGAACCGCGAGTGAGACCGAGAAGTGCGCCGCGAGCGTACATATCCCAATGGGGAGCGCCCAATCCCGTAAACGCGGGAACGAAGATCACGCCGCCGCTATCTTCTACCTGCCCGGCGAGGACGTCACATTCGGGTGCGGAGGAGATGAGCTTCAGCTCATCTCTCAGCCATTGAATTGCAGAGCCTGCGTTGAACACGCTGCCTTCCAGTGCATAAGTTACGTCGTTGCCGATCTTCCATCCGACGGTGGTGATCAGCTTCTCGTCAAAAATAGGACGGCTGCCGATATTCATCAGCGCGAAGCAACCGGTGCCGTAGGTGTTTTTGGTATCGCCCAGCGCGAAACAGGTCTGACCGAAGAGCGCGGCTTGCTGATCACCGGCGGAAGCGGTCACGGGCTTTCCCCACATGGCGGGCGGAATATCGAATCCTTCACGGACAATACCGAACAGACCTGCGTTATCTACGATTTTCGGGAGAATGCTCATGGGTATGCCGAGGCGTCGGCAAAGGTCAGGATCCCATTCCATCGTAGTGAGATTCATCAGCATGGTGCGGGAGGCGTTGGTGACGTCGGTAAGATGATTGCCGGTCAGCTTCCAGACCAGCCAGCATTCCACCGTACCGAAGCGAAGCTTCCCTTCGTCAGCAAGGGAGCGCGCTTCGGGGGAATGAGACAACAGCCATGCAATCTTGGTAGCGGAAAAGTATGCGTCGATAGGCAGACCCGTGGTCGCTTTAACGGTGCTCTCCAGCCCTTCGCCTATCAGTTCTTCGCACTCGGGAGCGGTGCGTCTGCATTGCCAGACGATGGCGGGAGCGACAGGCTTGCCGGTTTCGGCGTTCCACAGGATCGTAGTCTCCCGCTGATTGGTAATGCCGATGCAGTCGATCTTCTCGCTCTTATCGGCAAGCAGAAGTGCAGCCGCCTCCATCTGAGAGCGGAAGATCTCCTCGGCGTCGTGTTCGACCCAACCTTCTTTAGGATAATGCTGAGTGAGCGGGACATTTTTCTGTCCCAGAGGGCGAAAGGAGCGGTCGAACAGAATAGCGCGGGAAGAGGTGGTTCCTTGGTCAAGTGCTAAGATCGCCATCGCTCAGATCTCGGGGATAACGATCTCGACTTCCCTGCCCAACTCGGAGGAGCGGATGATGCCGTCGATGATCGCTTGATTGTAGAGGATCTGGGAGGTGGGAACAGGCGCCTCGGTGCCGTTTAAGATAGCGTCGATGAAGGAGCGCACCTTTTTATAGAAGAGATTGGATTTCTCCTGGGGAATGATGTCGATCTTGGAGGAGGTGGGCGTGCCGTTTTCGTCGTCGTGCATCAGGGTGATCTCGCCGATGGGACCGTCCCACGCGCCGCCCCAAAGCTCGAAGTGAGGCTGGCTAACCTTCAGACCGGCATCCTTTCCTAAGAAGAGGAAGTCGCCGCAGGTGTCCATGTGCATTGCCCAGGACATACGGAAATCGAATGTAATGCCGCCCTCCAGGCGGATAAATGCGGCGGAGAAATCGTCTACGCTGAAGCGGTCGGATTCCTTGTAATACTTGGGATTTTTGCCGAAATAATCGTAGGCAACGGCGGAAACGGTCAGCGGCTTCGGATAGCCGATAGTATTCAGACCGAAGTCCAGCGCGTAGCAGCCGATATCAGCCAGTGCACCGACGCCTGCTTTGTCTTTGTCAATGAAGGTAGAGCCGGGAATGCCGCGGCGTCTGCCGCCGCCGGACTGAACGTAGTAAACGTCCCCGAGAAGTCCCGACTGTACCAACTCTTTGATATGGCGGGAGTTTTCGTCGTAACGGGGCTGGAAGCCGATGGTGAGGATCTTACCGCTCTTCTTTTCGGCGCGGCACATAGCAACGCCTTCGTCCAGGGTGATGCTCATGGGCTTTTCGCAAAGCACGTGAACGCCTGCCTCCAGTGCGGCAACGGTACATTCGGCGTGAGTGGAGTTGTAGGTGCAGACGCTGACGGCGTCCAGATCCATTTTCAGAAGCTCGGCTGCCGAGGTGAAATCCTTGGCGTCGGTGAGCTCGTAACGGTCGAGAAATTCCCGTGCCTTGCCGGGGATGATGTCAGCACCACCAACGATCTCTACCTCTGGGATCTGCTGATAAGCGCGCATATGAGCGTTGGCGATGCCGCCCGTACCGATAATGCCTACACGAAGTTTTTTCATAGTTGCCTCCATGAAACTCGTCAGCGTGATCTGTCACGCCGCTTGATTGCGATGTCATAATTATAGCACTTGTGTGTTAAATTGTCAATTATTGTTTTGCTTTTTTCTTTCTCAAATACGGAAGAAATGCCGAAAAAGCGGAGGGGAGCGGAAAGTCAGCCTCCAACCGTTCGAGGCTTGCCGAAACCATTCCTTCGGGGATCTCCGAGAGCGCGGAAAGCGTCAGACGGTATCCGATCATCTGCCATTCGATATGGGTGAAGATATGCTTGGCGGGCGTGAGCGCCTCGATGCGGATCACGTCCAGCCCGAACCGACGGGCGTGAGCGAGAACTTCGTCCTCGGTACGGTGACCGTCCAGCGAAGGGAGCTGCCAAAGTCCGGCGAGAAGCCCTTTGTCGGGACGCTTTTCCACCAGCACTTCGGTGTCGCTTTGAATGATCAAAATTGTGCGAAGGTCGATTTTGCGGGGCTTCTGCTGTTTGGGGGCGGGAATCATCTCTACCCTTCCCTCACGGTAGGCGGTACAATACTCGGACAGGGCACAGGCGGAGCATCGTGCGCTCCCTTGCGGGAGACAGACGGTAGCGCCCAGCTCGATAAGCCCTTGATTATATGAAGAAGGATCGGTCTTGGAGATATACGGGGCAAGGCGTTTTCCGTATTCTTTTTTCAAGGCTGGATCAAAGACGTCGCGAGAATCGCCCGTGAGTCTTGCTACTACCCGCATGACGTTTCCGTCAACCGCGGGCGCAGGAATGCCGAAGGCGATGGAAGCGATGGCACCTGCGGTGTATTCGCCGATGCCCGTGAGCTTTTGCAGCTTCGCGGGATCTGCGGGAAAACGTCCGTCGTAGGCTTCCACTATTGTCCGCGCGGCTTTTTGCATATTCCGCACACGGGAGTAGTAGCCGAGCCCTTCCCAAAGCTTCAGAAGCTGTTCCTCGGGGGCGTTTGCCAAGGCATACACGTCGGGGAGGGTTTCTAAAAAACGGGCGTAGTAGGGCTTAACGGCTTCCACGCGCGTCTGCTGAAGCATGATCTCGGACACCCAGATCTTATACGGATCACGGGTATGCCGCCACGGAAGATCACGTGCGTTTTTTCGGTACCAATTGAGAAGTGGGGCTTCGATAGAAGAAAGATTCATCTGCTTAGTCTCCTGCAGGGCAATCGACTGTCACGTCCTGTGAGACCGCAATGGGAGTACCTTCTCTCAGCGCGTACAAGCGAAGGGTTATTTTTCCGCCGTTCGGTACCGAGAAGGCGGTAATGTCTGCCTCAAAGCAATTGCTTCCTTTGTAGGGATTGAAGCGGACGTTCGCTTCCCAATCGGTGACAGCTTCACCTCTTCCCCATGCGATCAGATAGCGATCCGCTTCTTCAATGCGGGGGAAGCGAATGCGGACGATCTCGGCGGCGACATCGGCGGTAACGGTGAAGTGTTTGACATCCGAAGCGACAGAGGCAAGGTCGGGTAAGGAAAGCGGTTCAGCGGTCAGCAATTTGTCACCGAGTCTTTGCGAGATGCGAAGCGCGGATGCCGCTTCAGGATAAACCGGCGGCAGTCGGTTCTGTTTCTGCAGATTGCGGACGGTAAGCAGGACGTTCCCCTCCCCATCGAGAAATTCACCGAAGATCGAGCCGAGCCGTGGGTCGGCGTTGGTAGCGACCCCGATGGCGTCAGGAAAACGGTGGAGCGTTGCGGAGATGATCGGCGTACCGACGGGGCGGATCGTGAGTTTAGAGACGATCGCGCCGTCTATGCGGATCACGTTATACTGTTCAGGAGTAAATCGGAAGGGATTGGAAGTGCAGTCGTCTCCTGCGATCACGCGGGTATAAGTTCCGTTCCCGTCCAAGCAAACGCTGCCCGCTTGCTGACCGTTGATGGAAAGCGTTGCGGTGGCTCTGGGGGCACCCGAAACGCTGAGCTCGTACGCATAGGCTTTGGGAAGGACGAGCTGTCCGAAAACGGAAGCGTTCTCTTCTATGATGGCAGGAACTGTGATATCCTCATCCATCGGCTCTGCCGAGAGAATGTGCGTCAGCTTCAGTCTCGTTGAACCGTAAGGGATGAGATCGGCATCCACCGTCTTGCCCGTACAGCATCCGCAGGGCTGAGGGGCGGGAACGTTTCCCGCAAGCCGCCAGTCAGGTCGCTTCTTCATCCGTACCGAAAGACGCAGCGGCGCACTGTCCGGTGTGAAGGGATGATCGGTAACGGGAGCCTCGGTTACGGCAAAATCGCTCTCGGTGGGAAGGATACTCATATTCCACGCGGATACAGGGAGCACTTCCCTGTTGCGGGTTTTACCCAGCGCGGGAACCTTCAGCTCGCGGCAAGCGTTGTCGGCAAGCTCGCGCCAGCTTTCCCCGATGGGGTAACTGTAGATCAGCGCGCCGCGGCGAACGCCTACGGAGCGGTTATACCAAGTGGAGAGTTTTACCTTGGCGGTGAAGACAAGCTCTACGGTATCTCCATTCATCCAAGTACGGGTGATTTGTCGGAATATACCTGCGGGTGATGTAAGCTTAGAGGGGCAACCGTTTATGGAAAGCGTAGTTTCTTGGCTCCAGCCGGGAATACGAAGCTTCAACGGGAAGGTTGCTTCCTCGCCGGTGTAGGTGAGGGTCACTTTTTCGCGGAAGGGATAATCGGTAGTCATCTGAAAGGAAGCCGTCTTTGTGCCCGCAACGGTCGCATTTACCGAGCAAGGGCCGTAGGCAATGGTGGCAAGCCCTCCTTCGGGCGTTGCCATCCACATGGATTGGACAAATTTAGGCCAGCCCATGTGATGATTAGAAAAACAACAGTCAAATCCGCAGGGCGCACCGAACGCGGAGGAATCACCGTGATCGCAGTCAAATCCGTGGTATCCGTTGGTAGCCAGGACTTGGTTTTGCAGGATATAGTAAACGTGACCGAGATAGTCGTAGGAATAGCCGGAGGGTAGCGCATTATATGCAAGCGTTTCCAAATGATCACAAAGCGTGGGATCGCCGAGAATGCGGATAGCGATTTCAGAAGAGAGCATTCCCTCCACGATGCCGCACAGCTCGGAGCCTCGGTGGGAGAGATTGTCCCGCGCCGCTTCATCGGAGTTCGGAAGCTCGTCAATGCGTCCGTGATCGATGGTGATATGGGCAAGTCCTTGTTGCAGTGCGGTCTTCGCCCGTTCCTCTCCGCTGATCTGCCAAAGCAGAGGTGGTGTTTTCATGGCTTGGCTGGTGTTGACCACGTGTTCACGGACGGTTGTCTCTTGCATGATATTGACCCAATCCTGCGTCTGTGAGGCGAGAAGGTTGGCAAGCTCGATGAGCCAATCGGTCTCGTCGGGGTGAGCGGGATCGTAGAGCTTCTGATACAGCCACAGCACGCTGTCGATGTTATCTCCGCCGCGCGCGCGTGCCCAGGATTCCAGCGGACGGTTTGGCAGAAGCTTCAATTGTCCGCGAAAGTAGTTTTCCATAAAGGGGATGATGCGTGTATCTTCTTCCTCCCGCATCAACTTGGCTTCGTAATAATCGCGCAACGCCATCAGCACGGGCATCCGTGACCACCAATCCTCGTTGGAGCGGGGACCGAACATACCGTCCTCGCGCACGGAGGCAAGGATGGATTCGATCCAGCTTTGTGCCTTTTCTTTCAGCTTTTCGTCATCAAGGACGTATGCCAGCGCAACGAGACCGCGCAGATAGTAGGGACCTCGCTCCCAATTCTCGCCGGCGCCGCCCCTCCATTCACTGGTCTCGGGACGGTAGTCGGGAAACAGCTCCATCTCGCCGGTAAGCCCTTCGGCAAGAAGGATGAGCTGACGGCGAAGAAAGCCGTCAGGGCGTACGGCACCTGCAGGAAGCTGGTAAAATGCGGAAGGCTGTAATTTGCCGTTTACGGCGTTTGTGTATTTGTACGTCATCGTCAGTTCTCCTTTGCTTGAGCGATCAGCACGTCTGCGGACAGTTTTTGGAGTCCCTCGTCAGATGCCGATCTGTACGCTGAAGGGGTCATGTTCATTTCTTTCTGAAACACTTTTGAAAAGTAACCCTGGTCTGCGAATCCGCACCGCAGAGCGATATCGCAGACTGTGGCGTTGCTCTTTGCAAGCAGGAGCATTGCCTGTTCCAGGCGGTATTTGGTGATGTATTTGTTCACCGATATGTGGTATCGCTGTTCAAAAGAATTGATGAGCGTTGATTTGGAACAATGGAAATAGACACAAAGCTCTTTGATGGTCAACCGCTGACCGAAGTTACGGTGAATATACTTCATCGTCAGTTCGGCAAGGTCACGCTCCGGAAGGCTGAGCTTGTTGGAATAGGTGATGTATTCCGAGCAGACCGTCATAATATTGACATAGGATTCGATCATATCCATTGCCACCGCAGGAATTTGATCGATCTTTTTTTCCAACATACAACGGTTTTCAAAGAATGGACGGGTGCGGATACTGACGAGATTTCGGTTCTCTTCCGTTTGGTCGATGACCTGTCCCATCATCAAGTAGCCTGCCAGTACGCCGAAATGGTAGAGCGGGCTGACCGCCTCCCACAGACCGAACTTACAGCGGTAGATGTACACGTCTCCGGTTTTGTTTACCGTATCGAAAGCGATCTTGTCGGCTTCCTTGCAGACGATGGCGCATCTGTCGCTTTGGCGGATGTATGCGCAAAACGGTGATAATGCCTCGGGATAGGCGGCAATTTCCCGATATTCCGTATCGTGAACCGAGATACGAAATCCGGATATTTTATGAAGCTCTTTCAGAATGAACATCACGTCCAATGAATCTTTCATAGCTGCTCCTTTGATCGAGTGTAATATCGTCTAATTTGTTCGATTTTGCAAATTTAATCTATTTTCCAAATCATTATACCATTTTACATAGAAAATTGCAAGTATTTGTTGTACAATATATATAGAAATTTTCAATACCGTCTGTTTTGGGAGGTACATATGATTGATACTGCCGTGCATCTGTTAGTAAACTATGGAATTGAGAAGGGACTTCTTTCCGAAGAGGATCGCATCTACGCTCAGAACCGAATCCTCGCATTGATGCAGAAGGATGGGCTGAAGCCTTTGGAGCCCGATGCAAAGAAGCTTACTCTGCCCGAGATTCTTGAGATTCTTGTAAACGATGCCGCAGCACGCGGTCTAATCACTGACAGCCCCGTTTATTGCGATCAATTCGATACCGCGCTGATGGACTGTCTGATGCCCCGTCCTTCGGTGGTCAACGCCGCTTTTGCGATGCTTCGGGAGCGTGATCCTCAGGAGGCTACCGATTGGTTCTATCATCTAAGCAAGGCGTCCAACTATATTCGCGTGGATCGCATCGCCCGCGATATGAAGTGGGTGATCCCTTCCGTTTACGGCGAGATCGACATTACCATCAACCTCTCTAAGCCGGAAAAGGATCCCAAGGCAATCGCCGCCGCCAAGTTAGCTAAGCCCTCGGGATATCCCAAGTGCCAGCTGTGCATTGAATCGGAGGGTTACGCAGGGCGTGCCGACTTCCCTGCCCGTCACAATCACCGTATCATTCCTCTCACCCTTTGCGGCGAGGCTTGGAGATTCCAGTATTCGCCCTATGTTTACTACAACGAGCATTGCATCGTGCTGAACGCGCAACACACGCCTATGAAGATCTCCCGTCAGACCTTTGCCCGTTTGCTGTCTTTCGTGGAGCAGTTCCCTCACTATTTCTTGGGCTCTAACGCCGATCTTCCCATCGTGGGCGGTTCTATCCTCACGCACGACCATTTCCAGGGTGGTCATTACACCTTTGCAATGGCGAAGGCGCCTATCGAGATCCCCGTTTCCTTTGCGGGATTCGATGACATTGATGCGGGTATCGTACAGTGGCCGATGGCAACGATCCGTTTGACCGGCGACAACAAGGATCGCATCGTGGAGCTTGCCGACAAGATTCTCATCGCTTGGAGAGGCTACAGCGATCCCGACGCTTTCATCTTCGCCGAGACCGAGGGCACGCCTCACAATACCGTCACTCCCATCGCGCGGATGGCGGAAGGCAGATTCCAGCTGGATTTGGTGCTTCGCAACAACATTACCACCGAGGAGCACCCTTTGGGCGTATACCATCCTCACGCAGAACTCCACCATATCAAGAAGGAGAATATCGGTCTGATCGAGGTCATGGGTCTTGCGGTTCTTCCCGCCCGTCTGAAGTCGGAGATGGAGCTGCTTGCCGATATGCTACAAAAAGGCGAAGATCCCGCTTCCAATGAGATCACCGCGAAGCACGCCGATTGGGCAAACGAGATCAAGTCCCGCCGCCCCGAGGTGACGACCGAAGCCGCAATGGACGTGCTGAAGGAAGAGATCGGCAAGGTATTCGTCCGCGTTCTGGAGGACGCAGGCGTTTACAAGTGCACTCCCGAAGGCAGAGCGGCATTCGGGAAGTTCGTGAAATCGGTAACGTGATCGTGCAGAAGACGAAGATAACAAACGAGGAGAGCATTACGCTCTCCTCGTTTGTTACTTATCATCGTTAGGTCAGTTCTCCTTGATGATTTCAATCGTATCTCCCCAAAGAGATACCGCTTTATCTTCTATAACGGTCATGTCTTCGAACGTCACTGAGGTGAATAGAGAAATTGTCAGCTTGCGGTTTTTCTTTTTCCATTTCCCGATTACGGTTCCGCGCAGCAGGATCGCCGGCATCACGATTCCGGCGAGATTAAAAATTCCGCGCAAATGCTCTTCGGATAGATACAGACTTTCCTTTTTCTGATAGCCCAGCATAAGTTGGTCGAATCCTGCAAGAAAGAGACAATCGGGAATTCCGTGATCGTATCGCTTACCGTTTTCGATGTAATAGTAGGTTTTTCCGCCGCATTCGGTACTATTGACAGGAAGTTGAGACAGCCAGCTCTTGACCTCGCTTTGCTTTGCGCCAAGGAAATACATGGCGTCGTGGATGGTTGCGGGAGCGATGTTAGTAAAATATCGCCTTGCGATCTCCAGCTTTGCCACATCGTCAGGAAGGGGAGTAAATCGCGGTGACGGACAATAGGCTTTTGGCTCCTGCACCACATAGTTCATAAAACCGCGCTCGCAAAGCTCTCTGATCCCGCCTCCCCAAGGATCGAACATACTTCCCTCTTCCGCTTCGGTCATGCCGTGAGCGCGGCAGACCTCCTTTAACTCGTCACGGGTGAGCAGCTGTTGCCCGATGGCTGTTACGATCACGCGGGAGAGCTCTCTCTGCCGCTCCGGGGTAAGTGCCCAGCAGTCTCTCTGATTCCAAAACGTGCGACCGCTGAAATTATCGCTGAGATAGTCCGAGCCGTTGTGGCAACGGATGAACAGGGGCAGATCGTCCTCGGCAAAGACGTGAACCGTACCGCGGAGCGTCCAGTTCTTCACCAATCCGTCGGCTACCGTGGCTTCGTCAAAATCATTGCATCTGATTCTGAGCGAGTGCATAGCATTCACCATAAACTGGGACTGGATGCCGCACAGATCGCGCACGACGGTAAGTTTGTCAGCAGTTGTGATGAGGGATTGGTTGGTTAGTTGACGGATTTTGATTTCTTCGATTGTCATAGATTGATCCTTTTTCAAAAATTCCCTCGGAGGTTTTCCGAGGGAATTTTCTAACAATTTAGTCCATTACAATATACGCTTCTCTGTCTGCGCCGACCGAGACGTAGGAGATCTTGGTACCCACAGCCTTTTCGATGTACTTGATGTAATCGTAGGCTTCCTTGGGCAGGTCTGCTACTGTTCTGCAACCGGAGATGTCGCAGTTCCAGCCGGGGAGATACTCATAAACGGGTTTTGCCTTGTTGAGTGCTTCGCCGGTGGGAAAATCGTTGACGATCTTGCCGTCTACCTCGTATGCCACGCAAACGGGAATCTTCTTGATATAGGAAAGGATGTCCAGCTTGGTGAGAGCCACGTCGTCTGCACCCTGAGCGAATACGCCGTACTTGGATGCGACTACGTCAAAGCCGCCGACTCTTCTGGGACGTCCGGTAGCGGCACCGTACTCGCCGCCTGCCTGACGGAGCTCCTCTGCCTCGTCGCCGAACATTTCTGCGGTGAAGGGTCCCTCGCCGACGCAGGTGGAGTATGCCTTCGTGATACCGATAGTGCGGTCGATCTTATGATTGGGAATGCCTGCACCAACGGGAGCGTACGCGGAAATAACGTTGGAAGAAGAGGTATAGGGATAGATGCCGAAGTCGATATCACGGAGTGCACCCAGCTGTGCCTCAAACATGATGCGCTTGCCTTCCTTGGCGGCATCGCCCAGGAATTTACAGGTGTCACAGATGAAGGGCTTCAGCACTTCGCCGTATTTGGTAAACCATGCCATCATGGAATCAAAGGTGATCTCCTCGAAAACGGGAGTACCGTCTTCGTTCTTGAAGGAGCGGTAGTCGTAAACCTTTTCCAGGGTCAGAAGCTTCCAGTCAAGGATCGCTTCCAGACGCTCCTTCAGATACTCAGGGTGGAGAAGGTCTCCCATACGGATGCCCTTCTTCATGTATTTGTCGCCGTATACAGGTGCGATACCGCGATTGGTGGAGCCGAACTTCTTATCAGCAAGACGGCGCTCCTCCAGCTTGTCCAGATAGACGTCGTAGGGAGGGCAGATGATCGCCTTGTCGCTGATCTTAAGATTCTCAGGAGTCACCTTGACACCCTTCGCGGTCAGTCTGCCGATCTCGCCAACGAGATGCTCGATGTCGATGACCATGCCGTTGCCCATTACGTTGACTACCTCGGGACGGAGAATGCCCGAAGGAAGCAGGTTCAGAATGAATTTACCCAGATGGTTCACAACCGTGTGACCGGCGTTGTTACCGCCCTGATAGCGGCAAACGATGTCCTGTTCCTCAGACAGAAGGTCGACCATACGACCCTTGCCTTCGTCGCCCCAGTTGATACCCACAATCGCAGTTAACATTGTAATCCTCCATAGTGTACATCGAATTTTGACTCGCAAAAGCGTCGGACACGGCTTCCCGTCCCCGACTGCTGCAAAGTGTTTTGTCACTACGTGCTTTATTATACATCATCTAAACCGAAAAGTAAAGCCTTTTCCGAAATTTTTGTCAAAAATTTTGAAAAAGCATATTATGCAACGCAGATTGCCGTTTATATCTTGCATTTTTATACAATCCGTGCTATAATAATTGCATCGAAACGGGGTGTTTTTATGAAACGATTACTATTGGTCGCGTTATGTCTGTTATTGACTTCCTGCAGTTATCTCGGTGCTACAGAGGAGATATTGATCAGCTCACCGTACGAGCTGACCGTCAGCACCATCGAAACCTTTGGTTCGGTGCCTTCGACCACGCCTGCCGCTGTGGTGACCGACGGAAACGGCGAGACCGTTGAGACGACGGTGGTTACCGAACCGCCTATGCCGGAGGTCACGACGCTGATCCTCAGCAAATCCACGAAAAAGATCCACTACTACGAGGCGTGCTCCTATGCTGCCAATATCATGGATAAGAACCGCGCCACCGCGTCGGCGGAACACGAGGACGAGCTGATAGCGGAAGGTTACACCGTCTGCAGCTGGTGCGCAAAGAAGCGAGGGGAGTGAATATACATGAATTCTGATGAAAAAATTTTTATGCAACGTGTTACAGACGTTGTGTTAAAGAACAATTATAAAATTAAAGAGTTTTATATAGATAGCAAGTGTTTTGGAAATATCGTTTTGGTTATTTCAAACGGCATTGAAACACATCATTTTTATACGGATAGAGGGGAAATTATTTTCAATAATAAACCTGTTCGATATATGCTGTCGTTTGATGAAAGAGCCATCGATATTGATTTTTCATATTTGCCATCACTTAATACCAAGTTTTTGTTTTTAACAACTTTGATAAAATTCTTTGAGTACGATACAGCTAATCAGTAAAGACCGATCTTCCGTTCACAAATAAAGGAGATTGACAGATGTTTTTGCATTTATTGGGTCTGTGTGGAACGACTTGAACCGGTGCAGACGCAGACGCCCCTGCGGGGCTTACTGCTGAAAGAATCCGCCACAGCGGATTCTTTCGGGTCATATGTCCAATAAACCCTGTCGCGCAAAATAACAATAGCCGAGATACCTTCAGGCATCTCGGCTATTGTTGGTCTGAGTGACACGACTTGAACGTGCGGCCTCTACCACCCCAAGGTAGCGCGCTACCAACTGCGCCACACCCAGATTTTGTTGCTTTCTTTCGTCAGCCTCAGTATTATAGCACACCGTTTGCGACTTGTCAACCCCTTTTTTGAAATTTTTTTAGATTTTTTTGCTCATTCCTTTCCGTACGGACGGCAGATTCGACAATAACAAGAATTGTCAATTAGTTTTTTAATTTTCAAATGAAATTCATCCAAAAAAGCAAACGAAGTCAAACAAATAGCAAGCATATGTCTTTACAAACGGAAAATATAGTGATATAATCAAAACAAATCCGTCAAACTATCCAAAGGAGGAGCAAAAATGTATTTTGAACGGCACGTCTTTTCCGATCCTGATCTGCCGATTTATTTTCAATTCCAATGCAGAAATACCGCGGAGCCGATTTTTCAGTTGCATTGGCACGAAACGCTGGAAGTGATCTATGTTACCGACGGTGTCGTTGAGATCCGCATCAACGATAAGACCGAAGTGTTTCGGGAGGGTGAGATCGTGGTGATCAATCCGCAGTGTGCCCACAGCTTTCGTGCGATCGACGGCGACTGCTGGTATCACTGCCTGATTCCCGATAATACCCTGCTCTCTTCGTTTGGTATCAATCCCGGCGCGCTTTCCATCGCCAATCGGATCAATGACGAACGGATCCGCTCGGTCTATCAGCAGATCGTAGAAGAAATGAACGGAAAACAGTCTATGTACAAGAGCTGCGTGCGCGCAGAGATCGTATTACTCGTGTCTCTCTTAGCGCGGCATTATACCGTTGATCAGCTTGCCGCCAAGCGATTTGACGACAATGCTATGTCGATCGCAAAGGATGCGATTCAGTTTATGGAGGAGCATTACGCAGACTCCATCGATGGTGTAAAGATCGCTGAGGCTTTGGGGATCAGCCGCAGTTATCTCTGCCATGTGATCCGTAAGGTTACCAATCAGACTCTGACCGAGAATTTGATGTTCGTCCGTTGCAGAAAAGCAAAGGAGCTTCTGTGGAACGGGTATTCTATTAGTCAGGTACTGTATCTTACAGGTTTCAATAATACCTCTCACTTTTGCCGTACTTATAAAAGGATGATGGGAGTTCCTCCCTCGTTACATAAAAAAACAATCAACACAAGAAAGGAAAAACACAAAGATGAGTATTAAACGAATTCTTGCCGCATTGCTGTCGGTTACTCTGTTAATTCCAAGTCTGGCGGCGTGCAAATCCGGCTCGGATGCGCCTGCGGTGACGACCCAGGGGTCCGAAACCGTCACGACTACGACAGTTCAGGAGGGAGAGACGCCCGACCCCAACGCCTGTGAGACGCACACGCCCAGTGCAGGCGGCGGTTACTGCACGGTCTGTTACGAGATTTTGAAATCCAACGAAAGAGAGTATCTGGATATGATCTATTTTGCCTGCGACGACGCTACGCTAACCGATGCGTACAAAATCGCGCTTGCGGACTGTTTCTCCAATGTGAAGCGGTTCAAGGGTGGTTTGCTTTCATCCGAGAAAGAGGTTATCATTGCCGGGGCAGATTACACGACTCCTTGGACACGCGATGGTTCGATCAACGTCTGGAATGCTTTTGCCCTACTGAATCCCGAGGTATCTAAAAATACCCTGCTCTCTCTGCTGAAGCAAAACGGCACCGATTACCTGATCGACGGTCAGTATTGGGATGCTATCATTTGGGCTATCGGCGCTTATCAGTACGTGTTGGTAAACGAGGATAAGGCGTTTTTGAGAATTGCACAGAATGCTATCGAGACGACGCTGGCAAAGTTTGAAGCGGAAGAGTTTGATGCTGCCGACGGTCTCTTTCGCGGCGGTGCGGTCTATGCAGACGGCATTGCGGCGTATCCCGACCAGTATGCTAACGGTCCCAACTCCGGTATTGAGGGGTGGCTGCAGAATCCGGACAACGCTGAGCTAAAGGCGGATACCGGTGTGGGTCTGCCGATGAAGGCTCTTTCCACCAACTGTACTTACTATCAATCTTATGTGATTCTTGCCGAGATGAACAAAATGCTGAATCTGGATGCCGCCGACGCTACCGCGAAGGCGGAAGCGCTGAAGGCTGCGATCAATAAGGCGTTCTGGAACGAGGAAAAGGGCACCTACGATTATCTCGCGTATGAGTGTGACTATCAGGAAGCCATCGGCATCGCTTTCGTGCTTCTATTTGGTATCGCCGACGAGCGGCAGACCGCTCTGGTGCTGGAGAACACCTATGTGACCGAGCAAGGAATTGCCTGCGTATGGCCTTCCTTTGACCGCTACCTGGAGCGGGACGGCTACGGCAGACACGCAGGTACTATTTGGCCGCACGGACAGGGTTTTTGGGCGCGCGCGGCGTTTGAAAACGGATACGTGCAGGCTTTCGAGAGCGAGCTCTATTCGCTTGCGGAAAAGGCTGTCCGCGACGGTCAGTTCTACGAGATCTATCACCCCGACACCGGCGAGGTCTACGGCGGTCTGCAGGGATTCGGTAAACAAGACATCTCGTTGTGGGGCTCCTGCTCCCATCAGACCTGGAGCGCTACCGCGTATCTGTCCTGCATCTACTACGAGGTGATCGGTGCAAAGATCGAATCCGGCAAGGTCACCTTCATGCCTTATCTGCCCACAGGCGTCAACGAAGCGACCGTGAGCGGCCTGAAGATCGGCGAGACCACCTTCGACATCGTTATCGTGCGCGGCGGTGAAGCACCTTCCGAAGCCACCTATGAAACTACTGAGAGCGGCACCGTTCGGGTCGTTCTGTCAGTGCAGTAAGGGGGGAGCAAATTCATTATGAAGAAAGTATTATCCGTTATGTTGTCGATGTTGATGCTCCTCCCTCTTTGCAATGGGATGACGGTTGCAAACGCCACTGAGGCTCCGTCCGGAACGCCGATCTCCACCGTGGAAGAATTTTTGAATATGGACGTGTCCGGCGTGTATTACCTTGCTAATGACATTGATTTTTCCGGCAAGACCTATACCAAGAACGTATACGCCAAAACGTTCAAGGGAGTTCTGGACGGCAACGGTCACGCACTTTTGGGGATCACCGTGGAAGCACAAAATTCCGATGCGGGTATCTTCGGTAATCAATTCAGCGGCGTCCTGCGAAATCTGACCTTCGGTGCTCCCGATGCGCCCGTATCGGTCTCCTCCACCGGTGCAGGTTACAGTGTTGCCGTCATTGCGGGAACCGTCAAGGGCGGTGCGACTTTTGAAAACGTAACGATCTACGCCAATGTCAAGGGCGACGGTAAGACGGCGGGCTTCACAAGCTATATGCCCGACGGTAAGATGACGATCGCCGGTTCTAAGGTTTACGGCACCGTTTCGGGCAATCCTGCCGCAGGCTTCGTGACGATGGCGGATAACGGTTCCTCCGAGATCGAGATCACAAACTGCGAAAACCATGCCTCTATCACCGGCAAGAATTTGAGCGCAGGCGGCATCTATTCCAATCACGCGAACGTCGGCGGTAGTCGAAAGTGCAATCTGACCATTCGGGGCTGCGTCAACTACGGTGCAATCACTGCGTCTGATTGGCGTGTCGGCGGAATCGTCGGTGAGTTTACCGAGGAGAAATCCTCTACGTTGACGGTTGAGTATTGCTACAATCTCGGTCCTGTCACCATGACGGGCGGTGGCGGTTATGCCGCCGGTATCGTAGGCGGTATGTGCTTTGACTCCCCCGGCGGCGCAAGACGGATCGCAAACGTCTACAACGCCGGTCTGATCCGCAATACTGCCAATACCGGTAACGCCTTTGCGATCGCATACGCGCAGAATGCGGGCGACAATGTTACCGTCGAAAACGCCGCATATCAAGAAGGTACTGCCTCTAAGAATTGCGTTGAGGCCAACGTGGAGCTCGTAGCCGATCAGTCGGCGATGTTGGCTACCGTCAGCAAGTATCCTGACGGTGGTGACGGACTCTCCTTCATCGCGGACACCGGCAACATCAACGACGGTTATCCCATCCTCGCGGCGCAAAATCTGAGCCATGAGAATGTCCACACCTACTCCTGCGGACGCACCGTTTGTCTGGATTGCGATATAATCCTCTCGCTTCCCGAGAATGAGAAGCACAGTTACAATAAGACTACCACCGCGCCTGAAGGCTATCTGGATGGCTATATCACATCTGTCTGCAAGTACTGCTCGGATACGAAGATCGTGGTTAACAAGGCAAGCGCGTATCAAGTCAAGCCGGTGGACGGCGTGTATACGCTGACTAATCCCGATCATCTGATGTGGTACGCCGCCAACCAGAATGCCGGATTGCTGATCGGCAACGAGACGGTAAAACTGGGAGCGGATCTTGATATGAAGGATCTGCAGTACACTCCTATCGCTTTCACAGGCAAGGCTTTTACCGGAAAGTTCGATGGATGTGGCTATACGATCCGCAATCTGACGATTGACGTGGAAGGTGATGCAGGACTATTTGCCAAGCTGGGACTGGGTGCGGAGATCAAGAATTTAGCGCTGACTGATGCAACCGTTAAAGCCACAGGCTCTGCAGGTGCTGTTGCCGGTTCGGTAGTGACCGGTGCGGTTGTCAAGTTCGATTGCGTTTCGGTGACCGATTCTACCGTGACCTCTACCAATGCCGTTGCGGGCGGTCTCATGGGCACCTCTAACGGTGCCACCGACGTGACCGTACACGGTGCAGTCTGCGACGGTGTGACCGTCAGCGGTACTTCTGCCGGCGGTGTGCTGGGAAACGGTAATTCCGCACTTCTCCGAAATGTTTACGCCAATGCAAAACTGACTGCCACCTCAGGCAAGACCGGTGCGCTGGCGACCTATTCCGCAGGATTTTCCGTAAAATTTGCCGGCTACAGCAGATCTACCGTCGCTGATCAGATGGATGGTACCGCCTATGACGACAACGCGTTCGCTTCAGGCGAGATCGCGTATCTGATCAACACCTTCGGTGCGCGAAAAGCGTTCGGTATTGTGGACGGCAAGACCTCGGTTTCCGATGCTGTTGTGAAGATGATCCGTCGGGGCAGTCAGAAGATCTACACCGATAAGATACTCTCCGCAGGAGACGGTACTGCCGTCTACGCCCTGCCCTCTGAGGGCGGATTGACGCTTGCCATCGTACAAGTGCAGAACGCCGACGAGCGTTTGGTGGATTCCAAGATCACCGTTGCGGGGAATGAGATCGCCTTCAAGGATCTGTCAATTTGCAAGTATGTGTCATCCGGCGATGCTTATTACGTTGCCGCTGAAGGCTGTGTGCTGTACACGCTGCCGATCGCGAACACTTCTGCTCCGATAGTAGTGATCGGGTCATCCTTTAACGGTACCGCCGAAAATATAAACGGCTAACTCTATACATGAAACTCCCTCGCCGGTCGGTGAGGGAGTTTTACATGGTTTCGAATACGATAATATCAAAAACGAATGAAATATCCGGCAATCAATGCAGAAAATGCCGAGATTCAGAATTTTCGTTGACATTTGCAGACGGTTGTGGTAAAATAATACCGTGTAATTTTTTGCATTACGATTGGAGGAAATACAATGAATATGAAGATGTCTTTCCGTTGGTACGGAGAGGACGATCCCGTTACCCTTCGTTATATTTCGCAGATTCCGGGGATGCGCTCTATCGTGTCTGCTGTTTACGACGTCAAGCCCGGTGAGGTTTGGAGCGAGGAGTCGCTGGCGCGTATGAAGGAGCAATGCGAGGCAGACGGTCTGATTTTCGACGTAGTAGAGTCCATTCCCGTCCACGAGGATATCAAGCTGGGACGCAACAACGTGGACGAGCTACTCGAGGTCTACTGTGAAAACGTGCGTCGCTGTGCAAAATACGGCGTCAAGTGCGTGACCTACAACTTTATGCCGGTATTCGATTGGACCCGTACTCAGCTGGACAAGGAAGCCGCCGACGGTTCTACCTCCTTGGTTATGTACTGGGAGCAGCTGAAAGGACTGGATCCTCTCACCGATGACATCCACCTCCCCGGCTGGGATGCCAGCTACACCCAGGACGAGGTGCGCGAGCTGATCACCGCTTACGGCAAGTTGGGCGAAGAGGGACTTTGGAAGAATCTCGAAAAATTCCTCCAAAGAGTCATCCCTGTTGCCGAAGAATGCGGCGTGCGGATGGCGATCCACCCCGACGATCCTCCCTACCCCATCTTCGGTCTGCCCCGTATCATCACCTGTGAGGCGAATTTGGATCGTTTCTTGAAGCTATACGACAGTCCCGCTAATAGCCTTTGTCTCTGCACCGGCTCTTTGGGTTGTGCCGCTTTCAATGATATCCCCAAGCTGGTACGCAAGTACGCGGCGATGGATCGCATTGCGTTTATGCACATCCGCAATGTGAAACTGATGGACGACGGCTCCTTTGAGGAAAGCGGACATCTTTCCTGCAAGGGTTCCATCGATATGTACGAGGTGGTCAAGGCGCTGGCAGAGAACAATTTCGACGGCTACGTCCGTCCCGACCACGGCAGAATGATCTGGGGCGAGATCGGCAAGCCGGGCTACGGTCTCTACGACCGCGCGCTGGGCGCGACCTATCTTAACGGTTTGTTTGAAGCACTGGAAAAGGAGTATTCGAAATGATGGAAAACGTAATCAACACCAATCTCAGCGGTAAGGTTGCCGTTGTTACCGGCGCAGGCGGCGTACTCTGCAGTCATTTTTCCAAAGTACTGGCAAGAGCCGGCGCCAAGGTCGCTCTGCTGGATCTGAATGTAGAAGCGGCACAGCAGTTTGCCGACGAGATCGTTGCTGAGGGCGGCGTAGCCAAGGCGTACAAGTGCAACGTGCTGGACAAAAACATTTGCGAAGTGGTAGCTGAACAGGTGAATGCGGATCTGGGCGCGTGTGACATTCTCGTCAACGGTGCCGGTGGAAACAATCCCCGTGCCACTACCGACAAGGAGTATTTTGAAATCGGCGACATCGACGCCGACACCAAGTCCTTTTTTGACTTGGATGCGTCGGGGGTGGAGTTCGTGTTCAATCTGAACTTCCTCGGCACGCTGATCCCCACCCAGGCATTTGCCAAGCAGATGGTAGGTCGCGAGGGATGTAACATTTTGAACATCTCCTCCATGAACGCCTACACGCCCCTCACCAAGATCCCTGCATACTCGGGTGCAAAAGCGGCTATCTCCAACTTTACCCAATGGCTGGCGGTACATTTCTCCAAGGTGGGCATCCGCGTGAACGCCATTGCTCCCGGCTTCTTCTCTACCAAGCAGAACGCCGCACTGCTTTGGAACGCAGACGGCTCCCCCACCGCCCGCACCGGCAAGATCCTCGGCGCTACCCCTATGGGCAGATTCGGTGAGACAAACGAGCTGGAAGGCGGTCTGCTCTTCCTTCTGAACAACGCCGCCGCAGGCTTCATCACCGGCGTTGTCCTCCCCATCGACGGCGGCTTCTCCGCATATTCGGGGGTATAACGCATTTGGGGCTCTGCCCCAAACCCCGCCCGCTTTCTTGAAAGAAAGCGGGGCAAAGAACTTCATATAAGCCGACGAATACTCGTCGGCTACGCGTCAGTCCTATTCCAAAGCGGCAAGTATTTGCCGCCTTATGAAAAGTTTTTGAAGTCAAGAAACTTTTTACTAAAAAGTTTCTTGTGGGGTGCGGGGCAAAGCCCCACATATAGAAAGGATTACCTATGGAAAAATTTATCCCCGTTGTGGTCATCAAAGAGCTGTCCGAGACCGACAAGATCCTGACCGCACTGAAAAATAACGGCATTCACACTGCCGAGATCACCTTCCGCACTGCTTGCGCGGCGGAGGCGATCGCTTACGCTTGCAAGCACTACCCCGATATGTCCATCGGTGCAGGTACCGTCGTAAGCGCCGACCAGTGCAACGCCGCGCTGGAGGCTGGGGCGCAGTTCATCGTCTCGCCCGGTCTGTCGGTGGCGGTGGCGAATATCTGCCGTGATGCGAACATTCCCTACTATCCCGGTTGCGTGACTCCCACCGAGATCATGCAGGCGCTGGATCTGGGCATCACTACCGTAAAATTCTTCCCCGCCAATATCTACGGCGGGCTGAAGGCGCTGAAAGCGCTCTCCGCCCCATTCCCGCAGGTGAAATTTATCCCCACCGGCGGCGTGGATCGGAGCAATATCGATGAATTTCTCGCTTTTGACAAGGTAGCTGCCATCGGCGGTAGCTTCTTTGTCAAGGAAGCACTGGAGAAAATGGAGGCAAATCAATGAAAACTGTGATCACATTCGGCGAGATCATGCTTCGCCTGGCACCTAACGGCTACTATCGCTTCTTCCAGAACGATCAGATGCAGGCGACCTTCGGCGGCGGCGAGGCAAACGTTGCCGTTTCCCTTGCCAACTTCGGTCTGCACAGCACCTACGTTACCAAGCTCCCCGGTCACGCTATCGGGCAAGCGGCGGTGGATTCTCTGCGCTACTTCGGCGTAGACACCGACGAGATCGTCCGCGGCGGCGACCGTGTGGGTATTTACTATCTGGAGAAGGGCGCATCCCAGCGCGGCTCGGTGTGCATCTACGACCGCGCGCACTCTGCTATCGCTGAGGCCTCTCCCTCCGACTTCGATTGGGATTCCATCTTCGAGGGCGCGGATTGGTTCCACTTCACCGGTATCACTCCCGCGCTGGGCGGTAATCTCGTTGACATCTGTCTGGAAGCCTGCAAGGCGGCAAAAGCTCGCGGCGTAAAGATCTCCTGCGACCTGAACTACCGCGGCAAGCTGTGGACTCGCACAGAAGCGAGAGAGGCTATGACCAAACTGTGTGAATACGTGGACGTTTGCATCTCCAACGAGGAGGATGCCAAGGACGTTTTCGGCATTGAGGCGGAGGGTACCGACATCTACGGCGGAAAGCTGAACCACGAGGGATATAAGTCTGTGGCAAAGCAGCTGGCTGACAAGTTTGGCTTTGAGAAGGTAGCGATCACGCTCCGCACTTCCCTTTCCGCCAGCGACAACGACTGGGCGGGTATGCTCTACGACGGAGAGAATTACTGCTTCTCCAAGTCCTATCACCTCCACATCGTGGATCGCGTAGGCGGCGGCGACTCCTTCGGCGCAGGGCTGATCTATTCCCTGCTGTCGGGCAAGACCTCTCAGCAGGCGATCGAATTTGCGGTTGCGGCATCGGCGCTGAAGCACTCTGTCGAGGGCGACTTCAACCGCGTCAGCGTTGCTGAGGTGGAAAAGCTCGCCGGCGGCGACGGCTCCGGTCGGGTGCAGAGGTAAGCGCATCTTATAGAATAGTTAGGAGAATAACGCATGAGTTTTCCTTTTGATGACCACCCCCAAGCAGCCGTGCTCACTTGTTGCCACATCATAGATGGCAGTGCAAGCATCCTATTTGTTTCACATGACGAGGACGACGGTATGTGGCAGTTTCTGTGTGGTAAAGCTCATTCTGAAAATGAAGCGAGAGTTGTTTCGCTATACGAGATTTATGTGCTGGATAACACAATCGCACAAATTGCTGATTTGCCATACGGCTATATTGCAATGCGAGAAAGTATCGAATCTAATTGGATCGTAAGAAAGAATTAATTTCGTTATTTTTGACAAATTATATTAAATGCTTTGCATGATCACAAGCAAGAGGCACCTACCTGCTTTTCAGGTAGATGCCTCTTGTCTTATATTATTTCTTATTGTACCGCTCTAACTGGATCATGCCGAATGCCATTGCGTCGGCAAGACCGTTGCGTTCAAACTGTTTGACCATCCGCTCGTGGGGAGCCTTGGTCATGTCGGTGCTGACGATCTGCCCGATGATCTTGTCGGGGACTTCGACCTTTACGTTCGGATCGGCAGCGGCGATGGTTTTGTTGGTTAATATCATTAAAAAGAGCACGTACTTGTCGTCGGTGCTTCCATAGCAGATGAGATTGTTCTCGCGCACCAACGGCAGATTCTGATAGACCAGGTACTTTCCTTGGATCGTGGACTGTGCCATTTATATTCCCCCTTATTGAATTGAAATTATATGCATAATATTATACAGCACCCGATTGCAAAAATCAAGACCAATTTGTAAATTATTTGAGGATCGGCGGCTTTTTTTCGGAAGAAATCCCCGAAAAGAGGCGAAAAACGTGATCTCGCGTTTCCGAGAAAGCGTATTCGGTGACGATCTGCGGATCTTTGGCGGCGTTGGAGGGGCGGGTGACTACGGTGATCTCGCTCTTCTTGGAAACCGCTCGAAGGAAGGCTCTTCCCCGCTCGTTTGCGGCAAGGAGATTCGTATAGTGCGGCAGACCCATGGGTGTTGTGGCGGGCGTTCCAAGATAACTGTGCCACAGCGCGCGGCGCACACGGGCGGCGGTGTAATGCTTGGAGGTGGCTTTTTCCACCACTTCCGCAACCGTACGCGAGCGGGCGGCGGCATCGGTCAGACGGGATGCCAGTTCTCTGTTGCACTCGGCGGCGGAGGCGATGACATCGGCAGGAGTCAGCAACAGATGCGCGATCAGCGCCCGATCGAATGTATCCCGGGAAAGCTCTGCAGAGGCGCTGAGCGCGTCGATCGTTGCGGGCGGAACAAGTTCCTGCAATACGGCAAAATCGCGCTCCTGCAGCGCTCTGCGCGCCTTAGTGGCGGAGTAGCCGGGGAGACGGTGCAGAACGATTGGCGTAATCGTTTTGATATGGGAAAGGTAGGCGACGCCCAGCAGATCGTTGGGCGAGAGCTTTGAAAGCGGCTCCCCTGTCAGCTGTAGATACGCTATCTCCCGTTGAGCGGCGAAAGAGAGATCGGGGCGCGCTTCGGCTGCTTCGCCGACGGCTTTGTCAAATTCGGGGGAAGCGATCACGCGGGCGATTTTCGCCAGCTCGTCTACGTTACCGGTCTCGCTTCCGAAGGCGAGGTAGTCGATGCCGCCGAGCCCTTCGAGGATCGCCATAGCACCTGCGGCAAAGCGGTCGGCGCCTGACATACACCACGGAAACGGCAGTTCCAGCACCAAATCGGCGCCCTCGGAAAGGGCGATGGCGGCGCGGGTCTCCTTGGGCAGAACTGCGGATCCTCCGCGCTGAACGAAGGATCCGCTCATCAGCACGACTATACAGGCTTCCTCGCCCTCTTCTGCCAGCTTCTGGCGCACCGAACGCAGCTGGAGACTGTGTCCCAAATGAAACGGATTGTATTCGCATATGATGCCGACAGTTTTCATCGGGTCGTCTCCTTTCGACTATTTTTGAAAAAGTTTATAGAAATCTTCCTGTAACCCTTGCATTTGGCGGCGAAAAGGTGTATAATGAGGCTTGATAAAACTAAAAAAGCAGAATCGATTGCAGAAAGCGGTCTTTACGCATTATAGCATACGGTCTGCTGAATGTCAAGTCCCGGAGGTTATTATGAATGTATTAGTTGTCAACGCCGGCAGTTCTTCTCTGAAGTATCAGCTCATTGATACCGAGACCGGCGCAGTAAAAGCAAAGGGTCTTTGCGACCGTATCGGTATTCCCGGCTCCCGCATCGACCACAAGACCGCTGACGGTATCAAGTGGTCCAAGGAAATCGAAATGCCCAACCACAGCGTGGCCACCAAGATTTTGGTGGACGTGCTGACCGATCCCGAGGTGGGTTGCATCAAGGACATGAGCGAGATCGAAGCGATCGGTCACCGCGTAGTCCACGGCGGTCCTTACTTCTCCGAGTCGATCCTGGTTACCGACGAGGTGATCGAGGTTTTGAAGAAGTGCACCGACTTCGCGCCCCTGCACACCGGTCCTCATCTGATGGGTATCGCAGGATGCACCAGCGTTATGCCCACCACTCCGCAGGTGCTGGTATTTGATACTGCTTTCCATCAGACCATGCCTGAGTGCGCTTATACTTATCCCATCGCCGCCGACGTTGCTGAGAAGTATCAGATCCGCCGTTACGGCGCCCACGGCACCTCGCACCGCTACGTTTCCGGTATTATGAACGAGATCCTGAACAAGGAAGACAGCAAGATCGTTACCTGCCACCTGGGCAACGGTTCTTCCATCTCCGCCGTCAGAGGCGGCAAGGTCATCGATACCTCCATGGGCTTCACTCCCCTGGACGGTTTGGTGATGGGTACCCGTTGCGGCTCCATTGACCCTGCTATCGTGACCTACGTGATGGATCGTGAGGGTATGACTCCTGACGAGATGAACAACTTTATGAACAAGAAGAGCGGCTTCCTGGGTCTGACCCACGGCTTCTCCTCCGACTGCCGCGATCTGGAAGCTGCGATTGCCGCAGGTCCCGAGGATCCTCACTACGCTGACGCGAACCGTGCTATCAGCGTTTGGGCATATCAGATCAAGAAGTTTATCGGCTCCTACGCCGCAGCCATGAACGGTTTGGACGCCGTGGTCTTCACTGCGGGCATCGGCGAGAATAACTCCCGTTTGCGCGCGCTGGTCTGCGAGGACATGGACTACTACGGTATCAAGATGGACGATGCAGCCAACGCTTCCGGCGCAGGCTCTGCCCTTGCCAAGAAGATCTCCGCCGAAGACTCCAAGGTCGCCGTTTACCTGATCCCCACCAACGAAGAGCTGGTCATCGCACAGGACACCGCCCGCATTGCAGGCGCGCTGTAATGTCTGTCTTTGGAATCCGCCTGAAACCCTTTTGGAAAAGGGTTTCAGGACTTCCTAAACTTTTATAAAAGCCCGGTAAAATGCTTACCGGGCTGATTTATTTTGCGTATGTGGCAGGTATGGCGTTTCTTTTGCATATAGTGATTCGGGGGAATGGTATGAAACTTCACTTATCACCGATGACACTGATTTATTTTGCGCTTTGCTTGCTTTTTTCGCACGATATGACGCTTGCCGCCGTCTGCAGTGCCGTGCTGATCCATGAGCTGACCCATCTCACCGTACTGTGGTTGGCAGGCGGATCTGCGACATCTCTGACGGTGACGCCCATGGGGCTGTCCATCGAACGGAGCGGTCTGCTTTCGCATTGGGGGGAGATACTGCTTTCGCTGTCGGCACCGCTTGCCAATCTGCTGCTTGCTGCACTATATGCGTATCTACGGCTGGATTCCTGCACGGTGGAAGTCAATTTGGGGTTTGGACTCTTGAATCTGCTTCCGATCTATCCGTTAGATGGCGGAAAGGCATTGATGGCTCTGCTTAGCATTCGGTTGGAGCGAGACAAGACCGAGAAAATTGTGTCGTGCATTTCGATACTGGTTCTGCTTATTTTTTGGCTATTTGCGGTTGCGGTGGCTCTGGTTTTGAATGGCGGACTATCAATGCTGCTCCTGTCTGCCGGGCTGTTTATATCTATTGCCTGCGTTGGCACTTCCAACAAATAATTTCGCAGAAAAATTGCAAAATCTATTGCAATCTACTGCGAAATTTGATATAATAAATCGACTTTTATATTTTCGGGAGGTAATAATAGTAAGAGAATGAAAGAAACAGTCATGCAGGATAACGATGGCGTTCTGATTCGTCTGGAGAATGTCTCCAAGAGTTTCGACGGCGAGGTAATTCTCGATCACATTGATCTTGAGATCAAACACAACGAATTCGTAACGCTACTGGGTCCTTCGGGGTGTGGTAAGACGACCACACTCCGGATTATCGGCGGTTTTGTAGACGCCGATGAAGGCCATGTCTATTTCGAAGGAAAAAAGATCAACGATGTTCCCCCTTATCAGCGGAACATCAATACGGTATTCCAGAGATATGCACTTTTCCCCCATTTGAACGTGTACGAGAATATCGCGTTCGGACTTCGACTGAAGAAAATGTCCGACGAGGAGATCCGCGATAAAGTGAAGTCAATGCTTGCGATGGTCAATCTGAAGGGATTCGAAAAACGCAGCGTTACCGCGCTCTCCGGCGGTCAGCAACAGCGTGTGGCGATCGCCCGTGCGTTGGTAAATGAGCCCCGCGCGCTCCTGTTGGACGAGCCGCTCAGTGCGCTGGACGCAAAGTTGCGCAAGGATATGCAGAAGGAGCTCAAGGAGATCCAAAAGCGTACCGGGATCACCTTTATTTTCGTTACCCACGACCAGGAAGAAGCTCTGTCCATGTCGGACAAGGTGGTGGTCATGGCGGACGGACGGATCCAGCAGATCGGCACGCCCGTGGAAATATATAACGAGCCGATCAATGCATTCGTAGCAGATTTTATCGGCGAATCCAATATCGTTACCGGTATTATGCCCCGTGACTACGTAGTCACTTTTGCGGGTCACAGCTTCCAATGTGAGGATGCAGGCTTTGCACCTAACGAAAAGGTGGACGTAGTGGTTCGCCCCGAGGATATCGATATCGTTCCTCTTGACCAGGCGATGCTGACCGGCGAGGTCACATCTGTTACCTTCAAGGGCGATTATTACGAGATCATCGTGGACATCGATCATTTCAAATGGATGATCGAATCCACTGACCGAGTCAACGCCGGCGATATCATCGGTATTTCCATTGACCCCTACGAGATTCAGGTAATGAAACGCTCCGAGTACTCCGATACCTTCGGTGATTACTCCAGCTTCAGCGACGAAATGGACGAGCTGTCCGATCCGGCTCCGGAGGAAATGGAGTGAAGCGCCGCTCTCTCCTGCAGCGGTTTGCTGCGGCGCCGCACATCGCTTGGTCTGTGCTGTTTATCATCATTCCTCTGCTGTTTATTATTTACTATACTTTTACCGATGCCTCCGGCGGCTTTACGCTGGAGAACCTGAGCACTATCGCATCCCCTGAATATCTGATGATTTTCCTGCGCTCGGTAATGTTTTCGATCTTAGCAACGGTGATTTGCCTTCTGATCGGCTATCCCTTGGCATACCGAATCGCATCTATGAAGCCGCGCACGCAACGAATCGCTATCGTGCTGGTAATGCTTCCCATGTGGCTGAACTTCCTGATCCGTACTTATTGTCTGAAGATTCTGCTCAACGATCAGGGAATCATCAATACCTTTCTGGGCAATTTCGGTATCGAGCCGCTGAAGCTGCTCAATACCTCCGGTGCGGTGATTTTTGCGATGGTGTATAACTATCTTCCTTATATGATCCTGCCCATTTACACCGTTATCTCCAAGATGGATCAGAATCTGCTGACGGCGGCGGCTGATCTTGGCTGCAACCGTTTCCAGACGCTGACCAAAGTGGTGCTTCCCCTTTCATTCTCGGGCATTATGTCGGGCGTGACGATGGTGTTCGTTCCTTCCATCAGTACCTTTTACATCTCGGATGCGATGGGCGGGCGCACCTTCTCTTTGATCGGCGATACTATCGAGCGGCAGTTCAAAGAAGCGGACAACTACAACGTTGGCTCTGCTCTTTCTCTGGTGCTGATGATCCTGATCATTATCAGCATGAGTATTATGAATAAATACTCGGATGACGACGGAGGTGTGGTCGTATGAAGAAAGTATCTAATATCTATACCGCGCTGTGCTTTCTGATCCTTTACGCACCCGTAGCGGTGATGATCCTCTTTTCGTTTAACTCATCTGACAGTATCTTCTCGTTCGACGGCTTTTCGCTGCAATGGTACAAAAGTATTTTGAACGGCGGCGAGGCGGTGGATACGCTGATCAACTCACTGGTGCTGGCGGCACTGTCTGCGGTGATCTCTACCGTAGTAGGAACTGCCGCCGCGATCGGTATCTTCCACATGAAGCATAAGTGGATCAAGAACGCCACCATGCAGGTGACCAACATCCCTATGATGAACCCCGACATCGTGACCGGTATTTCCATGATGCTTCTCTTCATCACGGTAGGAACCCTCATCAAAGCCAATATTCTCGGCTTTGGGACGATCCTGATCGCCCATATTACCTTCAGCCTTCCCTACGTAATTCTGTCGGTTATGCCCAAACTGCGACAGTTGGATCCGAACCTCACGGAAGCGGCGTTGGATCTCGGCTGTACGCCTATGCAAGCCTTTCTGAAGGTAGAGCTGCCTGCTATCCTGCCCGGCATCATTTCGGGTATGATTATGGCGTTTACCCTTTCGCTGGATGATTTCGTCATCAGTTACTTTACCACCGGTGCGTCCTTCAAGACCTTCCCCACTTACATCTATTCGCTGGTAAAGAAACCGTTTAAGCCTAACATTTACGCGCTCTCCAGCATTATGACGGTTGCGGTACTGGTACTTCTGATCATTTCGAACGTAATTTCCGCAAGAGGCGAAAGCTCCGGAAAACCTGCGAAGGTAAAGAAGCAACGCAGAACCCGAAAGGAGGCGCAGGAATGAAGCGGTACGCACGATTCATATTGGCGTTGTTTCTTCCAACCCTTTTGTTGGGATGGATGACTGCTCTGCCGGTTTCTGCGGACGAGGTAACGCTGAACATCTATAACTGGGGCGAATATCTCTCCTACGACGATGAGGAGTGTTACGACGTTCTGAAGGAATTCGAAAAGTATTACGAGGAGACCTACGGAAGATCCATTAAGATCAACTATTCCGAGTTTGACAGCAACGAAAGCCTGTACGCCAAGATCAAAAACGGTGTTTCCGGCTATGACGTTATCATTCCCTCTGACTATATGATCGCCCGACTGATTGACGAGAATCTGTTGGAAAAGCTCAATTATGAGAATATTCCTAATTATCAGTACATCGACGATGCGTTCAAAGGTCTGTATTACGATCCCAACAACGAATACACCGTTCCTTATACCTACGGACGGGTAGGAATCATCTATAACTCCGAAATGGTGGACAAGACGGATGTGAACGGCACCTGGGATCTGTTGTGGAATGAGAACTATCGGGATAAGATCCTCCAGTTCAATAACTCGCGGGACGCTTTCGGAACGGCTATGTACAAGCTGAAGCTTGACGTCAATACCACAGACGAGTCCGCTTGGCAGCAGGCGAAAGAGGAGCTGATCGCTCAAAAGCCGATTCTCAAATCCTTCGTGATGGACGAAGTGTTCGGTGAGATGATGAACGGAGACGCCGCTATCGCGGCGTACTATGCAGGCGATTATCTCTATATGTACGAGGATAACGACGCACTGTGTTTCTATTATCCCGAGGAGGGCTCCAATCTGTTCGTGGACGCAATGTGCGTGCCGAAGGGATGTCAAAACAAGGAAGCAGCTGAGATCTTCATCAACTTCATGCTCTCCCGTGACGCCGCCATTGCCAACGCCGAGTGTACTTACTATGCTTCTCCCAACTCGCTGGTCTACAACGATCCCGAGTACGCGGAGTATATGAATTCTATCCACGAGGATGCGATGGATATTCTGTATCCGGAGGATTTCGACTTTCACGGGCAGTACGACAAATATTGCTTCAAAAATCTGGATCGGGACACGCTGAACATGGTCAACGGACTTTGGGAGGACGTAAAGCTGAGCGATTCCATCGGCATTTCGGTCTACGTGCTCTGTATCCTGGTGATCGTGGTGATCGTGGTAATGGTCGTGCGTCATACGGTCGTTTGGAAGAGACGAAGCAAGTATTATGATTAGTCACCGAGGAATGATATGAAACATATACGCACTTTACTTTCTTTTGTAGTTTTTATAGTTTTAATATTAACTATAGCAGGGTGCGGGTCTTATCTGCGTCTGGAAGAAGAAACGATATATCAGCAAAAAATCGATGCTTTTTTAACGCGCTTGATAAAGGGGATTCTGATGAAATCAAATCGCTGTTTTCACGTACGGTTTTAAGCAGCGATTCGGATTTGGATGAACAAATAGACAAGCTGATTTCTATCTACCCGAGATCAACGACAGCGATCATGTTTGACGGACTTCTCGGCGGTGAATATGCGGATGATGCGGGTATGTATAAATCCATGGCGTACGCAACATTTCCTGTAGTCAGTAATAACCGGTATTTTTGGGTGTATATTGAGTTGATATATGAAGATGATTTTTCGTCGGACAATATCGGTTTGAATCGAGTTTTCTTTTACACAGCAGATGAATACTGTACGTTCATCCGCGATGAAAATACCACTTATCCGTTTGGGTATATGCGGAACAAGAGCTGGAAGCGGAAGTCAGATGCATCAATGCTTTACCATATGAATTTACTCCTATAGAACGCAATTTGAATTTGTCAGAGATAGAAGCTTATTTGAAATCAAATACCAATTGGGCAGATTTTACTTCAACATTCGGACAACCCAACGCCCAAGGTACACTTGGGAGCTACTATTATGAAATCTCCGACTCCAACCACGGATCTGTATACTTGGAAATTGGCGCGCCCAACGGCGAAATTGCGTATGTTAACTTGGTGGATGATCTCAATTGGATCGAGTGTATACTGGAAGAGTCTGAAGAATAAAATCTCCCTAAAATTTAAGCGACAGCAACGTACGAAAAGTATGTTGCTGTCGCTTGTTATATTGCATCTCGCTGATTACGTTGTAGGCAAATACGCGCCCATCTGACGTAGCTTCGCCTGCAGAGCATCGGTTTCCACCGATCGTACTTCCCCGCCCTTCTCGGATGCCAGTGCGGCGGCAATGCCTGCCGCCTGTCCGGTGATGAAGCATCCGGGCATGACGCGGATGGACGCCTGCATCTGACGGTCAGTAGAAATGCATCTGCCGGCGGCAAGGACGTTGGCAAGCCCCCGCGGGATCAGCGTACGGTACGGGATACCGTAAGATTCGCCGACAGCGTAACGTAGGGTGTGGTATTCCTTTTCGAAGGCGGCGAATGAGGCACTGTCAGGCTTCATAGCGTGGATATCCACAGGGTAGGCGTATCTGCCTATCTCATCGTCAAAAGACGCTCTGGCGACGAAATCAGCGCCTGTGAGGACGTAATCTCCCACAATGCGGCGGGATTCTCGGATGCCCAGTAGATCGGCGGTATAGCAGAGGTGCATATCCTCGTAGCCGTGGAGATACTCGCTGTAATATCGCTCAAACTCGCGGACGGTGCGGCGTCCCTCCAGCATGGCGTCGGTGAGGGAGCGCTCGTCGCGGGCGTCTACCTGGTAGACGTGGCCGATATTTCCGCCGCCGATTCCCTTCTTGGGCTCTGTCCATTGAATCCCGGGAATATGACGGTCTTCTTTCGTAAACACGCCGTCACGAAAGGCTTCATCAAGGCGGCTGGTGGCGTGTTGATCGATACGCTTGTAGTCGATGTTTGCCCACAGTGAGCAAAGCGTAACAGGCATAGCAACACCGTTTTCGTCTCCGTAGACCGTCTCGCCCCCTGCCCATTCCACCAGATCGGCGTCACCGGTACAGTCGACGTAGACGGAGGCTTTGACGGCAAACAGCCCGCTCTTAGCGGTAAGAATCACCGCATCCACCTTGCCGTCGGTGGAGATCACGTCCACCAGACGGGTGAAGAAGGTGAACTCTACCCCTGCGGCGGTCGCCATTTCGTCGTAGACATCCTTCAGCCGTTCCACCGAGAAGGGCTTGAAGCCTCGCTCCTGCTCACGCGCCGGATAGCCGAAGAGCTTTTCGTAAACTTCCCTGCCGATGCCGTCGGCCAGGAAGTGCTCGCCGTCGGTGAACTGTGCAAAGGAAGGAACCAGTCCAATGGTTCCGGAGCCGCCGAAGGAGCCGCCTGCCTCAGCAAGATAGACTCGCTTGCCCTGACGCGCTGCGGCAACGGCTGCCGCAAATCCTGCGGGACCGCCGCCTGCAACGAAGACGTCAACGGTGTATCTGATGGGAATCGATTTTTGATAATTCAGCACTTCGCTCATATTACTTTGCCTCGTTCGCAATGATTCGGTTCATAAACTCAGAGGGCGTTACTACTTCTACGTCACTGTCCAGTGAACGAACCAGCTCTGCGACCGCGTTCATGGTATTGCCGCCTTCAACCAAATTATTTCCCGACAGTCCCGACCATGCGTGTACGATGATGAAGGAATAAGCGTCCGCATCGGTAGGGTCAGTGGATGCACGGTTAATTGCCCTCGCTATGCCGTCAACCGATCCGTCGGAAGTATTTGCCCAGAGGCGATAGCGGGCGGCCACTACGGGCTTACCGTTAGACCACAGGATCTTGCCGTTCATGCCCGCATAGTTGGAATAATCGATGTAGAAGAGACCGTCGATGCCATCCTGCTTGGTGAAGGAGTTCATTACCGTTCGGGTCATACCGTTATCGTCCAGGATCTCGGCGTAGTGCAGGTCACTGCGGATCATGTATTCGGACAGCTTCGCCGCCATCTCTTCCCGTGCTTTGGCAGTCCATTTGGAGGGGAAGGTATAGCCGAGCCCGCCGAGCTACATAATGAACTCATCCTTTTCGCTCATACTATCGTAAAGATATTCTGCAAAGGGAGCGGTCAGGTCGATGGCGGTGGCGGGAAGTCCCCAGCCCATATTGAATTTGCCGCGATTCTTGTTTGCCCACCATTTGTCGGAGGTGGTGAAGTCGTTGGTCATCCACTGGACGTTGTCGCCGTCGGACATAATGATGCAGACGGTATGGACTTTCTTGGACGTATCATCTCCGGTATCGGCAGTTTTCTGCTCCAGCACGGCGGTCTTAAAGCCGCTGAGGGTGGAGAGATTGTAAGCGTGGTCAGAGGGGATCATCTGAATGTTTTCCGCCGAGAAGGACGCTACGGTATCGTATTCCCCCAGCGTATTGTTGTAGCCGAAGACGATGCCGCCGTCGGAGAGGAATTTGTACTTGTTGCGGTGCTCGGTGGAATTGTGACCGTTATAGAAGGAGAAATAGGACTTGGACATAACGGCGTAGTCCACCAGCTTTGGCGCCATGGACAGAGGCTGTTCGAAGGCGATCGTTTGATTGAGTGAAGCCCAATATTCGGAGGAACGGAGCCACGCGTCATCCTTATCGGTGGCGTCCAGCAGGCAGGTCATGCCCAGATCGTCACAGATCTTCTGATTCTCGGGAGTAACCACGACGGCGTTCAGTATGCCCGCAAGGGAGATGGCGACGTTACCGGAATCGGAGGAGGAATCGGCGGAGGCGAGAATGTAACCGGACAGCAGATCCTTATAGTGTGCCATCAGCGGCGCAAGGGTGATTGCGTTGCCGTCAACTTTGGATTGGTAGGTACATCCCCAAGTGCGCTTTAAGTAGGTACGGTAATTGTTGTAAGCGCCGCCGGAGATCATGATCTGCTCTTCGGAGAGGTTAGCGACCAGTCCCTGCAGAGTGGAGACCGCCAGCTTATCGGAAAAGGACGAGGGCTCGCCGATCTGATACAGGGTTGTTGCCTGGACCGCAGCTTTGGGAACGGATGAATCAAAGGTATATTCCACGGGTGTTTTCTCCTCTTCTTGGTTTACGGTGGTAGTGGCTGCCGTAGATACGAGTGTGGTGGTATTGCTGTCGGCTGACTTACTGCAGGCGACCTGGGAAATTCCAGACACTAATACCAGCAACAGACTAACGATTTTGACAAAGGATTTCATTTTACGATTCCCTTTCTTGGTAGGATTTACAACAGTATAACATAAACGCCCTCGGCTGTCAAGTAGCCGAGGGCGTTTGCAGTGTTATTTACAAGAATTTCGAAGTTTCAAATATTCAGAAAGTGCGGTGTATTCCCGCAGATAGGAGCCCCGTTTTTCCTCGGAAGTTTCCGCATAGTCCTGATGCTTTGCGAAGATGGCAAGGGCATCTTCAAGCTCCATCCATTCGGGGACGAGTCCGCGCTGTTGCTCTTGCTTGGTGAGGGATGGTTCACCTTTTTCCTGCACTTCGCAAATGAAGTAGTGACTGGTGTAACGCCATTCTTCGTAATACTCGTGCAGAGTCAGAAATTGGGAGACAGGGCGGACGATGTAGCCTGTCTCTTCCCTGACCTCGCGGATGCAGCATTCTTCGGCGGTCTCGTCCGCTTCCAGACCACCGCCAGGGATCAGCCACCAATCGGTGACCGTCTCCCGGGAGAGGAGGAGCATCCCGTCGCGCACGACGATGCCACGGCAGGCGATGCGGGTCTTGGTAAAGGTAGGATGGCTGTTGGAGCCGATGATTTCGAGGGTAGGCATGATGTTTGGGGTTATGATGTCAGATTTATTCAATGTCATTCTCCTCATTCCAGTAATACTCATTTAACGCTTGATTGTATCCCCAATACCAACTGGATTTATCATTGCAAATACTTACATGATACTCTATAAAATATGATTCAAATAAGCTCCAGTAGACATCACCTGAGAGTGGATATATATCCGAGTAACAAAAGTATACAGGCTCAGTGAGTGCGATTGATTCGCTCAGTTCCTTTCCGGTCTCGTAACAATTAAATTGTTTTTCAAACGGTTCTCCGTCCATCAAGACAACCAGATAGGGTGAATCGGTAGCGATGATTCCGAAGACTACTGGAATCAATTTATATCCAAAATCCACTCTGAAGTGTGAATGATATATCCGATCGGGATCTTCCGGAGAAAATGCGTATGATTCCAAAACAGTAACTTCATCGCCTATTACCAAACCATCTGTATTTTCGTCAGGCAAATCCAAAATTTTCAACGTAGATAAAGTGTATGCCAGCGGCGCTCTCCCGTCCTCATAGGATTTATAATAACTAACAGAAGATATTTTCTCTATGATAGCCACCGTTCCGGGATATTCGCCTCTAATAACACCGGATATATTAATTCCTGAATTCTCAGGTGCCGGTTCAAATGAAAAAATAGGTTTAATATCCGAAATATCTACAAATGTTTGCTCCATATTCCATGAAATGGGCACATTTTCGCATACGTAAACTCCATTCTCATCGTAATACTGTTTGGGATCGGGAGCATATTCTTCCGACTCGGTCTCATCCGAAGTTTGCGTAGTAGTCGCCGCTGGTTCTACTTCATCCATATACCGCACCGCTACCCAAGCGACCACTGCAATCGAGATCGCCAGATACGCGGTCAGGGCGATCAGCAGAGGCTTCTGCAGACGGCGAGCAGAATAGACACGGCGGTGATTCGTTACACCTTCCACCGCCAGCGTAGGAAGATATTCGGTTTGATCTTGAAAATGACGCTTCAACTTGCGTTCAACAGATTTCTTTTTCATCGTATCCTCCTTATTTCAGTATCTTACGAAGCTTCGCAATGGCGCGTTCGTAGCGTTTTTCTACAGCAGAATCGGTCATCGACATGACCTCGGCGATCTCGCGGAGTTTTAGTCCCGAATGCAGCTTCAGGGACAGGATCAGCCGATCATCGGGAGACAGCGTTTTCATGGCGTCGCTGACGCTCATGGACTCGACGACGTCTCCGATGCCATCTTCCTGTGGGAGAAGAGATTCGACCTCCTCCAGCGGAATGTGCTGTCTTTGCCGGCGTAAAAGATCGGTGGCGCGGCTTCGAGCGATCTTCAGAATCCACGCTTTGGCATTGGTTTCGAGAATGTACTGCTCTGCTGATTGCAGAATGGTCAGCATCACTTCCTGATAAACGTCGTCCGCATCTGCGTGAGAGCCAACGATCTGTAGGACTACCGAGAAAATTTCGTGTCCCATCAGGTCGTGGATCACCTCCAGCGGTTGGGGATTACCTCCTGCGATGGCACAGATAGCTTTGTCGCAGGATTTTTGTATATGCTTTTTTCGTATGGAGTCGAGCATTCGTCTTCCCTCCCTTCATTTAACTAAACGCATCAGCAGAGCGTTTTCCGACACGGTATTAGAAATTTTTCAAGAATATGCAAAAAACCGACCTGCTTTCGCAAGTCGGTTTGGTGGAGACAACTGGGATCGAACCAGTGACCTCATGCATGTCAAGCATGCACTCTAACCAGCTGAGCTATGCCTCCATCGCCATATTATTATACTACAAAGTTTTCTAAAAAGCAATATGGCAATTTCAACAAATTTTACAGTGGTCAGGAGGCTTCGTTGCACATCTTTGCCGACTTCTTTTGACGTGGTCGAAGACGGTTCCAAAATCGGCGGAACAGCTCCAAGGGAATCACCGATACGGCAAGCAGGAGGACGGCCAACAACTTTCCGACGGGGAGCGGTGCGGCACGGAAGACGCTACCGCCGAAATAGATCATGCAAAGCTGAATCAGGGTCACCGTCAGCATAATAGCGATGAAAGCGCGATTTTCTCTCAGATGAGCGGTCAGATTCAGACGAGGCGTGCGAGCGATGAAGCAGTTTGCAAGTCCCAGGAAGATGAACAGGCAGAAGAACGCGCTGAGGAATAGAATCGAGCCGTCGTAGAAGCCAAAGACGTTTCGCATGACGTCGCTGCTGAGAAAGAAGATGCAGACGGCAAGGGTCCAACTGCCGCAATAGGCGATGCGATACGCCATCTCTCGGGAGAGAAGCGGCTCGCTTCGACGTTTAGGCATCTCCCGCATCAGTTCACGGGTAGGCGGCTCTCCTGCGAATGCCAGCGCGCCCAGAGTGTCCATAATGATGTTGATCCAGAGCATCTGTACCACCGTGATGGGAGTGTCGATGCCGATAAAAGGGCCGATCAGTGAGATGCCCATTGCCGAGAAATTCATGGTCAGCTGGAACAGGATAAATTTTTGTATGCTGGCGAAAATGGTTCTGCCGTATAGGACGGCACGGGCAATGTAGCGGATGCTGTCGCCGAAGAGAACGATGTCCCCCGCCTCCTTGGCTATCTCTGTACCGCTACCCATGGCAAAGCCCACGTCGGCGATCTTTAAGGCGGGGGCGTCGTTGATGCCGTCGCCTGTCATGCCCGTGACCAGCTCCATCGACTGTGCGACGCGCACCAACCGTGATTTGTCTGAGGGGAGCGCGCGAGCGACCACCGCTAATGACGGTAAAAGCTCCTTCACCGCTTGATCGTCCAGCTTTGCCAGCTCTGCACCGGTGATGACGCGGGTTCTGCCGCATCGGAGGAGTCCGCATTCACCTGCGATGGCGGTCGCCGTATCGGGTGCGTCGCCCGTGACCATGACCACACCGATTCCTGCTTGTTGTAGCTCGGCAAGGGCTGACGGGGCGTCCGCGCGGACGGGATCGCGGATCACGGCAAGGGCGATGAGAGTCAGCGCGCCGAACTTGCCATCCTCTCCCGGATAGGTATTCCCTTTGGCGATGGCGATCAAGCGGCATCCGCTTCTTGCCAGCCGTCCTGCGGCTGATTCCAGCGCGGATCGGTTGACTGCGGTGACATTACCGTCCGCCCCGATTGCATTCTGTAAATGGGGATAGAGCTTTTCGGGAGCGCCCTTGATATAAACAGTACCGTCGGTAAGCTCTGCGGCAGAATATTTTTTGCTACTGTCGAAGGGAACGGTGCGTCTGAGCTGCATTTGGGATCGACTGCTGATGGCAAATGCTTTGGCAAAGGCGCGGTCGGCGGGATTCGCCGCAGTAAACTCTCCGTCTGCCACCTGCCATTGCCCTGTGCAAAGGATTGCTTCTTTAGCGGCTTTTCCCAGCGGCTTATTTTTGCATTCGTTCAACGGGTGTTCCCTGCCCGTTCCGTCGATCAGCGACAGGACCGTCTGTTTGCCGGTGGTCAGGGTTCCGGTCTTATCGGTGAACAGGATATTCAGACTGCCGGCTGTCTCGATGCCCACCAATTTGCGCACCAGTATGCCGTCCTTCAGCATCTTCTTCATGTTGGACGACAGCACTACGGTGATCATCATGGGCAGTCCCTCGGGAACGGCGACCACGATCAGCGTGATTGCAAGGGTCAGACAGTGCAGAAGCGTTTCCGATTGCCAGCGCAGATCGGTGAATTTGGCGGCAATCAGAATCTTCTCAAATCCGCTTTCGATCAGCAGGGCGTTGACGTAGTAGGAGAGCGCGACCACAGCAGCCGCAACGTAGCCGATCTTGCTGATGACCGACGCCAGATGGGACAGGCGAAGCTTCAGCGGACTTTCCCGCTTTTCGCTCTGCAGTTCTTTGGCAAGCGAGCCGTAAACCGTCGCGTCGCCTACGCTGAGCACCTGCATGATCCCCTCGCCCGAGCAGACCGACACGCCGCGGAGCAGACAGGCAGGGCTGTCGGGATCGCTGACGGGGCGGTTTCCCGGGAGCGGAAACTTTTTCACTTCTCGGCTCTCACCGTTCAGGGCGGATTGATCTGCCGTCAGCGCCCCGGAAAGGAGAATGCCGTCTGCGGGGACTTGATCGCCTGCTGAGATCAATACCAAATCTCCTACGACCAGCGTTTCTAACGGAATTTTTCGAATCTCTCCCCTGCGGATCACCCGTACCTCCACCGCTTCCGCCTCTGCGTGTAGCTTTTCGAAGGCTTTCTCGCTTCCGTATTCGGATATGGTAGTGACCAGCGTCGCGATAGAGATCGCCAACACGATGCCTACCGTTTCGAACCAGTCGAAGCTTCCCAGCATAAAGACCAGATTGATCCCCAGCGCCGCCAGCAGGATACGGATAATGGGATCTCCTAAGTTTTTCAGTAAACGGGAGAGAAAGCTCTGTTTTTTTTGTTTAGAGAGCCGATTGGTGCCATATCGCTCCGCTGACGCCTGAACCTCTGCTTCCGACAGACCGTTGTATTTCACTATGATATCCGTCCTTTCGTTTATATACGCTCTATTGTATGCGGATCGGACGGAATATTAGAAGTAAATGCCCCTTGGAAAGCGAACTTTCCAAGGGGTGGAGTTGTGCATTAGGTTGGGTGCGACTTGCTTAATGAGGGATACACGGCACGGAATCTTCAAAAGCGATCAGGTCACACACGACGGTGCGTGCGATCAAAATGCCTGCAACGGGTGGAACAAATGGTGTACTTGCGGGAATAGGCTTGCCTCGCTCTGAAACAGGCGTTCCGAGGGGCGTGCGGGGAGGCTCGGGGGACCAAACGACTTTCATGTGGTTGATCCCACGTTGCTTCAGCTCGCGACGCATTACCCGCGCCAGCGGGCAGGTGGAGGTCTTGGACAGATCGCTGACCTGCAGCTTGGTGGGATCGGTCTTATTGCCGGTGCCCATGGAAGAGATGAGCGGAATGCGGAATCGTGCTGCACGGAGAACCAGCTCAATTTTGGCGGAGGTGGTGTCGATGCAATCGATAATATAATCACAGCCGACAAGATCCACGCCATCGGCAGTCTCCGGAAGATAGAAGAGCGGATACTCCACGATTTCGACATCAGGATTGATGTCGCGAAGCCGCTTCGCTAACGCGCGGGTCTTGGGCATACCGATCGTGCTTTGCAGAGCGATCAGTTGGCGGTTCAGATTGGAGGGCGAGACGGTATCGTTATCGATCAATAGCAGCTTACCGACGCCTGCCCGCACCAATGCCTCTGCGGCGTTTCCGCCGACTCCGCCAAGCCCGAAAAGGGCGACGGTTTTATGCGACAGCGCTTCGACGGCTCCCTCGCCGAAGAGGAGTGCCGTACGGGAAAAGATCTCGTTCATCCGATTATCCTCTCTTCAGGTGGTTTTTCAGCACACCGATAGCGCAGAACAGCAGGAACACGGCAATGTCTACGATTACGATGGTGGCTCCGGGAGGTGTAGACAGCGCAATTGACAGTGCAAATCCGACCACATAGGTGCAGACCGATAGGATGCCGGCGGCAATCGTTACAGAACGGAAGGTCTTGCAAAACCGTACGGCGGTCAGCGTGGGGAAAACGATCAGGCTGGAAATGAGCATCGCACCCATCATCTTCATACCGATCACGATGGTAACGGCGGTGAGAATCGCCAGGAAGGTGTTATAGAAAGAAACCCGTACGCCAATGGCTTTGCCAAAGGATTCGTCAAAGGAAACGAGGAAGAATTTGTGATAGAAAAAGAGATAGAGCACGAGCATTACCAGCGCAAGCACAACGGTGGTGACGAAGTCGCCGGGAGTCATGGCAAAAATGCTGGTACTGCCGAACATATAGTTGCATACGTCGCCCCCAAGTCCCGTGGATTTCTGGGCGATAATCGTGCCGACTGCCAGGGCACCGGTGGAAAGGATCGCAATGGCGGCGTCTCCCTTCACTTTGTTGTTTTCCCTCAGCCGCAGAAGGCATACGGCAGATACCGTTACGATCGGAAGCGAGATCCAAAGTGAGCCTGCCATCCCGACGGCAGAGGAGATAGCGAGAGACGCAAATCCCACGTGGGAAAGTCCGTCACCGATCATAGAATAACGCTTTTGCACGAGGCTGACACCGATCACGGCGGCGATCAGCGATACGGCGATGCCGGCAATAAAGGGATACAGAACGTAAGAACGGGTGAATAGATAGAAGAAACGCTCCGGAGTCATCGGATCTCACCTCCCAAGTAGCGTCTGCCAAGTTCGGTCTCGCGATATTCGTCCAGCGTACCGTAGAAGTTTTGCAGTTGACCCAGATGAAGCACGTGAGTTGCCAGTCGGGGCAGGACGGCAGGATCATGAGTAACCATAAGGATCGTCATTCCGTCCTCACGGTTGAGCTCTGAAATGAGCTGGTAGAGATCGGCGGTGGCGGCGGTATCCAGACCTGCGGTTGGCTCGTCCAGCAGAAAGAGCCGCCCTGCGGCACACAGTCCGCGAGCGAGTAGCATTCTCTGTTTCTGTCCTCCGGACAGCTCCGAACAGTTGCGGTCTGCAAGAGACAGAATGCCCATTCGCTCCATTGCGGCGTCCGCCTGCCGTTTTTCAAATGCCGAGTAGAAGGGATAGAGCGAGGAGAGCGAAAATCCCAGACGGCTGCATTTGCGCGCACCGAGACATCCGGAGCGTACGACCTCCCGCACGGAGGCGGGAAAGTCCTTTACCTGCTCGCTTTGTTGAGGCAGATAGCCGATCTGTGGCATAGAATGCCCACGTCCGTCTGCCAATCTGACGGAGCCGGTGTCTGCCTTTTTTAACCCTAAAATTCCCTTGACCAAGGTGCTTTTTCCCGCACCGTTTTCGCCGACGATGCAGACCAGTGCGCCCTTGTCTACCGAAAAAGACAAATGATCGATGACCGTTCTTCCGTCGTAGGAGAAGGTAAGATCTTCACATACAAGATATGCCATTGTGTTCTCCCATAATCAGTTGAGTGCTTCGGAAAGGATCTGCAGATTTTCCCTCATCAGCAAAAGATAGGTCTGCCCTTCCCGGATGGCTGACTTCGTCAGCGTGTGGCAGGAGTGAAGCGAAAGGATCCGAATGTCCTCTCTGTCGCTCTCCCGCAGGACCGTCTGCGCAACGGAGCGGTCTGAATATTCGGTACAGAGGATCACCGACAGCCCATTAACGTCCAGCGCCGAGATCAGATCGTCGTATGCGATAGCGGTCAGATCAGACGCGGAACCGCATCCGTCGATGGCGGAGATATAGTCGATGCCATAGGCTTCGCAAAGATAGCGATAAGGAAACTGATCCGCTACTACGATAGAGTGATGCTTCGCCGACGTGATCGTCGTATGGTAATCCTCGTCCAGCGCGACAAGCTGGGCAAGATAGTCGTCGGCGCCGGCTCTGTAATCGGTCTCGTAGGCAGGATCAATGGAGATCAGCGCGTCGCGGATCGCCTCCACGATCAAGATCGCATTGTGAGGATCCAGCCAAACGTGTTCGTCATAGGTCTCCTCATTGGGATCGTGGTCATGCTCGTGCGTGTGCGCATGGTCGTGATGGTGCTCTGACTCGATCAGGGTGCAATGCTCCATCATGTTGATGACGATCTTGTCGGAGGTGTCGATCTGTGCGAGAAAATCCTCTGCCCACACGTCGCCGTCACCGCCCGTGTAGACAAAGAGATCGCACTCTTCGATCTTTGCCATATCGGCGGCAGTTGGCGAAAAGCTGTGGCTGTCGGTGACCGTTACCAGCACCGACAGGTCGATGCAATCCCCCGCTACCTGACGGGCAAAGTCGTACGGTGGGAAAATGGTGGTCACCACCATTGGTTTGTCTCCGTTAGGGGCAGAAACACTGCAACTGCCCAATGCAAACAGCACGGGCAGCAGCAATACGATCGCAAGGATCGCGGAAAATGTTCGTTTGGGCATCACATTTACACGTCCAGCGCGTTGAGCATATCCACGCGCTTTTGATGACGACCGCCGGCGAACTCGGTGGTGACGAACAGATCCACCATGTCAAGGCAGAGACCTGCACCGATAACGCGGGCACCCAAACAGAGCACGTTCGCGTCGTTATGCTCACGGGTCATGCGTGCGGAGAAGGTGTTCTCGCAGGCAGAAGCGCGGATGCCTGCGTGTTTGTTAGCAGCGATTGACATACCGAGACCGGTACCGCAGATCAGAATACCGAGATCTGCTTTGCCCTCGGTGATAGCGTTGCAAACCTTGTCTGCATAGATGGGATAGTCTACCGATGCGGTGCTGTCACAGCCGCAGTCGATGACGGTATAGCCTGCTTCCTGCAGGTGATTGATAACGGTAGCTTTCAGGTCAAAGCCGCCGTGGTCACATCCAAAAGCGATAGTTTTCATAAGTTTTTCTCCGAAATATGTCATGATTGCGCCGATTTTTCCTCGGCAAGGCGTTCGTTGCGCTCCCGCTCCGCTTGACTGGGACGAAGGTACACGGGAAGCAGCTGATCGTCGCTGACGGCTTGTCCCGACCGATACATCTGTAGGGCAAGCTGTGCCACGCCGACGGCGTTTGGAGTAGCCATTAAAGGCGAAGGGATAATATAGGTGATTGCATCGGGAGAAGCTTTCTGCAAGATGCCGCTTCCCTCCCCGGTCAGGATTACAGGCTCGTCATAGGTGGACAGCTCGGCGGCAAGATCGGTAGCGGGGATCAACCGATCCTCGGTAATGCGGACGAGTCGGTCGCATTCGAAACGGAAGAGCGCGTTATACAACTGATTGCGGCGGGCATCCATCACGGGGCAAAGGATTCCCCGGAAGCCTGTCAAATTATACGCCATTCCCTCCAGTGAGGAGGCGCCGACGCAGGGCTTCCCGCTGTCGAAGGCGAGTCCTTTGATTAGTGAAACGCCGATGCGGATACCGGTAAAGGAACCGGGACCTATCGGAACTGCAAATAAGTCAATGTCCTGCACGGTCAGCCCCGCGTGGGCGAGGAGCTGTTCCACCATGGGAAGGAGCGTATCGCTGTGGGTATTCCCTGTCTGCAGAGTCATCTCCGCAATGGGGCGCTCATCCTCACAGACGGCAACCGACGCGGTCAGCGCGGACGATTCAACGGCAAGGATCTTCATACCGTCACCTCTTCAATCGTGACGGTGCGCAGATTCTCGTCGCCGCCCTCCACCTTCGCAATGGAAACGCGGTAATAGTGCTCGGGCAGGGCGAAGGGAATGTTTTCGCTCCACTCTACGACGCTGATACAGTTTACGTAATCGTAGAAGCCGCAGGCGTAGAGATCTTCTTCACTGCTGATGCGATAGACGTCAAAATGGCAGAGCGTACAGTTTTTACCCTCATATTCATTGCAGATGGCATAGGTGGGACTGCAGACGTCTGCGTCGGGAGCAAGAATCGTAGCAATGCCCCGCACGAAGGCGGTCTTGCCAACGCCCAGATCACCGTACATGGCAACGAAGTCGCCGTTTTTAAGCAATGCTCCCAAAAGAGCACCTGCTGATTCCGTCTCTCCCACATTGTGGGAGAGAATCTTGTAAATGAGTTTCGTTTTCATATTGATTTGATCAGGAAAGTCCGGTGATAACGCCGTCGTTGGTCACATCGATGTTCAAAGCGGCGGGAACCTTGGGCAGTCCGGGCATGGTCATAATTGCGCCGGTGTAGACCACTACGAATCTTGCGCCTGCGGAGAGTTTCACGTCGCGGACGGTGATGTCAAAACCGGCAGGTCTGCCCAAGCGGGCGGGATCATCAGAGAGCGAATACTGGGTTTTAGCAACGCAAATAGGCAGACGACAATAGTCGGGATCCAGCGCTTCGATCTCGGAAAGGGACTTCAGAGCGGCTGCCTCGAAGTTCACTCCGTCGGCTCCGTAGATCTTCTCGGCAACGATGCAGATCTTGTCTTTCAGAGAGGCATAATCGGGATAGAGAAGCTTAAATTCGGAAGGCTGCTCGCACGCCTCAATGACCAGATTGGCAAGCTCGATGCCGCCCGCTCCACCCTTGGCAAAGACCTCTGATAAAGCTACCTTGACGCCCTTTGCGGCGCAGGTACTGCGTACCAGCTCAAGCTCTGCCTCGGTGTCGGTGCCGAAACGGTTCATCGCAACCACTACGGGCAGACCGTACTGCTGCAGGTTGTCGATATGGGCTTCCAGATTGCAGATGCCCTTCTGCAGTGCAGGAAGATTCTCGGCAGCCAGCTCTTCCTTTTTCAGACCCCCGTTGTATTTCAGCGCGCGTACGGTCGCCACCAGCACCACGCAGGAAGGAGTCAGCCCTGCGGCACGGCACTTGATATCCAGGAATTTCTCTGCGCCAAGGTCTGCGCCGAATCCAGCTTCGGTGATGGCGTAGTCGCCCAGCTTCAAAGCAAGCTTGGTAGCCTTGACCGAGTTACAGCCGTGGGCGATATTGGCGAAAGGACCGCCGTGAATGAGGGCGGGAGTATTTTCCAGCGTCTGCACCAAATTGGGTGACATGGCGTCCTTCAGGAGCGCCGCCATTGCGCCCACACAACCGATCTCGCGGGCGTAGACGGGCTTGTTATCGTAGGTATATGCAACCAGCATCGCGCCAAGGCGCGCTTTCAGATCGGCGATGTCCTCGGCAAGGCAGAGGATCGCCATGATCTCGCTGGCGACGGTGATCATAAAGTGGTCTTCGCGGGGGATGCCGTCGATCTTTTTGCCAAGACCGACGATAATGTTCCGCAGTGCGCGGTCGTTGGTGTCGGTCACGCGGGGGAACAGGATCCGACGCTGATCGATGCCGAGAGCATTGCCCTGCATAATATGATTGTCGATCATTGCCGAAAGCAGATTGTTTGCTGCGGTGATGGCGTGAAAGTCACCGGTAAAGTGAAGGTTGATGTCCTCCATGGGAACGACCTGCGCATATCCGCCGCCAGCCGCACCGCCCTTGATACCGAATACGGGTCCCAGGGAAGGCTCGCGCAGTGCGATGACCGCCTTTTTACCGATCTTCGCCATTGCCTGACCGAGCCCCACGGTAGTGGTGGTCTTTCCCTCTCCTGCCGGAGTGGGATTGATGGCGGTCACGAGGATCAGTTTACCGTCGGGACGTTCGGCGTTTCGTTTGATGAAGCGGTCGTTGATCTTGGCTTTGTAACGACCGTAGGTTTCCAGTTCGTCTTCGCAGATGCCGAGCTCATCGGCGATTGCGGTGATGGGCTTCATTTTCGCATTCTGTGCGATCTCAATGTCAGAAGGAAAAGGCATTGATTACCTCCGTGGTATGCTCAAATTCATAATAATACAGTTTAGTATATCACACGTTTGCGTTTTTTGCAAGAGTTTTTTCTTATTTCGCCAAAATTCTTACAGCATCGAAAAGACTCTTGACCGGAACCAGTGTGACGCCGGTCTTAAATTTGGTCTGCATCAGCTTGTCATAAGAGCGGCGCGGGAGGACGACGGTCTCAAATCCCAGCCGTTCTGCCTCGCGGATTCGCAGTTCGGGGGTAGAAACTGCTCTGCATTCACCGGAAAGCCCCAACTCACCAAAGGCGATGAGACTGCGATCAATCGTGATATCCTTGAAGGATGAGATCAGTGACAAAGCTACCGCAAGATCTGCGGCAGGCTCGTCCAACGTGATGCCGCCAATGACGTTCAGATAGGCATCAACGGTAGAAAGATGCAGTCCCAAACGCTTTTCAAGAACGGCGAGGATCAGATAGAGTCTGCTGTAATCAAAGCCGTTGGAGGTGCGGCGGGGAGATGCAAAGGAGGTATCGGCGGTCAACGCCTGGATCTCGGTGATCAGTGGACGGGTGCCCTCCATGATGCAGACGGCGCAGTTGCCCGATGCGTCCTCGGGTCTGCCCGACAGGAGCAGCTCGGAAGGATTGGCTACCTCAGAAAGCCCCTTCTCTCCCATTTCGAACACGCCGATCTCGTTGGTGGAGCCGTAGCGGTTCTTGACGGCGCGGATAATTCGGAAGATCTGTTGACGGTCACCCTCGAAGGACAGGACGGCGTCTACCATATGCTCCATGACCTTGGGACCCGCGATACTGCCCTCTTTATTGACGTGACCCACCAGGAGTACCGAAATGCCGCGGCTTTTGGCTATAGCGATCAGCCGCATGGTAGATTCTTTGATTTGGCTGACGCTGCCAGCGGAGGAGGCAACACCTTCGCAGTACATGGTCTGGATGGAGTCCACGATTACGAACTCAGGCTCGATCAACTCGATCTGCGCAATGATGCGATCCATTGCAGTTTCTGTGAGGATGTAGAGGTTTTCTCCCTCGATCCCCAAGCGCTGGGCACGATATTTAAGCTGACCGCCCGATTCCTCTCCGGAGATGTAAAGTACCTTTCGGCGGGCGGACAGAACGTCACAGATCTGCATCAACAGGGTGGATTTTCCAATGCCCGGCTCACCTGCCAGCAGAACCACCGAGCCCTCCACGATGCCTCCGCCCAGGACGCGATCCAGCTCCTCCATGCCGGTTGCGGAGCGGATGTATTCGGGTAACTCCAGCTTCTTATACGGAACTGCCGCAGATTCGGTAACGGCGGAAATGCGAGCTCTTCCCTTTTGCGGTGCAGTAGCGGGCTCTTCTGCGACCTGCTCCTCCAGCGTGTTCCAAGAGGAGCAAGTGGGACATTTGCCCAGCCAACGAGCGGATTGGTAGCCGCATTCGCTGCAGATATAAACCGATTTAGGTGCTTTCATAATGGTACTTCCTTTATGTCAGAATGGATTAGCCTATCTCGCCGTCCGATACATCGTTAAAGCGAAATTCGTTATACAGGCTTGTTGCCAGTACTGCCGTCAGCTTTTTCTGATAGCCCTCGTCTGCCAGCAGCAACGCTTCTTCTCGGTTGGAGATGAAACCGCATTCCACCAGAACGGCGGGAATTTGGATGCGACTCAGAATGAAAATAGAGGTAGTTGCTTTTTTCGAAAGACGGTGATTGTTGGGGGTCAGATAGGTCTTGATGTCGCTTTGGATTCGCTCGGCAAGCGTTTGGGACGAAGTGTGATTGGGTGAATAGTAGACCTGCAATCCCTTGCAGGATTCTGCAGGGAATTTGTTCATATGGATGCTGACGAACACCGCATCAGGATAACGAGCGCCGTAATCGAGACGGGTTTTGAGATCCCGCACCTTGTGAGAGAGCGCGGTCTCGGGATCGTAAAGCAGCCGGTCGTCCTCTCTGGTGAGGATGACCTCCCAGCCTTCGAAGATCAACAAATCCCGCAGGCGAAGCGTCAGTGACAGATTCAGTTCTTTCTCGAGAACACCGTCCACACCGACAGCACCCGAGTCTTCCCCACCGTGTCCCGCATCCAAAATGATGACGGGACGGGAGGAGCTTTCGCCAAAAATCTCGTCCGCCTCCTTGACATTGTCGCCGTCTTCTGTTAAAATAGAGTCAGTAAACGGTGAAACGTAACGATCCAGCACGAAAACGCCTATTACAAGAATCAGTGCCGCTGTTGCTGTGACCCATAGGATCAGCAGATATTTTTTCATAAAAACCACCCATATTCGTATACTTTTGTAATCTATATGCGAATACGGGTGATTTCAGAAGTTATTGGTAGCGAGAGTCCTTAGCCTTCTTGGATTCTTTAGGGGTGCGCTTGATAAAGCCGTCGGAGTAACGGACACCAAGCTGATAAAAGACCGTGCAGACCAAGATAGCAGGCAACGGAATCAAAAGATCGAAGAATCCGACGCCGCGGAAAACTGTTGCGCCGAGACCGGAATACATACTCTGAATAAAGCGCGCAACGGTGTGGCACAGATTGTACAGATTGGCTGCCCAAACGGGAGACGGATTCATCTGGCTGACGTCCGCAAAAAGCGAATCGCCTTCGATGGCGATCTTTCCGATCATCTCCAAAAGTCCCAAGAGAATGTTCAGGCTGTTGGCGATCAACGCAATGAAAAATCCCTTCCATCGGAAGTATGACATTCTCTTTCCTTGAATGCGAATGCCGTCCTTTTGCCCCATTTCATAGCTCATATGGTAGAGCAGGAAAAGATAGAACAGCACCGACAGAAGGCTGACCAGGATCAGCAACATATCGTTGGTCGAGTCGCTGGCGCCGTTTTTTTCTCCTGCGGTACTGACGGCAAATATCAGCATAAACGAAAACATGGTCATCGCGATCTGATTCAGCAACATCCGAACTGCTTGGTAAATGTTATCCTTGAAAAATTGTTTCATAAATTCCCTCAAAAAAACATTCTCTTTCTATTTTACTTGGAAATTATGAACAAAGCAAGAAAATTCGATAAACAATTTATATATTCCTATGATTCTTCCGCAATTTAACGAAAGGAGCTACCTATGCGCGAGTATCCGCCTATCTTTCACGAGTTCGCAAATTATAAGCTGGCCATTCAAAACCGCAGTAAGCTGACGGTTGAGCAATACTTGCTCGATCTGGATCAGTTTTTTCGGTATTATCTTTGCAAACAATCGCATAAAAGAGTTACGCAAGAAGCATTTGAAGCGCAATCGTTGGATACGGTCGATCTGACGCTTTGCGGTGAAATTACCTCTTACGATATTATAGAATTCGTCGGCTGGGAGGCGAGCGACCGTGATAATAAGCCTGCCGCAAGAGCGCGAAAGCTATCGGCAATCCGCAGTTTTTATAAGTTTTTGACAACGACCAAGCATTATCTTGCCGAAAATCCTGCCCGCGACGTGGAAGGTCCTCGTGTAAAGCAAGCTCTTCCCAAGTTTCTTACGCTGGACGAATCGATTCTTTTATTGGACACGATCAAGGGAGACACCCGGTCCAAAACCGGAAAGCGGGACTACTGCATGGTTACTCTGTTTTTGAACTGCGGAATGCGTCTGTCCGAGCTGGTAGGAATTTCGTTGGGCGACATTGATCCCGATCTGCGATCCATGCGCGTGGTGGGCAAAGGCAATAAGGAGCGGATGATCTATCTGAACGATGCTTGCCGGGAGGCGATCACCGACTGGCTGAAGGTGCGGGCGACTTTGGAAATCAAAGAGAAGAACGCACTCTTCGTCAGCAGCCGCGGTACGCGGATCAGTAAGCAGATGGTACAGACGGTGGTGTATAAGTATTTGGACATGGCAGGACTCGGCAACCGCAAGCTCTCCACGCACAAGCTGCGTCATACGGCGGCGACGCTGATGTATCAGGAGGGGGGCGTGGACGTGCGAGTGCTGAAGGATATTCTCGGTCACGCACAGCTCAACACGACGCAGATTTATACCCACGTCAGCAACGAGCAGATGGAAGAGGCAATGGCGAAGAATCCGCTGGCGAAAAAGAAGAAATAACTAGAAAAGGAGCGCGTTGGCGCTCCTTTTTGCATTATAACAGATTCTGACCGTTGATGGTCAGCGCAAAGCGCAGTCCAAGCCGCTCTGCCGCTTTGCGGCAGAGGATCATACGGGTGAGGAAAATCTCAAAATAGTCCATTACCGCACTGATGTCAGTATTGACCTTCAGCGTGAGACGGATAATGCCTGCGGCTTTGTCAACGGTTAGCGCCGAAGAATAGACCGACAGATTTACTCTGTCGTGTATATCGTGGGTAGACGGATCGCCGTTGCGGACGCGGGTCGAGCGCACGTCGGATTTATCAGCGAGAATCAGAGCCGCCGCAAGATCACTGACCGGTACACCCGTTCCCTCGTCGTGGTTGCCGATGGCGGTAACTACGTCTGCGATCTCAGCAGGATCCATCTGCATCCGATCAAGGATACGGAACGCCATAACCGCGCCCGACTGGGAGTGGTCGATGCGGTTCACCAGATTGCCGATGTCGTGGAGATAGCCTGCGATTTTGACAAGCTCAACGGTACGACTATCGTAGCCCAGCTCGGTCAGCAGGCTTCCCGCTGTCTCGGCAACCTTGGTAACGTGAGCGAAACTGTGCTCGGTATATCCCAGCGCCAGGAGGGACTCGTCTGCTTTTTGAATATAAGTTCGGACGGCGGCGTCCTGCTTTATATCGGAATATGTGATCATAGATGCTCCTTCGGAGGTTAGATTACCCACAGTATAACAGATTTCGCAACGCTTGTCAAGACCGCGTCCTTTCCCGATCCTTCAGCTCACCGCTTTTATGGATCCCCGTAATGGAAAACTCCACCCATTCTGCGATGTTTTCAGCATGGTCGCCGATACGTTCCAGGTATTTTGCAACCATCAGCAGATCGATGCAAGCCTCTCCGTCCTCCGTTCCGGAAGAAAGAAGGCTGATCAGTTTGGCTTTGATCTGATTGAAATAATCGTCTACTACATCGTCGGATTCCATGACGTGATGGGCAAGCTCCAGATCGCGGCGGACGAAGGAATCGATGCTGTCGGTCACCATCCGGATCGCTGCCACCGCCATCTCCTTCAGCAGGATCTTGTTCTTGACTTCGCTGTGACTGACGTGAGGAGCAAGCTCCGCAATATCAAACGCCTGGTCTCCGATCCGTTCCATGTCGGAGATCATTTTCATTGCCGCAGAGATCGAGCGAAGATCGTGCGCCATCGGATGCTGGAGCAGGAGAAGCTTCATGCAGTTCTGCTCGATCTCCCGCTCCATTTGGTCGATCTCTCCGTCTGCAACGGCGACCTTTTCCGCCATTGCCTCGTCCTCGTCCAGAAGAAGCTTCATCGCTGCGGAGATCGCCACCTCGCAGAGCGAACCCATATGAATAAGGCTGTCACTCAGTTCCTTTAATTGTTCGTTGTATCTGTCTCTCATCTTAACCAAACCTTCCCGTGATGTAGTCTTCGGTCCGCTTGTCGCGGGGTATACTGAATATCTGCTCGGTCTCACCGTACTCGACCACTTCACCGAGAAGGAAGAATGCGGTTTTGTCGGAGATGCGGGCGGCCTGCTGCATATTGTGGGTGACCATAATGATCGTGTAATCCTTCTTCAGCTCCAACGCCAGATCTTCGATCTTAGAGGTGGAGATGGGATCGAGTGCGCTGGTGGGTTCGTCCATAAGAAGCACCTCCGGCTCGACTGCAAGTGCGCGGGCAATACACAAACGCTGTTGCTGACCGCCCGACATACCGAGTGCGCTCTTTTTGAGGCGATCCTTACATTCGTCCCAAATTGCCGCCTGACGGAGTGATCTTTCTACGATCTCATCCAGCTTGGCTTTGGAACGGATGCCGTGCGTGCGGGGACCGAAAGCGACGTTGTCGTAAATGCTCATAGGAAACGGATTTGGCTTTTGAAAGACCATTCCGACTCGCTTGCGCAGTGCGTTCGTATCCATGCTGCCGTAGACGTCTTCCCCGTCCAGCAAAACTTGCCCGGTGATCCTGCATCCCTCCACCAGATCGTTCATGCGATTCAGCGATTTCAGAAGTGTGGATTTGCCGCAGCCGGAGGGACCGATGAATGCAACGATCTCATTAGCGGGAAGCGACAGATTGACCTTTTTCAGCGCGTGAAAGTCGCCGTAGTAGAGATCAAGATCTCGTATGGTAAATTTTTCTTGTTGACTCATATCTAACCTCATTTCAGTTCTTTATTGCCAAGTTTTTTCACTAACAGTCCGGAGAGCGCGTTCATCAGCAGGGAGAATATCAGAAGAACTACTGCAGTTGCAAACGCCTGCTCTTCATACCAGCCCTCGTTGGTCTGTGCGTACATATGGATGGCAAGCGTTCTGCCCGGTTCCATAACCGATTCGGCAATCCCGGTGACGGTGCCTGCGGTGTAGATCAACGCGGCGGTTTCACCGATGATACGCCCGATGGAAAGAATAATACCGCTGAGAATGCCGGGAGCGGCGGAGGGCAGAACTATTTTGAAGACGGTACGAAGTCGTCCCGCGCCCAGCCCGAAGCTGCCCTCCCTGAAAGTGTCGGGAACGGCGATCAGCGCTTCTTCCGTGGTTCGCATGATCAGCGGAAGGATCATGATCGCAAGCGTACAGACGCCCGAAAGGAGACTATAGCCCCATCCCAGCACGCCGTTGAAGAAGATTGCGCCAAAGAGACCGTACACGATAGAAGGAATGCCAGAGAGCGTTTCAGTAGTCATGCGGACCACCTTGACCAATTTGCTTCCCCGCTTCGCGTACTCGGTCATATAAATTGCGGAAAACACTCCAATGGGAACGGCAATGAGCAAAGTTACGACGACAACGGTGAGCGTATTGATAATCGCGGGGAGCATAGATTGGTTGTCGCTGGTATATTCCAGCGAGAACATTTCAAGATTTAATGCGGGAATCCCTCTCACTAATACGTAGACGATCAGCGACAGAAGCACTCCAACCGTCAGCGCGGCAGCAATGCAGACCAGCAGGTAAGCGAGCAGTGAAAAAGGATGCTTCTTATATTCACGAAGCTTTTGCATAAATCCGCGCCGATTGATTGCTTGCATCTTCGGAGCGGGTACAGATACAGATTTATCCATTTCGATTACTCCTTATTCTCCGTAACGATCTTCTTTTTTCGGCGTTGTTTCTCTTTCCTGTTTCCCCGCTCTTTCAGCAGATTAAAACTCAAGTTGATCAACAAAATGAATACGAACAGTGCAACGCCGGTTGCAATCAGCACTTCCCTGTGCAGATCCTGGGCGTAGCCCATTTCCAGCACGATATTGGAGGTCATGGTACGGATGCCGTCGAAGATGCTCGTTGCAAAGGTGGTCTTATTACCGGCGACCATGACGACTGCCATCGTTTCGCCGATGGCTCTGCCGATACCCAAGACGATGCCGGCAAGGATGCCCGATTTTGCCGCCGGCATGATCGTTTTGAACACTGCACGCTCATGGGTCGCACCGAGAGCAAGCGCACCTTCGTAATAGGAAGCAGGTACCGCCCGCATTGCCGATTCGGTGGTGCTGATGATGGTGGGAAGGATCATGATTCCCAATAAGATGGACGCTGTGAGGATGCTTTTTCCGCTCCCGCCAAAGAGATTGCGGATAATCGGCACGATGACGGTCACACCGAAGAAGCCGTAGACGATAGAAGGGATTCCTGCGAGCAGATTGATCGCCGGTTTCAGGAGCTTATACAACCAATCGGGGCAAAACTTTGCTAAAAACGCCGCGCAAAGGATGCCGATGGGGACACCGATCAAGATCGCCCCTGCTGTGATGTAGATACTGCCGAGGATCATTGGTAATATTCCGAACTCGTCATTCAGCGGATGCCATTCACCGCTGAACAGGAAATTGTCGAAGATTCCGGCTTTGAACATAGCGGGAACGCCGCTCGTAAACAAGAAGATACAAATCGTTGCTACAGCAAAAATCGATACGCAGGCTGCGATCAGAAAAATGCCGTGCATGATCTTTTCTTTGAATTGATTTTTCATTTGGATCCTTTCTCTGTGAGTACGCAATCGGACAGACCTATACGCCCGCCGACAGCCCCGTGATCTGAAAAATCAGATCCGGGGCTTTGTTTGTAACTGTTTTAGTTGAGTTCGGACCAAGCGGAGATCTCACCGACGTAGATCTTCTTGATTTGCTCGGAGGTCAGACCGTTTACCGAATTGTCCTTGCTGACGATGACTGCAACGCCGTCGGTGCAGATCACGGTGGGGGTCAGACCCTGCTCCAGCTCGGAATCCTTCAGCTCACGGGATGCCATGCCGATGTCGGACTTGCCTTCCGCAACGTCCTTGATACCGGTGGAGGAATCGGACTGCTGAAGCTGGATGTCGGCGCCGGTGTTGACCTTCTTGTAAGCTTCAACCAGCTTTTCCATCAGAGGAGAGATGGAGGAGGAGCCGGAGATCTTCAGGGTGCCTTCGGGCTTAGTACCTGCGTACGCGCCGGTGTTTCCGTTGCTGATATAGCCGTTGTCCTCAATAACAGCCTGACCTTCAGCGCTCATGATGTAGGCGATGAAGTCCTGCGCCAACTCGGAAGCGTCTGCCTTGGTGGCGATGTTGAAGGGACGGGTGATCTTGTAGGTGCCGTTCTTGACGTTCTCAACGGTAGCGGCAACGCCGTCGATCTCCAGCGCCTTCACGGTGTCCTTCAGCGAACCGAGGGAAACGTAGCCAATAGCGTTCTTGTCACCCGCAACCGAGGACAGTACGACGGAGGTGGAGCTGTAGAATTCAGCATCAGAACGGGTCTTATCAACCTTGTTGCCGTCCGCATCCTTTTCCTCGATGCCGAAGAGCTCTACGAATGCACCTCTTGTGCCGGAGCCTTCCTCGCGAGAAATAACGGTGATGGTGTCGCTGTCGCCTCCGCAAGAGGTGAGCATTCCGACGGAAAGAATTGCCGCAGTGGCAAGGGTGAGCAGTTTCGTAAATTTGTTCATTTTTATTTCTCCTGATTTGATATGTTACCTGTTCGGTACGTTTATAGGATACGCCTTCAAGGTTAAAACTGAAAGCGTTATACGGTAAAATGTCGGTAAAACATTTTATTACCAAAGAATCAGCGCCATGGCTACGTCGCGATTGACGTCACGGTTGGTGCCATTCTCGGTAAAAGGCTTACCGGAATCGGTTTTATCTGCCTTTCTGAGCTTTCTGAAAAATCTCGTCAGCGCAGAGCTTCTGTGTGCTTTGAACATAGGATCGTCCTGTCTGTACGGATCTCCGATTGAATATTCTTTTCAAACGGTACGGTCATATCATAGATCCGGCAGGTGAAATCTACAACCGTGATTGAGTGAAATCTAAGTAAATTGTCTGCTCCGGATAAAGCAGAACGTCTGCTTTATCTCGGTTTACTGCGTGAGATCAGCGCTGCGCCTACCGCCAGGATCAGAGACGCCGTGATCCCTGCAGCGGTTGCGGTGAGACCGCCTGTGATGGCTCCGATCAGTCCCCGCTCATTGACCGCTTGCTCTACGCCCTTTGCAAGCGAATAACCGAAACCGGTCAGCGGAACGGTAGCGCCCGCCCCCGCCAGTTTGACCAGCGGCTCGTACAGTCCCAGCGCGGTCAGGATCACGCCCGATACCACGTACGCAACGAGGATGCGGGCGGGAGTGAGTTTGGTTTTGTCAACTAATACCTGTGCTACGGCGCAAAGTGCGCCGCCGATGAGAAAAGCGTAAAGAAGTTCCTTCATATCAGTTCCCTTTCGTCAAATGGATCAGATGTCCGATTCCCGAAATCGCCAGCCCCTGCTGGACGCTGGAGGGGCTCATCAGCGCGCCCGTTCCCATGAACAGGACGTTTCGCAGTTTTCCTGCGGCGATCTGCGGGAGAATGTGTGTGGAAAGTACCATAGCAGAGCATCCGCAGCCCGAACCGCCGGCGTGCATATCCTGCTTTTGGCGATCGTAGATCAGCAGACCGCAATCGGTATAGCTGTCTCCCATATCGTAGCCCAGCTCACGCATGAGATCGCAGACGATACGGTGCCCCTCGTAACCCAGGTCGCCGGTGAAGATGCCGTCGTAGTCGGCAGGGCGGGTGCCTGTACTGCTGAAGAAGCGATGGAGGGTATCGACGGCGGCGGGTGCCATTGCCGCGCCCATGTTGTTTGCGTCGGTAACTCCGCCGTCGGAGATGCGTCCGATACAAACCCTCTCTACGCGCGCGATTCCCTCTCCCCGATGCACGAAAAACGCACCTGATGCAGTAGCGGTATGCTGTGCTGTTGGCGGCTTCTGACAGCCATACTCCAGCGGATAGCGGAACTGTCGCTCTGCCGAGCAAAAGTGGGAGGAGGTGACCAGTCCCGCGCGGTCAACGCTACCGTCGCAGAGGAGTGATCCCAGGAGGATTCCCTCGGCGCAGGTGGAGCAGGCGCCGTAAAGTCCCAAAAATGGCAACTCAAAGCCGCCGAGTCCGTAACTGGAAGAAGTGCATTGGTTCATCAGATCGCCTGCCAGAAGGAGCTGTGGAAGCTCCTCGCCTGCCTTCGCCATGGCAAGATTGCAGGCGATGCGCTGCATCTCGGATTCGGCTTTCTCCCAACTGTCCTGGGAGAAACGATCGTTGTTGTCGTGATAGTCCAGGGACTTGCCGAGCGGACCGGCGTATTCTTCCTTCCCTCCTACGGCGGCGTGTGCGTAGATGGATACTTTCTGTTTCAGTTTGATAACCATGCCCGATTCTCCTTATAATAACCCCATTACCCAATACACCACTCCATAGATCACGCTTGCCAGCGTGCCGTAAAGGATGACGGGGCCTGCGATGATAAAGATCTTGGCGCCCAGTCCCAGCACCCAGCCTTCTGCCTTATTGTCGATGGCAGGCGCGACCACGGCATTGGCAAAGCCCGAGATCGGCACCAACGTACCTGCACCGCCGAACTTTGCCAGCTGATCGAACAGCCCGATAGCGGTCAGGATTGCGGTCAGCAGGACGATGGAAGATGGGACGAGTGCGTTCACGTTTTCCTCACTGATCCCCCAACCGGTATATAGGTTTTTCAATAATTGTCCGATCAGACAAATGCTCCCGCCTACGAAAAACGCTTTCGTACAGTCGAGAACGAGCGGAGATTTTTTCGCGCTTTTCTCGACGTATTGGAGATATGCGGCTTTTTGTACGCTCATATAGACACTTCCTTTGCTTTTTTGGATAGTGTTTGAAGAATCTGCGATCCTATACGTGCCGCTTTACAACAGATGTTGGGAAAACGTGGCGGAATTTACCAAATAAGAGCTCTTTACCGTTTGACAAACGGCTAATCAGGAGTTACAAACGGATGCGGAGATAAATGACCTGCCCAAAAATAAATCAAAGGCGCCCGTAACTTCCGGTCGCCTTTGATTTATTTTTAACTTTTATTTATAGCTTTGTTTATTTTTAACTTTTATTTATAGCTTTGTTTCTTCACCGCAAGCATTGTAACACCTACGGATACCGCGCTGTAAACCGCTGACAGGATCAGGGCGTTAGCGTAGATGTTTTCAAAGGCAAAGGTGCCTACATAGTACACTCCGTTTACGCTGGAAATCAGCATTGTGGATACGATCATATACAAACATCTGCAAACCACCTCAATTACAGGGAATGAGGTAGCAAGCATCGGTAGGGCGTATGAAATTGCCGTGAAGATAACCGAAATCAATACGGTCACCATAAATCCGGCTTTCATGTTCTTTGCCGAAATAACCACACCGGTAATCGGCAAAGAAAATGCTACAATGATTGCCGTTTGACAGAGCAGTTTCATCATAAAGCCGCTTGCAAACTCGAAATTTCCGAAAATAGCACCAAATAGCAAAGACGAAGCAACGCTTACAAGGACATAAAGTAATGCGATAATAATGCTCTCAAGGAAGAAGCAGCCTGCAATTTTATAGCGTTTTTCACCGTAGCAGAGTTTGTTTCGGATCGTATTGTTTGCGTATTCCTTACCGATGAACATTGACAAGTGCAGACCGATTAAAACACATAGAATCTCCGTCCCAAGCCCCTGATAGATCAGTCGTTCGACGGTGAAGCTCGAATTCCCCATAAGGCTGTACATTACGCAAGTAAGGGGAGACATCAAAAAGACGATGCCGAGCAGTATATAGGTGGTTTTATCCTTTAGAAAACGAAAGAAATCCGCTTTTAATACGTTCATCTTTTTAGCCTCCGATCAAGTCCATAAAGTAGGTTTCCAAGTCCATATTGTTGCAAATGTGCTTGGTCAGACGAATGCCATGCGTTTCAAATGCGGCACAGGTTCTCATCAAATCAATATCGTGCGGCATACGCAATCCGCCATCGTTCCGAACAGGCTTATAGCCGAGTGTTTTCAAAACCGATTCTGCTTTTTCGATGTTATCGGATTCGATGTAGCAGTTTTCCTCGGTTGCCATACGAATTTCATCCTGCGTTGCTTCTTTTACGATAGTTCCTTTATCTATGAAGCCGTAACGGGTTGCGAACAAGGAAAGCTCTGTGAGAATGTGGCTTGAAATGAGGATGGTAGGCAAGATTGCCGACCAATGAGAACGCCGAGAATGCGACCGTGCGAAAATCGCAGCTGGTAATCAGCTGTTGGGCAATATGATTATGATGTATCAGTTCACGCAGGTATTCTCTCATATACCGTCCTCCTTATCAGTTTCATTATGCAGGATAATTGTTAAAACAATTTGAAATACACAAATGGTTGAAAAAAAGACGGCATGGCCTTTCGACCATACCGTCTTTGGACTCAACCTGTTCGGTTTTCTGATTTCGCACTTATTTTGGATTCGTAGAATCAGTGTTTCCGATTCTTCAGATAACCGATCAGCTTGCCGATCTCCATCACTACAAGGGGAACGAAGATCAGACCGAGACCGATCAGATAGAACTTCCAGTTCAGCATCACCAGACCGAATGCAGAACCTACGGGAGTAAACAGAACCAGCGCTACCAACAGCGTGGAGGCAAGGGCGGCAAGATTCAGCGTGCGGTTGGTGAAGGGACCGATCTTGAACAACGAATGCTCGGAGCGCATATTGAACGCCTGCACGATCTGGGAAAGCGACAGAATCATGAACGCCATGGTCTGACCGGCTTCCAAGGAACCGCCATAGATCTCGCCGATTTTGAAGCCGATCAGGGTAAGCGCGGCAAACATCATGCCCTGCAGAATCACGCGGATGCCGAGACCGCCGGCGAAGATGCCTTCGTTTTTGGGCTTGGGCTTGCGATCCATGACGTCCTTCTCTACTGCTTCCATGCCGAGAGCGATGGCGGGAAGCGAGTCGGTGACCAGATTGATCCAAAGCAGCTGCATGGACAGGAGGGGCGTCTTATGCCACAAGAGCATTGCAAGGAATACGGTGATAACTTCGCCGATATTGGTACCCAGCAGGAAGCCGACTACCTTCTTGATGTTAGAGTAGATACCGCGACCTTCCTTGACTGCGTCAACGATAGTAGCGAAGTTATCGTCGGTCAGGGTCATATCTGCGGCGCCCTTGGCAACGTCGGTGCCGGTGATGCCCATGGCACAGCCGATGTCGGCTGCCTTCAGCGCAGGAGCGTCGTTGACGCCGTCGCCGGTCATGGAAACGACCTGTCCCTTTCTCTGCCATGCTTTGACGATGCGAATCTTATTTTCGGGAGATACGCGGGCGTAGACCGAGATCTGTTCTACGGAAGCGTCCAGTTCGGAATCGGTCATACGATCCAGCTCGGCGCCGGTGATAGCGCGGTCGCCCTCCTGCATGATGCCCAATTCTTTTGCGATAGCCGAGGCGGTGACCACGTGGTCGCCCGTAATCATGACGGGCTTGATGCCTGCACGCCGGCAGGTTGCAACAGCCACCTTGCACTCGGGACGGGGCGGGTCGATCATGCCTACCAGACCCATGAAAGTCAGGTCGCACTCCAATTCCTCGGAGGTGGGATTTTCGGGAATGGCGTCGATCTCCTTATAAGCGATCGCCAATACGCGGAGCGCATCCTCACTCATAGATTCGGTCATCGCTTTAGCGGCGTCCAGATCCCCCTTGATGCAACGGGGCATCATCATATCAAACGCACCCTTGACGATGACGATATTTTTGCCGTCGATCCTGTTGACGGTGGTCATCAGCTTGCGGTCGGAGTCGAAGGGAATCTCGGCAAGACGGGGATATTTCTTGTTCAGATCGTCCTTGGGCATACCGTTCTTGTGAGCGGCAAGGACGATGGAGGTCTCGGTGGGGTCGCCGATGTGCTGCTCCTCTGCGCCGTGGAAGACTACCGAGCCATCACAGCAAAGCGTGCCGTAGCAGAGGAGCTTTTTGATCTCCTCGGAGTTGCTGTTGGTAATCAGCTCCAGGTCGGACGCGCCGTCGAGATACGCTTTGGTCAGCGTCATGCGGTTCTGGGTGAGCGTACCGGTTTTATCGGAACAGATGACCGATGCGGAGCCCAGCGTTTCCACTGCGGGCAGACGGCGGATCAGCGCGTTCTTTTTGACCATCCGCTGTACGCCGATAGACAAAACGATGGTAACGATAGCGGGAAGTCCCTCGGGGATCGCAGAAACAGCCAGCGAAACGGCGGTCATGAACATATGCATGGGATCCAGATCGTTGAGCAGACCGACCACGAAAATGATGGCGCAGGCGGCAAGCGCCACGATGCCGAGGTATTTACCAAGCTGTGCCAGCTTTTGCTGAAGAGGAGTCTGAGTATCTTCCTCGTTATCCAACAAATTAGCGATCTTGCCCATTTCGGTGTCCATGCCGATGGCGGTAACGACGGCAGTCGCAGTACCGTAGGTGATGGAACAGCCCGAGAAGATCATGTTGGAGCGGTCACCGAGGGGAGCGTTTTCTGCGATCTGTGCAGTATGATCCTTTTCGGAGGGTACCGATTCGCCGGTCAGCGCGGATTCTTCCGCCTTTAGACTGACGCTGTGGAGCAGACGTGCGTCTGCGGGTACGAAATCGCCTGCTTCCAAACGGATAATATCGCCTGGCACCAACTCGGATGCGTCGATCACTCGCTCGGAGCCGTCGCGGATGACGCGGGCGTGGGGCGCGGACAGATTTTTCAAGGCGTCCAGCGCCTTTTCTGCTTTGCCTTCCTGGTAAACGCCCATGCAGGCGTTGAGAATAACGATCAGCAGGATCAGCGCGGGTTCGAACAATTCTCCCCAGTTCTGCTCCATCACAACGATTGCGAAGGAAACAACGGCTGCGGCGATCAGGATCAGGATCATTACGTCCTTAAACTGATCCAAAAAGCGTTGCAGGGTGGTTTTCTTTTTCTTTTCACGAAGCTTGTTGGGTCCGTATTTTGCCTGCCGTGCAGAAACCTCTGCCGAGGCCAGACCGTTCGCTCGGTCTGTCTCCAGTTGTTTCATAACTTCAGTTACGGGATTACTGTAAAATGCCAATTGATTTACCTCCAAAAATAATTTATCGTATCGGCAAACAGCCGTCGATTCCGGCGGATGATGACCGTACTCAAAAAAATAACCAAGTACGGTAGAAACCATGCTTGGTGTCGAACAGAAATGCGATTCCATGCATAGCTTCTCAGTTATACATGAGTCTCGCCATTGAAAGCAAGCCAAACCTTTCGGTCAGGGCTGTTGACTTGCTACGCCGGATAGCGCAAGCTACTCCCTCATTTGGATGGATTATATCACACAATTACTTGATTGTCAAGAGGTTTTCAAAAATTTTTCGGAAAATATTGACAGGCAATAAAATGTGGGCTGTGCTATTTTTCGAAAAAATGTGCGCGAGCTCTTGCAAGACGGATCGAAATATGGTAAAATAATCAGAGATATACGATTAAAGGAGACTGCTATGTCATTTGGAGTTCCCGATTATATTTTCCGCGATTATCTGTCGGTTACCCCCGAGTTCCTGACCTCGCTGGGGGTGAAGCTGGTGATCTGCGATATTGACAATACCATTGCTCCCTATGAGGTTGCCGAGCCCGACGAGGTCATCGGTGCCTGGTTTGCCTCTATGAAGGCGGCGGGCATCCGTTTCGTGTTCGTATCCAACAATCACTCGGAGCGAGCCGATCTGTTTAACAAGACGCTGGGGCTTACCGTCTACGCCAACGCTAAAAAACCGTTGACCGGTGCGCTGACCAGAGCCCTTACCGATGCCGGGCTGACGCCAAAGGACGGCGCGTCGCTGGGTGATCAGATCTTTACTGATGTGCTGGCGGGTCAATTCAAGGGACTGAAGACGATTCTGGTACCACCCATCAAGGACAAGACAAACTTTTTCTTTCGCGCTAAGCGTTTTTTGGAGCGTCCGTTTATTGCTTCCTATTTTCGAAAGCATCCCGATGACGAGCTGAAGGCGTATTGGAATTCGAAGACCCGAAATCTGAAGGAGAAACACGGATGAACGCAAAATTCGGCCCCAGCGGCAACTCGGAGTCCTTCTACAACGAGGGTTTTAAGCATACTTATCAATCGCCCGCGTGGATCGCCGCAAGGGGATTGGACGCCTACGAATACTCCGCAGGCAACGGCATTACGGGCGGGATCGCTACCTTTCAAAGGATCGGTGAGGAAGCAAAGAAGCACAGCGTTCTGCTGTCTTTCCACACGCCTTATTATATCTCTCTTTCGGGTGTCGATACGGAGAAACGGCAGAAAAGCATCGACTATATTGCCAAGTCGGTTGCCGCCGCCGAGGCGATGGGCGCTGATACCATCGTCATCCACGCAGGCTCTGCATCCAAGATCAGCCGCGCAGAGGCGGTCTATCTTGCCAAGGACACCATGTTCAAGGCGCTGGAAGCGCTCCCCGACACCAAGGTGCGGTTCGGCATCGAGACGATGGGCAAACTGAATCAACTGGGCACGCTGGAAGAGGTTTTGGAGATCTGTTCCGTCTCACCTCGACTTTGCCCCGTGGTAGACTGGGGGCATATGAACGCTCGCAACGTAGGCGGACTCTTCCCTACTGCCGACGATTACCGTCGTGTGTTTGATCTGATCGGCAAGACTATCGGCTACGAATACGCCGACACACTGCACTGCCATTTTTCCAAGATCGAATATACCGCCGCCGGAGAAAAGCGGCATCTGACCTTTGACGATACCGTCTACGGCCCCGATTTCGAGCCGCTGATGGAGGCGATTGTCAAGGACGGTTACTCTCCCCGCATCCTGTGTGAGTCGGCAGGTACACAAGCCGAGGATGCGTTGACTATGAAAAAATACTATCAGAGCTTGCTCTGAGATAAACGAAAGAGGTTTCGTATGAACAGAAAAGACAAATTGCTCGCCGTGTTGGATCCGCAGGCGGATGCGATGCTCGTGACGCATAAGAAGAATCAATATTACCTATCCGGCTTCGATTTTGATGACGGATACGTACTGGTGACCCGCGAGGCGTCCTACCTTATCACCGACTTCCGTTATATTGAGGCGGCAAAGGAGGAGACAAATCCGGAGTTTACCGTTGTGATGATGGATAACGATCCGAAGGCGCTCTTTGCAGAACTGCTTTACAAGCATCACGTGAAGACCGTTGCGTTTGAAGAAAGTCACGTATCGGTTGCCGAGCTTGCCGGTCTGGAAAATCTGCTGGAGGGTGCACGGCTGATCCCTTCGGATGGCGTGATCGAACGGCTCCGCATCTGCAAGGATCAGGACGAGATAGACCGTATGATCACCGCACAGCGCATCGCGGAAGCGGCGTTTGAACACATCCTCGGCTACATTACGCCCGACCGTACCGAGCTGGACGTTGCGCTGGAGCTGGAGTTTTTCATGCGTTCTCACGGCGCGAAGGCGACCTCCTTCGATACCATCGCGGTATCCGGCAGTGCATCCTCCCGTCCTCACGGTGTTCCCCGCCCCGTGAAGCTGGAGCAAGGATTTTTGACCATGGACTTCGGTGCGCTGTATAAGGGCTACTGCTCTGATATGACACGAACTGTTGCGGTAGGTACCTGCACCGATGAGATGCGCAAGGTCTACAATACCGTACTGGAAGCCCAGCTTGCCGCGTTGGACGCCTATGCAGTCGGAAAGACGGGCGAAGAACTGGATGCAGTTGCACGAAAAATCATCTACAACGCAGGCTATGAAGGATGCTTCGGTCACGGGCTCGGTCACGGCGTTGGCATGGACATCCACGAGGCGCCTCGCGTTAAGGAGAATCATACGACTCCGATGGCGGTGGGACACGTGGTCACCTGCGAGCCCGGCATCTACCTAGAAGGTAAATTCGGCGTACGGATCGAGGATATGGTAGTCTTTACCGAAAACGGCGCGGTCAATCTAACCAAAGCCACTAAAGAACTGATCGTGCTGGACTGATTTTCAGCAAGCGATTCCGATTTCTTCAAAAATTTCGAAAAATTTCAAATTTTTTTCGCAAAAAGGACTTGCAAAATGCGCAAGATTATAGTACAATAGATGCGATAAACAATTCTTTGGAGGTACAAATAATATGGCAGCAATTACAGCCGGCGATTTTAGAAACGGCGTAACGTTTGAATACGAAGGAAAGGTTATGCAGGTTATCGAATTCCAGCACGTGAAACCCGGCAAGGGCGCGGCGTTCGTTCGTACCAAGATGAAGAATGTCATCACCGGTTCCGTAACCGAGACTTCCTTCAACCCCACTGCTAAGTTTGAGACCGCTTACGTTGAGCGCAAGGATATGCAGTATCTGTACAACGACGGCGAGCTTTACTACTTCATGGATCAGGAAACCTACGACCAGATGCCCATCAACGCGAGCGTTCTTCCCGACTCCTTCAAGTTCGTGAAGGAAGAGATGATCTGCAAGCTTCTGTCCTACAAGGGCAACGTCTTCAGCGTTGAGCCCCCCACTTTCGTGGATCTGGAGGTTACCGACACCGATCCCGGCTTCGCAGGCAACACCGCAACCAACACGCTGAAGCCCGCTACTCTGGAGACCGGTGCTGAGATCAAGGTTCCCCTGTTCATCAACCCCGGCGAAAAGATCCAGATCGATACCCGTACCGGCGAGTATCTCTCCCGTTCCAAGGGTTAATGATGACAAACGGCTACCCTTCCACGGGCAGCCGTTTTCAACAGAACGATTATTTTGGAGGTAACTATGACTATTTCTGAAAAAGTTGCATACCTGAAGGGTCTGATGGAAGGTCTTTCCATCCCCACCGACACGCCCGAAGGAAAAGTTCTGAACGCTATGGCTGACATCCTGTCCGATATGGCTCTGACTGTTGAGGATTTAGAGAAAGAGACCGGACGCCTCGGCGATTACGTGGAGGAACTGGACGAAGATCTGGGCGACGTTGAGGAATACCTCTTCACTGAGGATGAGGATGACTCCGACGAGGAGGCAGAAGAGGAAGACGCAGACGATTTCTTCGACGAGGACGACGAGGATGAGGAGTCTGACGAGGACATCTACGCGCTGGAGTGCCCCTCCTGCGGCGAGACCATCTATCTGGACGAGTCTCTGCTGGATGAGACCGATATTCTCTGCCCCGCTTGCCACGAGCCTATTTCCTTCGACATTGAGGAAGAGGACGAGGAGATCGAGGATCCCGACGTGATGGACGCCGTTCCCGAGTGCGACAAGCCCGCATTCAACTACGAGTCCAGCGACTAAGCTTCTGATACAATGAGCACCCGCAGTGCTACGCACTGCGGGTGCTTTTTTGTGCGGATCAGCCGGTGTAGCCCCAGATGACAACAGGAGTTTGTCCTACCCACCTATTTGCCCATCCGCTCGGTTTGGTCTCCGCCTCACAGTAGATTTCGCAAGAAGATAAGTAAAAAGCACCTTCTTCGATAACCGACACACTTTTCGGTATAACGAACTTCGTTACCGGTGTGGCCATAAATGCGTATTCTCGAATAATTTCCAAACCATCGGGTAGTTCAATCTCTTGCAAATTGATGCAGTCTGTAAACGCCATACCGCTGATTTCGCGAAGTCCCTTCGGCAGGATGACTGTCAGCAGAGTAGAACAATAGCCAAAGGTTTCTCCCTCGATGATCGTTATTTTTTCCGGAATTACGATACTTTGCAAACTCGTGCAATATTGAAATGCAAAGCCCCCAATTGAAGTTAACGAATTGGGCAGTTGTATATTGCCAAGCGAACTGTTTCCGCAAAATGCCATCGAACCAATCGTAAGCAAGCCTTCCTGCAATTCAACGGTATGCAAGCGTCCGCAATTCTCAAATGCGCTTTCTCCTATCGCACGCAAGCTTTTGGGTAGTGTGATTTTATGAAGTGTCTGTTGATCCCTAAATGCGTAGGGCGCAATCTCAACTACCCCTTCCGGGATAATCAATTCCTCGGCATTTCCTTCATATCCCATAGCAATCATTTCATCATTGTTCAATACGGCATATTTCACACCTTGCGAATCGGTATGGAATTCCTTGAAGTTCCATACAACTGTTACCGTGCTATCAGCCCATTCATAGTGCCACCCTGCGGGCTTTGATCCTGCTTCAACAAGAACCATTGAAGACCCGGTGAAAGCAGATTGATTGACGGTACTGACGCTGGTGGGAATCTTCACAATATTGTAGCATCCATAAAAAGCATACTCGCCAATCGTCTCTACGCTGTCCGGAATGATCAGTTCCTTATCCTTCATTCCCGAACAATTCTGAAATGCCCACGAACCGATCTCCTTCACCGAATTGGGCCAATGTATCTTAGTCAGTTGACCGCAATCCATGAACAAACCGGAGGAAAGCTTTGTAATGCCCTCGGGAATCGTTATCTCGGTAATTGGCGTAGAACGGAAGCACTCTTCACCGATAGATGTCATTTTTATCGGCAAATTGATGGTTGAAAGAGCTACACATTCATAGAATACGATGGCATCCAGCGATGTAAGTGAATCCGGTAGGGTTATCTCGGTGAGGCTCTTGCACTTATAAAACGTACCGCGCAAAAGTTCGGTGATACCGTCAGGAATGTTGATCTCTTTCAATTGATAGCAATCCGCAAAGGCGTACGCACTGATAGAAGTTACGCCGTCGCCCAGCACGGCTTCGGTGAAGGAACAGGATCTGAATGCGCTGTCGCCAATGGGCATATTGATATAGATCTTCGAATCGGTACAGCTTCCGATGCCCACTACCGTTCCGTCTTCAATTTTCAACCCTTTGCTTTGTGTACTGAAGCGTTGTGTTAAGGTATTGGTCTGTTTGCCGCTACCGTCCAGCAGATCATAGGAATAGGTTACTTTAACGGTGTAGGTTTGCAGCATCTCGAGATCTGTGAATTCGATAGTGGAGCCGGTGGCTGTTGCTACGACATTGCTTCCTTGCAACAGTTCGATCTTACTCACCGTCAACAGATTCAGCGGATCTTTCTCGTCCAGCTGGAAGCTTACCGAATGAAGATCGGACTCCGGATTGGTAATTGCAATCGTCGGCACTTCGTTGGTTAGTGTTACAAACTTCACCTCTCGGCTTTGGGTAACACCGTTGTGCGTATATTCCACTATCAGCGTATATTCGGCGTTCGAAAGAAGATCGGTGAGCTTCACTTCGTCGCCGCTGAGATCGCGGATCTTCTCCTTGCCTTTATACAACGCAAAAGATACTGCTGTTTTGTCGGTCACATCTTCGTGCCAGACCAGCTTGGCGACGGCTTTCGTGTAGGAGACGTCATCGGCTTTGGGCGTGACGATCGCAGGTGTGGTAACGGTCTTCTCTCCGATGGTATGCTCGGTCTTACCGGCACCGTCAAAGGCGTCGTAATTTGCGATCACTGCAACGCGGTATACGGCTCCGTCATCCAGCCCTGCAAAGCGCACGGAGGTCGTATCGGTGATACTCAGCTCCTTACTGTCAACGGCTGTTCCGCCTTTGTACAGAACCACGCTTGCATCACTCGCCAGCAAACTCATGAGTCCTTGAGGAGCGTTGACCGAAACGTCAAAGCCGATCTCACTGAAGGTAACGGTTGACTCCGCGAGGCTTGCCACGGGCTGATTGGCGGTGTACACACCGATTTTCACGGTCTTGTCGCCGTCCATGCGTACGTCCTTGATTTCGGTTTCGTCAACGTATTTGATGGCGTCGATGGTGTATTCCACGATACCCGTTGCGTCTCCTACGTTGCACTTGAGAATCAGATTCTCCATATCCGAGCCTTCTTCAAACATATAGGACGAATACTTCTTTCCGTTCAGCGTAAAGGACAGGATCTCGAAATTATCGGGATTATCAATATGAACGGTAATATAGAAATCCTCATTGGGTTTGGCGTAGTAGAGCGAGGCGCCCGATTCGGGATCCAAAGTGGTATCTTCTTCAACCGTCGTCGAATGATCGGGACGATTGTCGTGTGATCCCGGTTCATTATGCGCTAAGATCGCAAATTCCGGTAAAACTCTGTCGTAGAGCGCGAAATATCGGTACGACATCGGATCGTCGTTCATTAGCGCAGGAGCGTCAGACGAGACCGTCATGCCACGGTAGACGGGAATCTGCTTACCGTCGCCCAACAGCAGAAAGACCATTGATACGCTTACCGCTAACACCAGCATTGCGGCAACTGCTATGAGCAAGGGTTTCTTCCAATTGCGCTTCGGTGCATTTTGCTTTGCAAGCAATTTTGCCCGCTTAGCGGTACATTGGTCGAGAAGATCGGACGCAATACCGGAGATGATATTTATTCGGTTATTCCAATTATTACTCATGAAAATATCCCTCCGCTTCCAGCCGCTCTTTAAGTCCCGCGCGGATCTTGGAAAGATCTCTGAATACGGTATTTCGACTGACCTTCAACATCTTTGCAATTGAATCGATGCTGTCGGAATAGTAGTATCTGCAGATGAAAATCAGCACTTCCCGCTTGGTCAGCTCGCGCAGGTACTGGTTCATGGCATCGATCACTTCCCGCATCATCACTTCATCCTCTAATGCTGAATTGTTGGGGATGCAATCACCCAGTTCCTCCAGCGAGCTGGTCATCTCTGAAGAGACCCGTTTGTCCGCTGAGTTCTTTCTGTAGCGGTCAACTGCAATGTTTCGCATGATCTTAGACAGAAACAATTGGAAAAAATTGGGCTTTGTGGGTGGAATCCTGTTCCACGTGCTGAGATACGTATCGTTGAGACATTCCTCACAATCCATATTGTCATGTACGATATTGTAAGCGATCATATATAGATATTTGCCGTATTTATCGTCTGTCGCGCCGATTGCATCCTCGTTTCTGCTCCAATAGAGCTCGATGATCTGCTCGTCTGTCAACTCATCCATCTGACGTTCTTTACTGTTAGATTCCATAACTGCTCCTTCCGGAATAATAATTCTATCATATATAGTCGTATTTTCCGATAAAAAGTCCCATCATTTTGCCGCAATGATATGAAAAATTATTCCGTGCGTGATAACGCACGGAATAATCGTTTATAAAGAGAAGCTTGTCCTATCAGAACAGGAAGGCGTATTCTGCCTTCAGCTTGTTCTGTGCCGTCAAATAGCGTGCATCTTCGTTGGCAAGCTCGTTGGACTTTGCAGTCAGATTGTCTTCGCGGTTTTTGAGCAGCAACGACAAGGTGGTCCAATCTTTGTCCAAATTATTGATCTGCTCTTGCAGAGCATCACGGGTAGCGGTATGAACCGCGATCATCTGTTGGTCACCGTCTACTATTGCTTGATCAAGGTCTGCTTGTGCATCAACAAGACGAGTATTCAGATCTGCGCGCTTGGTCTCATATTCGGTCTGAGAAGAGATAGAAAGCTTGGCGATGATCTCATCAATCTTTGCAAGCTGAGCGTCGTACTTTGCGGTGATCGAAGCAATATTATCGTTATGTTCCTGCAGGAGTTCTGCTTCCTTCTGAGCGTATTCCTGACTCAACTCTTCACGCTCGGCATCGGTCAGCGCATCGATACTTACAACGCATTTTTCAGTAACCGCACCACTTTTGGAGGATACGATTACGGTAGTAACACCTGCTTTGAGAGGAGTCAGAGAACCGTCAGAATTGACGCGGAGCATGGCAGGATCAAGCGATGTGATCACATAACCCTCTGTGCAGTTCGCAGGTAACAGAGAGACACCGAGATTAAAGTTGCGCGCAACTTTAACGGACAAAATACCTTCAACGATGATCTTATCAATCTTGATCTCCAGCTCGACTACGCGCAAATTATAGGTTGCGGTGACACCGTTCGTAGCAGTTGCGGTGATAACCGATTCGCCCAGTGCAAGTGCCGTCACGTTACCGTATTCGTCAACGGTGGCAACCGCAGGATTGGAGGAGAGCCAAGTCAGTACGGGAGTATCTGCATCATCGGGGGTCAGGATCGGAATCAGCTGCATCATCTTGCCGATCTCCAGATCGCCGCCCTCGGAGTCGAACGTGATTTCGGTTGCCGCATTGATAACGGTAACCGTACAGGTTGCGGTCAGATTGCCGTCAATGGTGGTAACGGTGACTTCAACGGTACCGGTCTTCAGACCCAACAACGCACCGGTATTGTCTACGTTGACCACGGACAGGTCGGAGCATCCCCAGCTAACGTCCTGCAGATTGGCATCTGCGGGATCAATGGTTGCCACCAGCTGCAACGTCTCGCCAACCCCAATGACGACCTCGGTCTGATCCAGCGTGATGCCAACGACGGGAGAGTTGACGACGACGGTGCAGGATGCCTGCAGCCCGTTGGCGGTGGTAACGGTGATGTTAGCAGCACCGCCGGCCTTAGCGGTAATGGTACCGTTCGCAGATACTTCGACGATGTCGGGCATATTAGAAGTCCAAGTAAGACCGGGATCGCTGGCATCGGCAGGAATGACGTTTGCCGCCAGCGTGCGGGAGTCCCCCTTGCTCATCGTGATCGTATCGGATTCAACGTCCAGCGTCACGCCGGTAACGGTAGTGGTAACGGTAACCGTACAAACTGCAGTGTGCAGTCCGCTTTCGTCGCTGACGATAATGGAGGTGGAACCGTTCCCTACCGCAGTGACCACGCCATCCTTAACGGTTGCTACCTTGGGATTATCGGACATCCAGGTAAGCTTTACGTTTGTGATATTCGCAGGAGTGAGAATAGGCGTCAGAGTGATCTCTGTTCCCTTTTCCATACCTACGTTAGCGTTTTCAAAAACGATATTGGTCAGAACGGAAGATACGGTCACCGTGCAGGTAGCGGTATACGCCTCATCAGGAGTAGTGGCGGTGATTACGGCGGAGCCATCGGAAATACCGGTCAAAAGTCCGTCATAATCGACTGCTACGATCGAAGGATCCGAAGAAGACCAAATTACGGTCGTCTTACTGTTATCCTTACGGTTGAGCGCGGACAACTGTTTCGTCTCGTTAACGCCGACGGTAACAGCGTCGCCGAGATCTATTTTGATGCCATTCTCGACGGGAGCTTTGTCTGTAGCGTCCGGCGATTGTTCGTCGTCACCGCAGGCTGCAAAAAGAAACAGCGGCAACAGAAGACAAAGGAATATACATATTTTTTTCATTGTTCTACCTCTTTCGTACAATTTCGAATGTATTCTATCGGTTATTACTTATTATATCACATTTTGAAAATAAATCAAGTCGAAAATATGCTAATTTGCAAATATCGCGTGAACTTTTTTTTAGCGTAAATTATATTTTTTGTGAACACGCCGAAGGGGTTGCATATTTTCTCCATTTGTGCTACAATATCTATAAATCTGACAACTGCAGACGCCCTGTCTTTCGCAGTTTCCCACGGAGGTCCATATGATGCAGCAACAGCTCTCCACTACACGAGAATTGATCGATTTTATCGGCAAAGCGCCTACTGCTTTCCACGCGATAGACGAAATAGCAGCTCGACTTCAAGGCGCAGGATTTGAAGCGCTGACCGAGGCGCTTCGCCCGGAGCTGACTCCCGGCGGTGCTTACTATCTGACCCGAAACGGCTCGTCTATCATCGCGTTTCGACTCCCCGAGAACACGCCCAAGGGGCTGCTGATCGCCGCGAGCCATTCCGACTCGCCCACGTTCAAGCTGAAGTATCATGCAGAGGTAGTCGGTGCGGGCGGCACGTTAAAGCTAAACACCGAGCGCTACGGCGGCACGATCCTTTCCTCTTGGCTGGATCGCCCTCTCTCCGTGGCGGGGCGTGCGATCATCCGCACGCCGAATGGGATCGCTACCAAAACGATCACGCTGGATCGGGATCTGGCGGTCATTCCTAACGTAGCGATCCATCAGAATCGTGCGGTCAACGACGGTTTCAAATATAGTCCCGCCTGCGATACCTTCCCTTTGATCGGTGAAGCAGAATCCTCCGGTAAACTGGAGGAGCTGATTGCCGCAGAAGTCGGCTGCAACGTCGAGGATCTGCTGGGCAGCGATCTTTATCTCTATAACCGCACCCCCGGAACGGTATTCGGACTAAACGACGAGTTCTTTGCCTGCCCGCGGATCGATAATCTCCAATGCGCATTTGCTTCTTTGCAAGCGTTTCTTTGCGCCAAGTCCTCGGAGCATATTCAGATGCTTGCCGTCTTCGATAACGAGGAGACCGGCAGTACCTCGCGTCAAGGTGCGGCATCCACCTTCCTGACCGATACCGTGGATATGATCGGTGAAGCACTGGGGATGAGCGCGGCGGCGATCCATCGTTGGCTTCCCTCTTCGATGATGGTATCCGCCGACAACGGTCACGCCGTACATCCTTGTCATCCCGAGCTGTCCGATCCGCAGAACGCTCCCCGTATGAATCGCGGTGTGGTGATTAAGTACAACGCCAATCAGAAGTACACCACCGATGCGCTGAGCGCGGCCATGTTCCGTAAGATCTGTGACAAGGCGGGAGTTCCTACGCAGGAGTTTGCCAACCGTTCCGATATGATGGGCGGATCGACGCTCGGAAACATCTCCAATACCAAGCTTGCGCTGAATACCGTTGACATCGGACTTGCTCAGCTTGCCATGCATTCCTGCTACGAGACCGGCGGCACGTCCGATACGCTCTACATGATACGCGCGCTGGAAGCATTTTATTCCACTTCCATTGAGGCTTTGTCCGACGGAAGTTATAAGATTTCATAAGAAGGAGCCGATTATGCCAATCGTTGAGAAAATCGCGCAGGTCGTTCGAACTGCGCTGGGAAAGAGCCATTATACTGCGGCGATCATACTGGCCGGCGGCTCCGGCAGTCGGATGGGCAGTACAACCTCCAAGCAGATGATGACGCTGTGCAACAAACCTGTTATCATCCATAGCCTGCAGGCTTTCGATGCGTCTGAATACATTGACGAGATCATCGTGGTTGCAAAGGCTGATGAGATTCAGCTATACCCTGCACTGATCAAGCAGTACGGTATCCAAAAGGTCACGCATATCGTGGAGGGCGGCGATACCAGACAGGATTCCGTTCTGCGCGGCTTCGAGGTCGTCCCCGACAAAGCCGATCACATCGCGATCCACGACGGCGCTCGACCGCTGATCACGCCCGCTCAGATCAAGGCGGTGGTTCTTGCCGCGTACGACTACAAGGCTGCTGCGGCAGCAGCACCCGCCAAAGACAGCATTAAGGTTGCCAACATTTCCGGAATGGTAGACCATACCGTAGATCGCAAAACCGTTTGGCTGATGCAGACACCGCAGGTCTTCTACGCAAATCTGTTCCGTGCGTCGATCTATACTGCCTCCAAAGATAAATTTCAAGGAACCGATGATACGGAGGTCGCCGAGCACGCAGGTTTTTCCACCAAACTGGTGAACACCGGCTACGAAAATATCAAGATCACCACGCCGGTTGATCTGTTGATCGCCGAGGCGATCCTTCGGAAAAGAGAAGCGGAGGAGCACTCAGATGACTGATCTTCGCATCGGACACGGTTATGACGTGCACCGTCTGGTGGAGGGACGTGCGCTGATCATTGGCGGCGTGGAGGTCCCCTCTCCCGTGGGGCTTCTCGGTCACTCCGACGCCGACGTGCTGACCCACGCAGTTATGGATGCCGTAATAGGCGCGCTGGGACTTGGCGATATTGGGAGACACTTCCCCGACACCGATCCCCGTTTCAAGGGAGCGGACAGTCTAATGCTCGCCTCTCACATATGTGATTTAATGAAGGAGCGCGGCTTCCGCATCGGAAATATCGATGCTACGGTTATCGCGCAGGCGCCTAAGTTGGCACCGTATATTGCACAAATGCGCGAGAACCTTGCCTGCACCTTCCAAACCGTGGTTGACCGCGTCAACGTCAAGGCAACCACCGAGGAAAAGCTGGGATTTACCGGTGCCAAGGAAGGTATTGCGTCTCATGCGGTTTGCTTACTGGTCAAGGATTGAGCATAAAAAGAATAGCCACACGAATCGTATGGCTATTCCCTACAGGCAAGACAGAGCCAACTTGCAGATCATCTTACGTCCTTTTGCTTAATATTCCACGTTGGTCGGATTGCCGATTTTTCATTTGTCTGCCTGCTTCTATTGTATGGCGAAAACGCAGGTTGGTTACCTGCCCTTTATTCGGTCGGATACGCCGACGTTGCAAATTCGTCGGCTTTCCTTCCGTAGTATCTCCGAGTATAACCAAATTATGAGAGGTTTTTAGTTATGGTAAAAATTTCACCTTCTATCCTATCAGCCGATTTTTCACGTTTGGGCGAAGAAATGGCGGCGATTCAAACTGCCGGCGCCGAGTGGGTTCATATTGACGTAATGGACGGCGCATTCGTGCCGAACATTTCCTTCGGTGCACCGGTCTACGGATGCGTCCGTAAGCACTGCGCCCTTCCATTTGACGTGCATTTGATGATCAACGAGCCGATTCGCTATCTGGACGATTTTGTGAAGGCAGGAGCTGATCTGATCACAATCCACGCTGAGGCAACCGATCGAGTGGCTGAAACACTGACGGCTATCAAGGAGCGAAAGATCGCCGCAGGGCTCTCTATAAAGCCCGACACCTCTGTGGATGCCATTCGGAAATATCTGCCTCTGTGCGATCTGGTGCTGGTCATGTCGGTGGAGCCCGGCTTCGGCGGACAGAAATTTATGCCCTCCGCTGTGGAGAAGATCCGCAGACTCTCTGATCTGCGCAAGGAGATGGGACTTTCTTTCGAGATCGAGGTGGACGGCGGCATCAATGCCGATACCGCGCCGCTTTGCATTGAAGCGGGCGTTGACGTGCTGGTTGCCGGCTCTGCCGTTTTCGGAAAAGCAGATTACCGAGCGGCGATCGATGCGCTGAGAGGCGAGTGATGAGTGACTTCAAGCATTCTTCCGTCGATCAGCTTCCCGTTCGGCACAAATGTGAACACGAGGGCTACGAATATATCCGCAAGACCTTCGTTCACAGAAACGAGGCACGGCAGTGCGTGGTCAACGTCTACGAGATCCCTCCGATGAAGTCGGCGTTTCCCTATCATTATCATCATTGTAACGAGGAAGTCTTTTATATTATCAGCGGCCACGGTATTTTGCGAACTCCCGACTCAGAGCGAGCCGTTTCTGCCGGTGATCTGCTGTTTTTCCCGGCTAACGAGCGTGGCGCACATAAATTAACCAACAGCTCTGCAAGTGACGATCTGGTATACATAGATTTCGATACCGCCAACGATATTGACGTAACGATCTATCCCGATTCAGGAAAGATCGGCGTGTGGGGCAAGGATGTGAATCAGATTCACAAAGTCAAGAATCAAGTCGATTACTACGACGGTGAATAAACAGATCCCCGACTCAGTCGGGGATCTGTTTATTTTTTCGCGTTGGCGGCGGAGTCTTTCTTTAAGGTGAAGGTGAACTCGCAATACTCGCCCTGCTTGCTGCTGACCGAGATCGTTTCGCCGTGTGCGTCGATAATGGTCTTGGCGATATACATCCCAAGTCCGACGCCGCTCTTGTCCAGCCCACGGCTCTTATCGCTCTTGTAGAAGCGGTCAAAGATATGCGGAACGTCTTCGGCAGGGATGCCTTGTCCCTCGTTGTAGACCGAAATATATACCTTTTTATTCATCTCATGAAGGTTGATCCGATATGCGCCGCCCTCGCGGGAAAACTTGACTGCATTATCACAAATATTGTACAGAATCTGATGGATCGCGTCCCGATCTGCGATGACCAACATCCGATCTTCGTCGCATTCGAAGGTAACGTCCAGATGCTTTTCGTCAATTCTCTGTTCAAAGGAGATCAGCACCTGACGTGCCAGCTCACATACATCGAAGGATGCCATGGTAAATTTTCGCTCGCCTGCCTGGATGCGGGAAATATCCAGCAAAGACGCAACCAAACGGGATAGTCTGCGGACTTCCGATGCGATAATATTCAGATAATATTCGTGCTTGTCAGGCGGAATGGTTCCTGCAAGGATGTTGTCAATGTAACCTGCAATGGTGGTCATCGGCGTACGAAGATCGTGCGAGACGTTGGCAAGGAAGGTGCGTCTGGTATCCTCCAGCGTAGCTAAGCTGGACGCCATATTGTTAAACGCCATACCAAGCTCTGCGATCTCGTCACTGCCGCGAACTTCTACGCGGACATCCAGTTGACCTGCCGCGAAGGATTTGGCGGCGCGGGACAGATTCCGCAGCGGTCGGACAGTACGCTCGCTGATAAAGTAGCTTGCGATAATGGCGGCGCACATCACCCACATACAGGCGAGAACGATCATTTTGATCATCGTTTCCATCAGATATTCTGCTGCCTCTGAAGTTTTACAGGTGAACAGATACCCAATAATGCTGCCGTTATCAGCCACGATCTGATAGGCGTACACATAGTGCTTCGCAGGCAGACTTCCCATCAGCTCCGATTGGCTCATCAGATTTCCTTTCGGTGTGACTTTTGTCAGTACTTCTTCAGGAAACAGGGATGCGATCGAATCAGCAGGGGCGGAGTCATCGTGTACCAATACCTTTCCGTCGGCATCGGTAATCACGGTGAACATATCGCCGGAATAACGCGTGATAGCGGTCAAACTGCGTTGCACAGACTCTAAATCGGCATAAATGTACTCTTCGAACGTATCGGATTCGCTATCGTCATACTCGGTTTGCAAATACGTTTTGGCAGAGATCGCCACGTGTTCAAGCTCTTCCTGCTTTTGGTCGTTACTGTAATTCTGCACGAGAGAGGTGATGATCAGTGCGAGAATCAAAAAGCTCAGTAGGATGATCATCATAAACGCTATCATATAGCGGGCAAAAACGCTTTTGAACAGCATAACTTCTCCTTATGCCCCAAGTGGGACTCTGATCAGACGTTGAAGCGGAAAAGAACCACGTCGCCGTCCTTCATCACATATTCCTTTCCCTCGGAGCGATAAAGCCCCTTCTCTTTAGCGGCGTTGACGGTGCCGCATTCCTTCAGATCGTCGAATGCAACTACCTCCGCACGGATAAATCCGCGCTCAAAGTCGGTGTGGATCTTTCCGGCCGCTTGGGGCGCCTTTGTACCGCGACGGATCGTCCATGCGCGAACTTCGGTAACGCCTGCGGTCAAAAAGCTGATGAGCCCCAGCAGGCTGTAGCTGGCTTTGATCAGCTTGTCCAGACCGCTCTCGGTGATGCCCAGGTCAGCAATGAACATTGCCTTCTCTTCCTCATCCAGCTCGGCGATCTCGGCTTCAATACCCGCACAGATCGGCACTACCTCTGCACCCTCTACGGCGGCATAAGCGGCAAGCGCCTTGTAGTGGGGATTGTCCTCATAGCTGCCGTCTACCTCATCTTCACCGATGTTAGCGGCGTAGATGACGGATTTATCGGAAAGCAGACCCATGGGAGTCAGAAGTTTTTGCTCATCTTCGGTATAGGTGAGGGAGCGTGCAGACTTCCCTTCGGAAAGTGCCGCGTAGACCTTCTCCATCAGTTCCAGCTCAGCGACCAGCGACTTATCGTTCTTCGCCAGCTTGCGCAGGCGATCCAGACGGCGTTCCACCTGCTCCAGGTCAGAGAGAATCAGCTCCATGTTGATGGTCTCCACGTCGCGGAGCGGATCCACCGATCCGTCTACGTGAACGATGTTGGAGTTTTCGAAGCAACGGACAACATGAACGATGGCGTCTACTTCGCGAATATGGCCGAGAAATTTATTGCCCAGACCTTCGCCCTTGGATGCTCCCTTCACAAGACCTGCGATGTCAACGAACTCGATGACGGCGGGAGTGTATTTCTCTGCGTGATAGAGATCGTTGAGCCAGTCCAACCGCTTGTCCGGAACGGCTACGACGCCTACGTTAGGCTCGATGGTGCAGAAAGGATAATTGGCAGACTCAGCGCCTGCGTTGGTGATTGCGTTAAATAATGTGCTCTTCCCTACGTTGGGAAGGCCTACGATACCCAGTTTCATGGATAGAACCTCGTTTCAGTAATTTCATTCAGATGCTCTCATTATACTATATCTCCCTGCAAAATGCAAGTTTTTTTCAAAAATTCCACGCAAGATTCCAAGATGTCACACATCGTTCACAATTACTTCATTTGTACGCCACATATTATCTGTATAATGCAATTGTGAACATTGACACGAAATTAACTATGTTAACAATTTAACAGAGTTGCAAGAAATATGCGCTGTTCAGCGCGCTACATAGGAGGAAGTAAAATGGCTACCAAATTATTGATCGTTGACGACGAGCCCAACATCTGCGAATCACTCCGTCTGTATTTGGAAAATGAGGGATATGAGGTCAAGATCGCTAACGACGGCGTCGAGGGCGTCAGTTATTTTAAGATGTACGAACCCGACATCGTTCTGCTGGACATCATGATGCCCCGCAAGGACGGCTGGCAGGTCTGCCGTGAGATCCGCGAGGTCTCTTCCCGTCCCATCATCATGCTCACCGCCAAAGGCGAGATCTTCGATAAGGTTCTCGGTCTGGAGCTGGGCGCAGATGACTTCATCGTGAAGCCCTTCGATATGAAAGAGCTTTCTGCCCGTATCAAGGCGGTGCTCCGCCGTTACAGCAGTCACGACAGCGCCGGTGACGACGAGGTGGTCAAGTTTGACAATATCGAGGTCAGCCGTCAGAAGTATGAGCTGAAGCTTTGCGGCAAGAGCGTGGACATCCCCCCCAAGGAGCTGGAGCTGCTCTATTTCCTTGCCTCTAACTATAATCGCGTATTCACCCGCGATCAACTTTTGGATAAGGTTTGGGGCTTTGATTATTTGGGCGACTCCCGTACCGTTGACGTGCACGTCAAGCGTCTGCGCGAAAAGCTTGAGGGCGTTTCGGATAAGTGGGTGCTGAAGACCGTTTGGGGCGTCGGCTACAAGTTCGAGCTTCTGCAGTAATTCCCTATAACGAATAAAGGAACCGCAGGCTGCGGTTCCTTTATTGTTGCTCATTGGTCGAAGCGATCCGTAGCGTCATCAGACAGTCCCTCCTCCGTCTTTGTACGAAACAGCTCGTCGATGGTCACGCCGTACAGATCGGCGATTTCGGGCAGGAGCGCGATATCCGGGAGATTCCGTCCCGTTTCCCATTTGGACACCGCCTGCACCGTGAGCGAGAGTGATCTTGCGACCTCACTTTGCGTCAGCCCTTTCCGGCAGCGCAGCAAGCGAAGCCGCGTGGAAAAATGATATTTCAAGCAATACTCCTTCCAAGGGATGCAATCCGATATCGAATTGCACCCCTCGCTCCGGTCTTTCGACCTAAGATGGGTATTACTCGCCTGTCGGGGCGAGCAACACTGTTTTCATAAACATTCGATCGCCTCCTCCATTTAAGATTTCGCATCACTGCGATGGTACCATTATAGCAGATTTTTCTGTAAAATCAATAACGCAACGGTTGAATTTTGCAGAAATTACCTGATTTTTTGCAGATTTTTCATAAAAGAGGCTGAAGGATTACTCCTTCAGCCTCTTTTATAAATTATTCTTCGTTCTCAGCGGTGAATTCCTGCTCGGAGTCTTCCTCAGCAGAAATTTCTACCTCATCGGCGAAATCGTCCTCATCCTCATCCTCATCGTTCTCTGCGGGCTCGGGAAGCTTCTCGGGCAGAGGAATTCGATGAGCCTCCAGCTCAGCCAGAGGATCCGCACCTACGCGCTCAACCTCAATATTGCGGTAGCGCTCCATACCGGTGCCGGCAGGGATCAGCTTACCGATCAGCACGTTCTCCTTCAGACCCAGCAGGCGATCCTTCTTACCGCTGATGGCGGCTTCGGTCAGCACCTTGGTAGTCTCTTGGAAGGAAGCTGCAGACAGGAAGGATTCGGTCATCAGAGCCGCCTTGGTGATACCCAGCAGAACGGGAGAGCTCTTTGCCAGGCAGAGGTCTCGCTCGCCTGCATCGATACGCGCCTGAACAGCCTCGTTCTCACGGCGGAACTCGTTGACGTCAACCAAAGAGCCAATCAGCAGGTTGGTGTCGCCGCCGTCTTCGACTCTGCACTTGCGGGTCATCTGACGGGCGATTACTTCGACGTGTTTGTCGTTGATCTCAACCGACTGGATACGGTAGGTTTTCTGAATTTCCTTGATGATATAGTCGTATGCGGCATCCAGACCGTTGATGCGGGTGATGTCTGCCAGGGACATATGACCCTCGGTGAGGGCGTCGCCGCGACTGACGTAATCGCCTTCTGCAACGATGATATGGGTACCGTAAGGAATGGGATAAACGGTAGTCTCCTTGGTGCCCTCGTTGGTAACGGTTACGTTACGGGCACGCTTGGAGTCGGCGATGGAGATGATACCGGACTGCTCTGCGATCACAGCGGTCTTCTTGGGACGGCGTGCTTCGAAGATCTCTTCGACACGGGGCAGACCCTGGGTAATATCACTACTACTTGCTACACCGCCGGTATGGAAGTTTCTCATGGTCAGCTGGGTACCGGGCTCACCGATGGACTGTGCCGCGATGATACCGACCGCTTCACCTACGTTAACCTTCTTGGTAGTAGCAAGATCCATGCCGTAGCAGTGAGAGCAGATACCGTAACGGCATTCGCACTCCAGAACGGTGCGGATATTCACTTCCTCGATGCCGGCTGCAATGATCTTCTTAACTTCGACCTCGCTGAGCATGGTGTCATCCTCAGCCAGAACTTCGCCGGTCTTGGGATCGACCACATCGCCGATGACGTAACGTCCCAGCAGACGGTCAGAGAGTTTCTCCAGCACATCGTTGCCGTCCTTGATCTCGCGCACCAGCATACCGCGGCGGGTTCCGCAGTTCTCTTCCCTGATGATGACCTCCTGAGAGACGTCAACCAGACGGCGGGTCAGATAACCCGAGTCGGCGGTCTTCAGAGCGGTATCGGACAGAGACTTACGCGCACCACGGGCAGCGATGAAGTACTCCAGGATATTCAGACCTTCACGGAAGTTGGACTTAACGGGCAGCTCCATGGTCTTACCGTTTGCAGCAAACATCAGACCACGCATACCTGCCAGCTGACGCATCTGTGTCATGTTACCACGGGCACCGGAGTCAGCCATCATCTTGATAGGATTGTAGCGGTCAAAGCCTGCCTGCAGTGCGGCAACTACGTCCTTGGTCGCCTTTTCCCAAATCTTAATAACGGTTGCATAGCGTTCCTCATCGGTCAGCTCGCCGCGCTGGAAGTGCTTGTGGATCACTTCGACGTCCTTCTCTGCCTGCTTGACGATCTCGTACTTTGCTTCGGGAACGTCAACGTCGGAGACGGAGATGGAGATGGACGCGATGGTGGAATACTTATAGCCCATGGACTTGATCGCGTCCAAAACCTCAGCGGTCTTTTCGGGACCGTGAATCTTGATGGTACGGTCAACGATCTCGCCCAGCTGCTTCTTGCCGCAGGTGAAATGGATTTCCAGATCCAGCAGACGCGCAGGATCGGTACGGTCAACGTAGCCCAGATCCTGAGGGATCGCCTGGTTGAAGATGAGACGGCCGTAGGTAGCGTCGATGATAGCACTGTGCATCACGCCGTCAATTTCCTTGGTCACGCGAACCTTGATGGGCGTATGCATTTCGATGATGCCGTTCTCGTACGCCATGGTGGCTTCGTTGAAGTCACGGAAGATCTTACCTTCGCCCTTCTCGCCATCACGGTCGATGGTCAGGTAGTAGGAGCCAAGCACCATATCCTGAGAAGGAACTGCAACGGCTTTACCATCGGCGGGCTTCAAGAGGTTGTTGGCGGAAAGCATCAGGAAACGTGCCTCAGCCTGTGCCTCTGCGGACAGAGGAACGTGTACAGGCATCTGGTCGCCGTCAAAGTCAGCGTTAAACGCGGTACAAACCAGCGGGTGCAGTTTGATAGCACGACCCTCAACGAGGATCGGCTCGAACGCCTGAATGGACAGTCTGTGCAACGTAGGAGCACGGTTCAAAAGTACGGGATGCTCTTTGATTACGTTCTCCAGTGCGTCCCAAACATCGGCGTTGACCTTTTCGACCTTCTTTTTAGCGTCCTTGATATTGGTAGCCTTCTGAGTCTCCACCAAGCGCTTCATCACGAAGGGCTTGAAGAGCTCGAGCGCCATTTCTTTCGGCAGACCGCACTGATAGATCTTCAACTCGGGACCTACGACGATAACCGAACGGCCGGAATAGTCAACACGCTTACCCAGCAGGTTCTGACGGAAACGACCCTGCTTACCGCGGAGCATTTCTGACAGAGACTTGAAAGGACGGTTGGAGGGACCGGTGATAGGCTTGCCGCGACGACCGTTGTCGATCAGCGCGTCCACAGCCTCCTGGAGCATTCTCCGCTCGTTACGGATGATGATCTCGGGGGAGCGAAGCTCCATCAGTCTCTTCAGACGGTTGTTACGGTTGATCACGCGGCGGTACAGGTCGTTCAGGTCGGAGGAAGCGAAGCGTCCGCCGTCCAGCTGTACCATGGAACGGATATCGGGAGGAATGACGGGCAGTACGTCCAGCACCATCCATTCGGGCTTGTTGCCGCTCTTGCGGAAGGCTTCGACTACTTCCAGCCGCTTGATCAGGCGAGCCTTCTTCTGACCGGATGCGGTCAGAAGATCTGCCTTCAACTTTTCGGAAAGCTCGGGGATATTCAGCTCGGCAAGCAGCTCCTTAATGGCACCTGCACCCATTCCGACTCTGAAGTCGTCCTCGTAGGTTTCCTTGTATTTTCTGTATTCGGTTTCGGACAGAAGCTGATACTTAGACAGAGGAGTGTCACCCGGATCGATGACGATATACTCTGCATAGTACAGCACCTTCTCCAACATTCTGGGGGAGATGTCCAAAAGGGTTCCCATACGGGAGGGGATGGCACGGAAGTACCAAATGTGAGAGACGGGGCAAGCCAGTTCGATGTGACCCATACGTTCACGGCGCACTTTCTTGGTGGTGACCTCTACGCCGCACTTCTCACAAACCTTACCTTTGTAGCGAACTCTCTTGTATTTACCGCAGGCACACTCCCAGTCCTTGGTCGGGCCAAAGATGCGCTCGCAGAACAAACCGTCGCGCTCAGCCTTGAGGGTACGGTAATTGATGGTTTCGGGCTTTTTGACCTCACCGAAAGACCAACTGCGGATCATTTCGGGAGAAGCCAGACCAATTTCAATTGAATCAAATACGCGTTCTTCCATTATTCTGTATCTCCTTTCAATTAAAACTCGTCATCGGAATCGACGTCGTCAACGTCTTCCATCATTTCGGTAAACAGTTCGTCTTCACCGTACTCATCTACGCCGTCACCGCTGTCGGAATGGTCGTTAAAGGTCTCCTCGAAGTAGCCCTCGCCCATTTCTTTGGTCACTACGTTGGAGCCGATCTCTTCCTCGGTGAAGGTGGTTGCCATCAGCTCGTCTTCGTCGTCGAGGGTAGACAGATCGATCTCGTCGCCGTCCTTGTTCAGAACCTTCACGTTCAGTGCAAGAGACTGCAGTTCTTTGACCAAAACCTTGAATGCTGCGGGGACGCCGGGGGTAGGAATGTTCTCGCCCTTCACGATGGCTTCGTAGCACTTGACACGACCGGTCACGTCGTCGGACTTGATGGTCAGGATCTCCTGCAACGTGTAGGCAGCACCGTATGCTTCCAGTGCCCAAACCTCCATCTCGCCGAAACGCTGTCCGCCGAACTGTGCCTTACCGCCCAAAGGCTGCTGAGTCACCAGCGAGTAAGGACCGGTGGAACGGGCGTGAATCTTATCGTCAACCAGGTGATGGAGCTTGAGGTAGTACATGATACCCACGGTTACGGGGTTATCGAAGCGGCGACCGGTTCTGCCGTCGTACAGGATGGACTTACCGTCGATGATCTTGAGCTTGTGCTCCTCCATCATTGCCAGCAGTTCTTCTCTGCTATACGCGGAAACGTCAAACTCGGGATAGGATTTTTCGCCGGTCTCCTCGTTGATCTCTTCCAAATAAATGGTCTTGCCGTCCAGCTTATCGGAGGGCAGTACGTCGCGATACATACCCGCCATCTTCATGCACTCGGCGATGTCTTTCTCATTGGCACCGTCGAACACGGGAGTCATGACCTTCCAGCCCAGCTTGCGAGCCGCGATGCCGAGGTGAACCTCCAGCACCTGACCGATGTTCATTCGGGAAGGCACGCCCAGGGGGTTCAGCACGATATCCAAGGGAGTACCGTCTGCCAGGAAAGGCATATCTTCGGGAGGCAGGATACGGGATACGACACCCTTGTTACCGTGACGGCCTGCCATCTTGTCGCCTACCGAGATCTTTCTCTTTTGTGCGACGTATACACGGACTACTTTATTAACGCCGGGGCCCAGCTCGTCGCTGTTTTCGCGGGAGAATACCTTAACGTCTACGACGATACCCGACTCACCGTGAGGCAGGCGCATAGAGGTATCACGCACTTCTCTCGCCTTCTCACCGAAGATCGCGCGGAGCAGACGCTCCTCTGCGGTCAGCTCGGTCTCACCCTTGGGAGTGACCTTACCAACCAGAATATCGCCGGAGCGAACCTCAGTACCCTTGCGGACGATACCCTCTGCGTTCAGATCCTTCAGTGCGTCGTCGCCGACGTTGGGGATCTCGCGGGTAATCTCTTCCGGACCCAGCTTGGTGTCGCGGGCATCGTGGGTGTATTCCTCAATGTGGATGGAGGTGTACACGTCGTCACGAACCAGACGCTCGTTCAGGAGAACTGCGTCCTCGTAGTTGTAACCTTCCCAGGTCATAAAACCGATCAGGGGGTTCTTACCCAGGGAAATCTCGCCGTGGTCAGTGGCAGGTCCGTCTGCGATCACACGACCGGCGTCGATATATTCGCCCTCGTTGATGATGGGGCGCTGGTTGACACAAGTGCCCTGGTTGGAGCGCTTGAACTTGAGCAGATGATAGGTGTCCTTGGTGCCTGCGTCGGTACGGATGACGATCTCGTCAGCGGTAACGCGCTCGGCAACACCGGAATTCTTGGCGCAGATCACGACGCCCGAGTCGATGGCTGCCTTGTACTCCATGCCGGTACCGACGATAGGAGCCTGGCTGACCATCAGCGGCACTGCCTGCTTCTGCATGTTGGAGCCCATCAGCGCACGGGAGTTATCGTCGTTTTCCAGGAAGGGGATAAAGGAGGTGGCAACCGAAACGACCATCTTGGGTGATACGTCCATATAGTCTGCCTCGGAAGCGTTTACTTCCAGAATTTCGGAGCGGCGGCGAACCGAGACCTTGGAGTTGACGAAACGGAAGTTTTCGTCCAAAGGCTCGTTTGCCTGTGCAACGGTGTAGTTGTCCTCCACGTCTGCGGTCATATAGTCCACTTCGTTCGTAACTATAGACTCAACGTAATTGCCGTTCTCATCGTAGACCTTCTTGATCTTACGGTAGGGTGCTTCGATAAAGCCGTACTCGTTGACCTTTGCATAGGTGGAAAGGTAGGAGATCAGACCGATGTTAGGACCTTCGGGGGTCTCGATAGGACACATACGGCCGTAGTGGGTGTAGTGTACGTCACGAACGTCGAAGGAGGCACGGTCACGGGACAGACCGCCGGGACCCAGCGCGGACAAACGGCGCTTGTGAGTGACTTCTGCTAAGGGATTGTTCTGATCCATGAACTGGGACAGAGGAGAGGAGCCAAAAAAGTCGCGGATCGCGGTCACGATGGGACGGATGTTGATCAGCGTTTCGGGAGTCAGGCTCTCGCTGTCCTGCACGGTCATTCTCTCTTTGACGATCTTATCCATACGGGAGAAGCCAATGCGGAACTGGTTCTGCAGAAGCTCGCCGACGCTTCTCAGACGACGGTTGCCCAGGTGGTCGATGTCGTCGACTGTGCCGCAGTCGTGGCTGAGGCAGACCAGATAGTTGACCGATGCGAAAATATCAGCCTTGGTGATGTGCTTGGGAGAAAGGAGTGCCTGACGCTCGCGGCAAGCCTTGATGAAGGCGGCGCGGTCTTCGGTGCCTACCTCTTCGATCAGATCGGAGAGTGCTTTGAAGTCTACCTTTTCCTTGATGCCTGCCTCTTTGAGATCAAAGCCCAAAACAGCCTCGGGGTAAACGGTGCCGTTGGAGATGACCTTAACCTCGGTAGCAGACTCGTCGTCAGGATGACGGACGTATACCTCGTTGACGCCTGCATATTCCAGCGCGCTTGCGATCTCTGCGGTCAGATAGGTGCCTTCGTCGTACAAAAACTCACCCGTGATGGGAGAGATTGCGGGACGGGTCAGAATACGACCTTCCACGCGCTTACCGATGGCAACTTTCTTATTGTACTTATAACGTCCAACGGGAGCCAGGTCGTAACGCTTGGGATCGAAGAACATATTGTTGATCAGAACCTGCGCGCTGTCCACCAAAGGAGGTTCGCCGGGACGGAGCTTGCGGTAGATCTCTTTGAGTGCTTCCTCTTCCGCGGTAGTGCCGTTCTTCACAGCCTCTGCATTCATGCCGTCCTTTTCAATGGTCGCCATGATCTTGGGATCATCACCGAAGACCGAGATCAGGTCGCTGTCATTGCCAAGACCCAGCGCACGAAGCAAAACGGTCACAGGGATCTTGCGGTTTTTATCGATACGAACCGAGAAAACGTCGTTGGCGTCGGTCTCATACTCCAGCCATGCACCGCGGTAGTGGATGATCTGTGCGGTATAAACCTTCTTGCCCGACTTGTCGATCTGGCTGTCGTAGTACATACCGGGAGAGCGAACGATCTGAGAAACGATAACACGCTCTGCACCGTTGATGATGAAGGTGCCGTTGTCGGTCATCAGAGGGAAATCACCCACATAAATGACGCGGTCAATGACCTCTTCGGTATTCTTATTGTAAAGACGAACCTTTACACGCAGAGGTGCGGCAAAGTTGACGTCACGATCCTTGCACTCCTCTTCGGGGTACTTAGGGGTGTCGTCCAGGGTATAGTCGATGAATTCGATGTAAATGTTGCCCGAGTAATCAACGATCGGGGATACATCGCGCAGAACCTCCTGCAGGCCTTCGTCCAGGAACCACTGGTAGGACTTCTTCTGAACCTCCAGCAGGTTGGGCATTTCCAAAACTTCATCGATTTTGGAGAAGCTCATACGCTGGGTCGTGCCGAGCATTTGGGGTTTGACCATATACAATCCTCCGTTTCAAAATAAATAGACCATACTTTACCCTCCGTTTTTTCGTTCACAAATAATTTAATTTTTCTACCCCTGCGGCATTCTGGTTAAAGCCGAATCTTAAGCTGAATCATTAAATTATCGGAGCGAAAGCGTGAAAATAAGGCATGACCTCATTTTTTACCTCAATTATTGTCGACTTTTATCATATATTGAACAAAAGTCATTCCACTCGGTTATTCAAACGCATTCTAACCGATTTTATTGGATGCTAACATAATACCACATTGGGAGACATTTGTCAAGATATTTTTTCAAAAAAATGAAAAAATTTTTCAAAAAGGACTTGCTTTTTTCGAAAATATGTGCTATGATACTTGGGTAATAGTTTGAGCCAACAGGTTTCAACGAGAATTCATCGATTCCCGTCCCTCACACCGGACCGGAAAATCGCAACGAGGAGGTGTACCCCATGCCCAATATCAAATCCGCCAAGAAGCGCGTGCTCGTCACCGAGGCGAAGACCCTGCAGAACAAGATGTTCAAGTCCTCTTACAAGACTGCTGTCAAGAAGTACGAAAGTGCTGTTGAAGCAGGTGATAAGGAGGCTGCAATCGCTCTCTACAAGGCAGTCGTCAAGAAGGTTGACCAGGCTGCTGCCCGTGGCATCATCCACGCGAACGCTGCTGCAAGAAAGAAGAGCCAGTTCACTCTGATGCTCAACAAGCTCGGCGCCTAAATCATTCCGGAATGCAAACACTTGCATTCCGGTTTGTTTTTATCGGATATTCCCCTGCTCCGTTCTTTGAAACGTTGCAGGGGAGTTCTTTTATTCCTCGTTACTGATGAATTCTCGCACCCGAAGCGCCACGCCGCAGTCGGTGGCGATCTCACGGCAACGCTCGATCTCCTCGGGAGAGATAGTGGTATCCACCACCGAGAGCACTACCTTCGGTACGTAGCGGGTAGCGGCTTTGGCAAAATCCAGCAATCCTTGATAAGCCGCCTCGCCGAAGCGGCTGTGGCAGATCTTTTGATAAGAGGCGGCATCGGCAGTGTTCAACGAAATAGACAACACGTCGATAATCCCTTCCAGCTTAGGGGTAATATCGTAGCCGGCGATCATACTTCCCTGTCCGTTGGTATTGATACGAATGGGTAGAGCGGTTCTTTCCTTCACGCGGCGGGCGACCTCTAAAATATCGTCGATGCGCTCGGTGGGCTCGCCGTAGCCGCAGAAGACCAGCTCGGTATACTTTGTCAGATCGCGGGAGAAAATGCTCTCGCAGATTTCGTCCACGGTAGGCTCTCGTTTGAGCCACAGATCGCCGTAGTAGGATTCCACGGTAGAGCGGACGCAAAATTCGCAGGCGTTGGAGCAGCGGTTGGTTGTATTAACGTAAAGTCCGCTGCCGACTTCATAAGTGACGGTCATAATCATCCTCGATTCCAAATAGTTTGCAGGCGTTGGCGTGAGTCTGCCGCACGAAGGCTTCCAAGTCCTCGCCGCGCAGCTCTGCTGCTTTGGCGGCAGTATAGCAGAGATTTCCGGAATGATTGGTCTTGCCGCGCATGGGAACGGGCGAGAGGTAGGGACAATCGGTCTCGATCAGGATCCGATCCGACGGCACTATTTTCACCGCTTCGGGGGCACGTGCGGCGTTTTTGTAGGTGATCACTCCCGAAAAAGAGACGTACCAGCCGCGTTTTACCAATTGACTTACCATTTCGGGCGAGCAAGAGCAGGAGTGTAGCACGCCGCGAACCTTCGGATGTGCCGTCAGCGCGTCAAACACGTCGCCGTGGGCATCCCTGTCGTGGATGACCACGGGGTAGCCGGTCTCTTCTGCGAGTACCAGTTGAGCGTGTAGCCACTCCTTCTGCACCTCACGGGGTGGATTGTCCTCCCAATAATAGTCCAGCCCGATCTCACCGATGGCGACCACCTTGGGATGCTCCAGCATCCTGCGAAGCGTTTCGATCGTTTCCGAAAGATCGCTCTTCTCCATCTGCTCGGCAATATTGCCGGGATGAATGCCCACTGCGGCATAGTAGTTCGGATACCGCTCGGCAAGAGCGATATGCTCCCGGGCGTCTGCCGTTGTGGTTGCCGCACCGACGATGCAGGTCACGTCCTCGGCAAAGAGGCGATCCAACAGTTCCTCGCGCTGACCGTCAAAGCGGCGGTCGTTGTAGTGGGAGTGGGTATCAAAATAACGTAGTTTTTCCATAGTTTTAACTGCCGCGCGCTTCCAGTTTCTTCAGAAGCGCGGTAAAGTAATCGGGCAGATCACTTTCAAAATACATCTGCTCTCCCGTGATGGGATGGACGAATCCGATGGTTCGGGCGTGCAGGCACTGTCCCGCGATCACCGACGCCATCTGCTTCTCAAGAGAGGTGTTCCCACCGCCGTAGACGGGATCGCAGAAAAGCGGATGTCCAATGGAGGAAAGATGCACGCGGATCTGATGAGTACGCCCCGTCTCCAGCACGCATTTGACGTGGGTGTAGCCGGCGTATTGAGTAAGCACCTGCCAATGGGTGGTAGCATCTCTGCCGTCCGGGACGATCGCCATCTTTTTGCGGTCGGACGGATGTCTGCCGATAGGGGCGTGAACCGTTCCCTGCTCCTCACGGAAGCGTCCCACAGCAACCGCCTCGTAGGAGCGCAGGAAGCTGTGCGTACTGATCTGCTCTGCGAGGGAAAGATGAGCTTTGTCGTTTTTGGCGACGATCAGAAGCCCGCTGGTATCTTTGTCGATGCGGTGAACGATACCGGGGCGGATCACGCCGTTGATGCCGGACAGTGAGTCGCCGCAATGATACAGAAGTGCGTTGACCAGCGTCCCCGTGTAGTTGCCGGGAGCGGGGTGAACCACCATTCCCTTGGGCTTGTTCACCACCAGCAGATCGTTATCCTCGTAAACGATCTCAATAGGGATGTTTTCGGGGAGCGCCTCGGTGGGCTCGGGATCGGGGATAGTGAGCTCAATGAGATCGCCCGCTTTAAGCTTTTCGTTCTTGACCGCTACCTTTCCTTCCCGCAGGACGTTGCCGTCCTCGCAGAGCTTCTGCACGGCGGAGCGGGTCAGCCCACAGATCTCGGAAAGGTACTGATCCAGCCGCCGTCCCGCATCCTCGGGGGCGACGGTGACGGTCTTAGTCATGACGCTCTTCCTCGGAAGGAGCGGGATCAGAGGTCTCTACCGTAGTAGCAGGTGACTTTTCCGCCTTTTTGCGGCGGGCTTCCTTCACCTCGTCCAAAATGACGGCGAGGACGATCAATCCGGCGCCGATGCAGACTGCCGCGTCGGCAATGTTGAAGATCCATGACCACAGATTCGGAAAAGCGCGAAAATCGATAAAATCAATGACCGCACCGGAGCCGAATGTCTCGCCGTTCCAAAGTCGGTCGATCATATTGCCAACACCGCCGCCTACCACCATAGCCAGCGCGATCCCCCACAGGGTACCGATCTTCTTGGAACGAAGCACCAGATAGGCACCGATACCGAGAACGGCTACCGTGGAGAGAACGATAAAGATCCAGCGATGGTCGGCAAGCATACCAAACGCCGCACCTTCGTTGAGGATATAGGTGAAGTGTAGTACCCCTTCGATAAGGGGTTTACTTTCACCATATTGAAAATTGTTAATTACGATCAGCTTCGTGATCTGATCCAGTAAAACCACCAGAAGCAGCACTCCGATATAGAGTGCTGCTTTTTTGACGTTTACTGCAATTACAGACTCGTCTTTTACAGACCGAGAATGGTTTTGCATCTCTTGCATAAGAATCCTTCCCCATCGCTGATGCCCTCAGTGGAGTACGACCAGCAACGGTCACATTTTTCGCCGTCTGCAGGCTCTACCAGCACTGCAACCTTAGCGTCTTCATCCTGATATGCACCTGCGGGAGCGGCACCGTCGGCGACCGTCACACCCGAAACGATGAATACGGTAGGCAGTTCGTCACCGAAACCGTCGAGAATAGCTTTGTTTTCACCGTTAGCGTAGATGGTCAGCTTTGCGTCCAGCGACTTGCCGATAGTCTTCTCGGCGCGGGCAAGCTCCAGTGCCTTCATCACGCTGTCGCGCAGGTCGAAGAGGGCGTTGTACTTCTCTTCCAGCTCAGTAAACGCCAGCGTGTCATCGTACGAGGGCATTGCGTTGAGCAGAACGTGGGTTGCGTCGTCTCCTTCGGCGTGAGGCATGGACTCCCACAGCTCTGCGGCGGTAAAGGAGAGGATAGGAGCCAGCAGGCGGGTCATCGCGCTGAGTACCGTGAACATAGCAGACTGCGCGGAGCGGCGTGCTGCAGAGGTCTTATTCTCTACGTACACGCGATCCTTGGTGATGTCCACGTAGAGCTTCGACAGATCGTTGGTACAGAAGTTGTTCAGCGCTTGACAGATCACATGGAACTCGTAACGGTCATAAGCCTCGCGAACGGTCTTGGTGAAACGGTTGAGGCGAGCCAGGATCCACTTGTCGATGTCCTGCATCTCGGATACGGGAACCAGATCGGTCTTAGGATCGAAGTCGTCGCCCAGATTTGCCAGCAGGATGCGGGCGGTGTTACGGAACTTGCGGTAAGACTCGGAAAGCTGTTTGAAGATCGCGTCGGAGCAACGAACGTCCACGCGATAATCGGAAGATGCTACCCACAGGCGAACCAGCTCGGCGCCGTACTTCTTGATCATATCCTCGGGATAAACCGAGTTGCCCTTGGACTTGTGCATAGCTTCGCCCTTGCCGTCTACTACCCAGCCGTGTGTCAGAACCTGACGGTAGGGAGCTCCCTCACCCTTGGCACCGACGGCGCACAGGAGAGAGGATTGGAACCATCCGCGATACTGATCGGCGCCCTCCAGATAAAGGTCGGCAGGCCATTTCATGTCGGGATTGTTCTCGAGAACTGCGAAGTGGGAGGAGCCGGAGTCAAACCAGCCGTCCAGCGTGTTGGTCTCCTTGGTAAACTCGGACTTGCCGCAGCAGGGACAGGTGTAGCCCTCGGGAAGCAGATCTTTCGCGTCACGGATAAACCACGCGTTGGAGCCTTCCTTGGCAAATACTTCGGAAACGGTATTTACGGTCTCGGGTGTGCAGATCTCTTTGCCGCAATCTGCACAGTAGAATACGGGAATGGGCAGTCCCCAATGACGCTGACGGGAGATACACCAGTCTGCGCGGTCACGGATCATCTGCGCAATGCGGTCGCCGCCCCAGGCGGGAAGCCAATCCACGTCTTTGCAAGCGTCTACTGCGGCATCCTTAAAGGCGTCTACCGAGCAGAACCACTGGGGAGTTGCACGGAAGATGATAGGATGCTTACAGCGCCAGCAGTGCGGATACTGGTGGACGATCTCCTCGGAAGCGAAGAGCGCACCGGTCTCCTTCATATCCTCGATAATCGCATCAGAGGACACGTCGTAACGCATCCCTGCGAACTTGCCCGCGTCGGCGGTCTGGAAGCCGCGGTCATCTACGGGAACGATCACGTCGATGTTGTAGCGGCGAGAGGTGACGTAGTCGTCGGCGCCGAAGCCGCCTGCTGTGTGTACGCAGCCGGTACCGCTGTCCATCGTAACGTAATCAGCGTTTGCCACCAAAGAGGTTCTGGGCAGGAAGGGATGCTGAGCAGTCATATATTCGAAGGTCTTGCCGGGATAGGTGGCAACTACCTCGTAGGTCTCAATACCTGCTTTGGCAAGTGCATTGGGTGCCAGCGCGTGTGCCATGATGTAATATTCTTCGCCGGCTTTGATCACGTCGTAATCCTCAACGGGATTGAGGGCGATCGCCTGGTTGCCGGGCAGAGTCCACGCAGTGGTGGTCCAGATGACGAAATAGGTTTTCGACAGATCGCAGATGTCCTTCAGGATACCCTTATCGTCCGCAACGGCGAATTTCACGAAGATGGAGGTACACTTGTCCTCCTGATACTCGATCTCCGCCTCTGCCAGCGCGGTCTCGTCGGTGGGGCACCAGTAAACGGGCTTCATACCTTTGTAGATGTAACCCTTGTTGAACATCTCGCCGAAGACCTTTACCTCGCGCGCTTCGAAAGAGGGAGCCATGGTGAGATAGGGATTCTCCCAATCCGCCAGTACGCCCAGACGCTTGAAGGAGTCCATCTGAATGTTGACGTACTTCTCCGCAAACTTCTCGCAGGCAGAACGGAATTCGGGAATGGACATCTTTTTGCGATCCAGCTTGTTCTGCTTGATGATGGCAGATTCAATAGGCATACCGTGGTTGTCCCAGCCGGGAATGATCGGAACGCGGTAGCCGCTCATCATTTTGCTCTTGTTGATAAAATCCTTCAGGATCTTATTCATTGCAGTACCCATATGGATATTGCCGTTGGAGAAAGGAGGGCCGTCGTGCAGAACGAAGGTGGGATGATCGGCATTCTTCTTGTTGATGGTGCGATAGAGATCGATCTTCTTCCAGTTCTCCAAGAATTTGGGTTCTCTTTCGGGAAGACTTGCCCGCATCGGAAAATCGGTTTTGGGCAGGTTGAGGGTTTGAGTGTAATCTTTAGCCATTTTAGCCTCCAGTGGTTTCACTATCTATGTTTGTCTTTATCATTGATTATTCGGTCTGCGGAAAACAACGGTATCGTCTCGGTTAGCCTCTACCGTCAATGAAGGGTCGTTTTTCCGCTCTGCTTTCGCGCGCTTGATATCGGACAGGCTGACCGCTTGCGTATCCGCAAAGGTAGCCGCCGGGTCAGCCGATGGCTTGGGGGTCTCGGCAGTCCGTGGCTTTGCGATCTTGACGTCACCGTCCGGATCGTCGTTTTTGCCGGAGGACATCAGACTCTCCAGCGTCTCGTCGTCGATATTGATTTTAGGTGGGTCTGCGATCCCCTGCGTGGGGGAAGCTTCCTCAGCTGCGTCTACGTCCAGCACCACCTGACCGATGACATTGGATATATATTCCTCGGGAGCCAGCTGCCATTCGCTGCCATTCTCTCCCTCGGGCGAGATCGCTTCCAAAAACTCAATATGCTTCTGATAAAGCGAAAACATACGTGATTTGAATTCGAACACCTGCGTTTTGAGAGCCTGCAGGGTATCCTGCTTTTGCTGGATCTCGGCGTCAAAATCCGCAAGTATCTTCTTGCAATTATCCTTAGTGCTTTCCAGGATCAGTTGGGAACGGTCGCCCGCCTCTCGCATAATACGGGTACCTGCGTTTTGCGCGTTGACCAGTGCGCGGCGGATGGCATCCTCATTTTTACGGAACCGCTCCAGCTCCGCCTCCGAGGAAGCGAGCCGACGTTCCAGATCGTTGTACGCTCGATACAATTCGGTATATTTATTGATCACGAACTCAAGATGCTCGTCCACTTCCGTGGTGTTATAGCCCTTGAGTGCCGTTTTGAAGGGCTTATTTTGGAGCTCGTAGGGAGGAAGCATTGCATCCTCTCCTTTCTGTATATTTTCACGATTCTCGGAACCGCTCAGACATAGCGCTTAGCTTCGATGCGGATCCGTTCTTTTTGCGTCGTTTTCAAAGATACGATTGTAAACTTCCCTACTCCGCGCACCGAGATCACGTCCGATTCGGCAAAGGCGGCGTCGGGACGACTTGCCTGTCGGTAATTATGAGTCACCTGTCCGGATGAGATCAACGTCTTTGCCTTCTCCCGTGAGACACGGGCAAAGGCGCTGACCGCACAATCCAGTCGCGCAGAGGCGACCACATCGGTAAACGGCTCATAGGTGCGCTGATATGCGGCAACGGCGGAGCGCATTGCCGGGTAGCCGTCCGCATCGCGCACTTCGACTTTATCCGCACCTACCCGCTCCAGCGGCGAAGGCTTGGTAAGCAGAAAATCGGCGATCGCAGGGGTAACAAAAACCACCGCACCGAAAGGGAGCAACAAAATATCTCCCATCGCGCTGCGGTCGATTCCAAGAGCGGTCAACGCACCAAGAAAAGATCGGTGGGACAAACCGACATAGCCGCTGACCAGGATCGCCACCGGCACGAAATAATCGTCCCAATTCACATAGGCAGACTCTAAATAATCGGGGAGCAGGAGGATCATCGTCCGCTCTGCCTCTTCATAACCGCCGTAGACGGCATAGCGCGCACCGTGGCGCACCAAATAATCCTCCGCCTCCGCCCGTTCTTCGGGTGAGAGAAAGGCGGTAGGCGCAGGCATTCCCCGTTCTGCCGATCTCATAAGATCGGAAAGTCTTGCTTCCAGTTGTTTTGACATCATAAATAAACCGTAGGAAGTGCCAATTGCAAAATTGACATCAATAGAACGGTCACGAAAAACGGGATATCTATGGGAAAATCCCGGATCGATTCAAACCGATTCAGTATCGCTCTGGCGGGAATAATCAACGGCTCGGTTACGGCATACAGAAAGTTCGGTATCATACCTTCATCCGCCATAAACAACCACGACGTAATTGCGCGCGCCAAAAACAACACCTCCTCGACCGTCAGAAACAGTCGAACGGTGGATACGAGCAGGTAGATCAGCAGATCCAAAATCAGTTACCCTTTCGATCAGAAGTTATCGAAGGAGTCGCGCTCACCGGGCTTAGCGGCAGCCTTGGCACCGGTCAGCATCTCGCCGGAAACCGAGACGTTGTTGGGGGTGATGATGTAGGTGCTGTTGGTAACGGATTTGATCTGACCGTCGATGGCGTAAGCGACGCCGTTCAGAAAGTCAACGATCCGCAGAGCGGTGTCCTTGCTGGTAGCCTCCAGATTGAGGACTACGGTGCAGTGGTTGAGCAGGTAGTCTGCGATCTGTCCTACGGAATTGAAGCTCTCGGGACGAACGACCTTCAGTTCGATTGCGTTAGAAGTGGTTTTGGGTGCTGCAGCACGGGCAGCCTCTGCTCTGTTTTCAGTGTAAGCCATGGTTTTTTCCTCCGTTTTGATCTCTTTTTCTTTTTTCTCAATGTGAGCCTCTTCTTCGAAGCTCTCGTCCTCTTCTTCTTCGGTATTGAAGAGTCCGTTAAAAATACCTTTGATAGACATTCTATATCCTCCCGTTCATGATTATTCATTAACAATTCATTGCAAGTTGCGATGCCCGAAGATCGCGCTGCCTAAGCGAACCTGATCGGAGCCGCAACGGATCGCGGCTTCGTAACTGTCTGACATTCCCATTGACAGCAAAAGGGGCTCTCTTATATTATGGTATTTTTTTGTCTGAATGTCAAGGAAAATTTGAAAACTTTCCGAAAAATATTTTTCGGGATCCTCGTTTCCGTCAATTTTTGGGGGGATCACCATGATTCCGGAAAAGCGAATGCCGGGAAGCGGCAGAATCGCGTCCAAAAACGCCCCCATATCTTCAGGAAGGATGCCGCCTTTGCTTGCTTCCCTTCCTACGTTGACCTCTACGAGAATATCCATCACCTTGCCGATCTTTACGGCACGGCGACTGATCTCCTCGGCAAGACGGAGACTGTCTACCGATTCGATCATGTCCACTTTATCCACGATATACTTGACCTTGTTGGTCTGCAGACGTCCGATAAAATGGATCTCAACGTGCTCCTTGTGCAGTTCATCGTACTTTTCCAGCAGCTCCTGCACGCGATTTTCTCCAATCAATGAGAGTCCCAAATGATCAATGGCATAATTGATCCGTTCCGCGGACACCGTCTTGGTGGCGGCAAGAATACGAACAGGTCTGCCGTCTGCGGCTACAGCAACCCGACGGTTTACTTCCTGCCAGCGTGCCGTCAACGCCTCAACATCCTGATTATTATTGTTCAACGATTTTTCCAACATATAGCTCCTTGCCTCTGACGATAACGGTATCGTAATAATTAAGCATCGGATATTCACCGGTAGGAGTAGCGGCAGAATCCACCAAAACCGCTCCGTCCGATAATACCACCGGTGCTACCTCCCGAAATTCAACGACGCTGCCGCGCAGGACGTAAACACCGGTTATGCCGTTCCTATTGCGCAATGCGCTGACCGGAATCCGATAGCCGCCGGTTACTCCCCATACGATGGAAACGCTCTGATAGCGCGTGTACGAGAAATCCTGTGGCATCTCCTCGCAGGAGAAAATCACGATTGCGCTCTCGCTTCCGTAATCCAAGATCATACGATCCAGGTGCATCTGCACTTGGGCGTTCCCATCCTCGGAAAAGCTGACCGAATATGTACTGCCCTGACTCAGCTGACGTGCCGACACGACGGGGATCTCAGTGACCGCGCACCAGGTATAATCGGTCACGATCTTACCTGCCGTAGCGTCGGTCTCCAGTGGCGCAGTCTCACGGTTCAGCAAAGCGCGGAGATCGTCAGCGGATGCGGTAGCAAGATCGTCGAGTCTCAGAAAACTCTCATAGCCGTCGCAGGAAGAAAAATAATATCCGGCCCGATCGCTTTCAACAGAGGACAACGCGCCCCCTACGGCTTCCTGCAATTGCAGGATCTCCTGCTCAAGAGCTTCGCGCACCGATGACAGGTCGTTACCGACCTTCAATTCTCTGATATAGAGCATAACCTGCAACGAATCCGTAAGCGCCGACAAGCCCGTGGTCTTCCCCTCTGCCATCATGGCATCGATCTCGCTTTTGAGGCGCGTGATCTCCCTATCCACCGCACCTGATGAGTAAGAGCCCTTTTTGTCGAATGCTTCCTCCAGCAGTTGCCGACGCTTCGTCACGTGGTAAAGCTGCTCCAGTTGTTCGGACTGTCCTGCATCGCCGCCGTAAACCTCAGCTACCTTGTCCCCGGCGCTGACGCGTGTTCCGTCGGCAACCGTATGGGTCAGCAAGCCGTCAGACGTATGTTCAACGGGAACCTCATCCCGCACGATATAACAGTCGGCGGTAATGCTCAGATCCTCCTGCACCAACGAGACCGGGAGCGTTTCTACCGAATTTACCATTGAACCGGTCAACTGGTAAGCGATATCAACGATCAGGATCACTGCCGCCAATGCCAACGCGATATATCCGACGATCCTGAGCAGATACTTTTTATCCATATCGGTACAAACACTCCCTTCATATATAATATGCACGTCTTTCGGGATTGCATCTTATCCGGTTGCCATCCCGATCAGTTACAATATTTTATATTATAACACATTTTTAGACTTTTCGAACGTGTCTGCGACAAAATTTACAATATCTTCAAAGTTCGCGAATGCGGACACGTCCAGCATCGTAAAGCCGTTCTGATGGCGGAACCAGGTCAGTTGCCGTTTTGCGTAACGTCGGCTCGCCATTTGGATCATCCCGACCGCTTCGGTAAGCGTCTGCTCCCCGCGAATATAGCCGAGCATCTCCTTGTAACCGATCGCCTGCCCTGCCGTCGTTGTCGGGTCGAGATCCAGTGCACGCACCTCTCCGGGCAGTCCTGCTTCCACCATTTCTTCCACCCGACGGTCAATACGGGCGTAGAGCTGCTCTCGCGGCGCGGTCAGACACAACAGGAGCGCGTCGGAACGGTACTGCTCCGACGGAGTCTCCCGATCCCACACACTTTTGGGAATCCCCGACAGACGGAATATCTCCAGCGCGCGGATCACGCGGCGATGATTGTTTGGGTGGATCGCAGCCGCACTTTCGGGATCGCAAGCCGACAGCTCGCGGTAGTTTTCAGCAGGATCTCTTGCTTCCAGCAGCGCACGAAGCGCGGGATCGCCGGGAGGAGACGCCACCGACGCATCACACAGTGCCTGCTTCAGATAGAGTCCCGTTCCTCCGCAGAAAATGGGCGTTTTTCCTCTTGACAGTATATCGTTCACGCATCTGCGCGCATCCGACGCGTAGTCGGCACAGGAATATTCTTCGAACGGATCCCGAATATCGAGCAGATGATGGACGATTTCGGCTCGCTCCGCAGGGGTAGCCTTGGCAGTCCCGATGTCCATACCGCGATAGATCTGCATACTGTCTGCGGAAATGATCTCGCCGTCCAGCCGCCGTGCAAGCGCCAATGAAAGTGCGCTCTTTCCCACAGCCGTCGGTCCTGCGATCACGATGATCTTCGCCATAACTGCCTCCTGTTTCATTGTCCGATGCCAACTTTAATCATAATGATTTATTATAACACATTCGTTTGCAAAATTCAATATTATTCTTGACAATTTACGAAAATATGCTACAATTATTATATATCATTTTTCCTGAAAGGATGAATACGATGAACGAGATCTGTATCTGTCCGGTTTGCAGACGCAAATTCGGCAAACAGGTTCGTCTTGTGCGTGAAGCGAAGCGATACATTTGCCCCCAAGGACACAGCTTTGATATTTCCGCCAAAGGATACGTAAATCTGTTATCTCCTGCGGCAGGTGCCCACGGAGATAACCGTGACATGGTTCTTGCGCGTAGCCGTCTGCTTGACAGCGGTATCTACGCGCCCTTCCGCGACGCTCTGGTAGAGCTGCTAAGCGATCTTCCTGCCGACGCTACGGTTTGGGACAGCGGTTGCGGAGAGGGCTATTACACCTCCGCCGCGGCGAAATGCGCAGACGGGATTACCGTATACGGTTCCGACCTGTCCACCGCGGCTTTGACGGCAGCTCACAAACGATGTCCCTCCCTTTCGCTGGTTGCCGCCAGCTCCTACGCACTCCCTGCCGGGGACGCTACCTGCGACGCTCTGCTCTGCCTGTTCGCGCCGGAGGCGGCTGATGAGTTTCTGCGCATTTTGAAGCCCGGCGGTCGGTTGATTCTCGGCATCCCGGGCAAACGTCACCTGTTCGGATTGAAAGAGCTGCTGTATGACACGCCTTACGAAAACGCGCCGCACGATCCCACACTGTACGGGTTCACTCTGATCGAAAACAGAGAGGTCAAATACGACATCAGAATCACAGATCCTGCTCTGATCCGCAGTCTGTTTGAGATGACTCCCTACGCATACAGAACCGGAGCTGTCGGTAAGCAACGGCTTCAAACCGTTGAGGCTTTGAATACCGAGTTACACTTTCATTTACTGCATTACCGAAAAACACAGATTGATTGAAATAATTCTGTTTCCTGCTCCGACAACTCCTTTCATAACAGAGCTCGTATAAAATAATTTGCTAAATTTATGTGAACTTTGTGCAAAAGGCTTGACATCGACAAAATTATCATATATAATAAGTGTACCAAAATTTTATTTAGGAGTGAATACCTATGAAACGCAAACTTTTATCTCTGCTCCTTTGTGCTGCTACCGCTATGGGCTCTGTTGCCCTGCTGGCAAGCTGCGCTGAAGGAGAAACCACAGCCACGACTACCGGCGGCGGTGTCGCGAACAATCCTGGTGGCGATTCTGAAGAACGCTTCCTTGAGAAGCTTCCCGCTGACCTGAACTTCGCTAACGAAGGCCTGGACGAGGAAGATCTGACCCTTTACGTTGCTTACTCTGAAGGTAACAACGGCGCATTTACGCAGCGCTCTCTGAAGGCTGACCCCATGGACGAGTCTGTTGTTGACCAGAAAACTTATGAACGTGACGACCGTATGAAGGCTCAGCTCGGTCTTGAGCTGGTGATTGAGCAGACCGGTACCGGTATTGCCGACATGGAATCTACCATCGGTACCCAGCTGCAGGCAGGTACTCCCGACTACGATATCCTTGCTGCATACCAATACTACGGCATCAGCATGGCTACTAAGGGCTATCTGCTGAATCTGGCTAATTTGGCTCAGGACGATGCTGATTACATCGACTTTGAGGCTGATTACTGGGGCAAGGCTTACAACGACAATATGTCCTACCAGGGCGCATACTACTGGATCACCGGTGATATCGCTCTCCGTTACATCGGCGGTATGTACTGCACTTTCGTTAACTCCGCTCTCTACAGAGACTATCTTGAGGCTGACTACGGTTCCATCTACACCATCGCAAGAGATGGTAAGTGGACCATGGATATGCTGATCGAGATGTCCAGCAAGATCTACGAAGACGTCGGTACCACTGTAAACGAACCCGACTCCGAGGACATCTTCGGTTTCGGCTACGAGACCAATGACCCCATCGACGGTATCGCTATCGGTTGTGGCGTTCAGTTCACCTACAAGGATCCCACGACCGGCGAAGTTCAGCTGACCTTCAATAACCAGCACTCCTTCGATATCTCCGACAAGATCAACAAGCTGGCTACTCAGAGCACTTCCTTCAAGTACGACGACTATGATTCCACCAATGTTATGCCCGCATTCGCAAACGGCACTGTTGCGTTCCATGTCAACAAGCTGTTCCAGGCTGAGGCTTATCTGGATGGTTTCGAAGATTTCTACATCATTCCTGCTCCTAAGTACGACGAGAACCAGACCAACTACATCACCGGTCTGCACGACGGTTGCACTATCTTCGGTATCACCTGGTGCACTCCTAAGGTTCGTCAGGCTGCAGCTGCTCTGGAATTCCTGTGCGCTTACAGCTCCAGAGACGTTATGCCTCAGTACTACGAGGGCGCGCTGAAGAAGCAGTTCACTCGTGACGCTGAAGCTCCCGAAATGATCGACCTGATCCACTCCAACATCACTACCGACTTCGCAGTTGCTTGGGGCGGCTCTATCGACAACATCGTTCACATCTTCAGACAGTGCCAGAAGATCACCAACGGTACCATCAAGCGTGATATCAACGGTTGGAAAGAGCAGATCGCTGAACTCGGCGAGAGCCTGCTGAAGCACAAAGACGGCGGCGCTGTTGAGGAATAATCGATACTCAGATCATAAGGTTCAATAAAAAAACCTCCGATTTTTCGGAGGTTTTTTTATGCCGCACTTGACAAACAAAAACTTCCTGCTGCGATGCAGGAAGTTTTTGTATCTATTCCATCAATTATCTGCACTTTTGAGAGCCGCACAAAGCTCGAAAGGATCGACCGCATTCGTGCGGATCGGCTTCAACCGAACCGTGTATTCAAAGGAGCGCTCACTCAAGCGATACTGCTCATCCAAGGCAGGACCGCAGGAGTTGGAGCCGACACCGCTTTGCTTGTAGTCGACTGTCAGATAGGTTCGACTATCGGGGGTGAGCTCGTAATCGTGAGGCGTTTTGTCCAGCGTCTCGGCGCTGTAATGCTGGGCGTTGAAGGAGAAGCTGCCGTCTGCGGTGACGAACAGTCCCTGCCCTGCCTCTGTAGCCAGCAGACACCACTCGGTGCCCCAGTGGGAAGAATTCTCCTGCGGGCGAACGTAATGTTCAAAGTTATCGGTGACGGTGGTAGCAAAACGATCCAATCTACAGGAGCGATGCTTATCCCAATAGCTCTCATGAGGGCCGTAGCCGAAGTACTCTACCTTCTCAAAACCGACCGGGAGCACGAACAACGTGCCGTAGCGAGGCAGGAAGGGGAACCGATCCTCGTAAGCGTCGATCTCAACCTTTTGCGAGATGGTCAGAACGCCGTCTGCGGTTACGGTATAATCGATCTTGGTCTGCAGAATGGGCTTACGGGTATAACCACCAAACGAGAGCACCGTGCTGTAGGTGACGCGATCAGGGGTATTTTCGGTGACCTGTGCCTTTACCAGACGGGTAAACGCTCTGTGGAAGCCGTAATCCTGCCATTTCCAGCGGATATTCTTATCGTTGTCGGTGGGTGCACGCCAAACGGTGGGCTTCACGGGCGCATCCAGCATCTCTTTGCCGGAGTCACAGATCCCGACGAGCAATCCGTGGAAGGTGTCAAAGGTATAGACCGTGGTTCCTGCAGATACGGTCAGCGTTTTAGCCGTTTCGGTGACGGTGATGGGAGCGGTGAGGAGAGTGATAGTAGCCTCGCGCTTTTGGGAAGGAAGAACGTACTGCACGTTAGTGACTTCATATCCTGCATCCGCCCAGGGCGTTGCATACTTCTGTACTACCGTAAAATCAACGGTTACGGTTCCGTTCAGAAGGCTTGCAAACTGCAAATTCAATTCTTCGGTGGATTGGGGGGCGGCAGACAGTGCGCGGCGCTCTGATCCAATCGTCTTGCCGTCGGCTTTCAGCGTGCAGATGACCTCCAAATCGGAAAGATCGGTGAAGTAGCGACGGTTACGAACGATATAGCGGGTGGGGACGTCGGTAGCCTCAATGGCAACGGGTGCGATAACAGCCTTCAGCTCTTTGAGTCCGGTGTGCGGTGTGCGATCGGGATAAACGAGGCCGTCCACGCAGAAGTTGCCGTCGTTGGGATGGTCGCCAAAATCGCCACCGTAGGTATAGCCCTTTTTGCCGTTCACGTCGATGGTGACGGAGTGGTCGATAAACTCCCATACGCATCCGCCAAGGAAGTTATCGTGAGACCAGATCACGTCCCAGTATTCCTTCAAATCTCCGGGGCCGTTGCCCATGGCGTGAGAGTATTCGCAGAGGAAGAAGGGCAGCTTGTAGCCCTCGTCCTCACAATAATTCTTGCAGTAATTGGGATCGGGGTACATACGGCTCTCGATATCCAAGTACTCGACTTCCTGATCGTAGCCCTTCCAGCCTGCGTTACAGCCCTCGTAATGAACGAGACGGCTCTTGTCACGGGACTTGATGTACATGGACATCGCGCGGTGATTGTCACCGTAAAAGGACTCGTTGCCCAGCGACCAGATGAGGACAGAGGGGTGGTTCTTATCCCGCTCCACCAATCGGCGGGCGCGATCCAAATAGGCTTCCCGCCATGCCGGATCCTGACTGACGAAATCCTGATTGCCGTACGCCCACATACCGTGCGCTTCCAGATCCGCCTCGTCTACCACGAAGAAGCCGTATTTGTCGCACAGTGCGGTAAACCGCGGATCGTTGGGATAGTGTGAGGTACGAATTGCGTTGATATTGTGACGCTTCATAATCATCAGATCGCGGATCATGTGATCCTCGGGAGTCACATGACCCAGCTCGGGATGGCTGTCGTGACGGTTGACACCGCGTAGCTTGATCTTCTGTCCGTTGACGTAGACGACCTTATCCTTGACCACTACGTTGCGGATGCCCACAGGCTGGCAGATCACTTCGTCGCCGCAGAACAGAACCAATTTATACAGATAGGGCGATTCGTCCGACCATAAATTGGGGGAGTCCAATTGAATCCGAGGGATGCCGTTTCCTTCCGCCAACAGCTTTCCGGTCATATCGCAGAATTTCCAATCCGGCAGTTGATCTCCGCAGATGGTCAGATCGGCAGATACGGTGGCGGTTTTGAAATCATCCGAGAGATCGGTATGTACGAAGTAGTCGGTGATGCGGTTTTCGGAGCGATAAAGCAGATAAACCTCGCGGAAAATGCCCGACATTCTCCACATATCCTGATCTTCCAGATAGGTACCGTCGCACCATTTGAAGACCAGCACCTTCAGATCGTTCTCGCCTTCGATCAAACAAGGCGTAATATCAATCTCGCTGGTCATATGGCTGACCTGGCTGTATGCGGCGAACTTGTTGTTCACATAGAGATAGAAGCAGGAATCCACGCCCTCAAAATTGATATAGACCTTCTTCCCTTCCATTCCGGGACGAAGCGTGAAGGTACGGTGGTAGAGCCCACAGGGATTATCGTCGGGGATGTGGGGAGGATCGCAGGGAATCGGATAGCTGACGTTGGTGTAGTTGGGAACGTCGTAGCCACGTCCCAGCGCCATCTGCCAGTTCATGGGAACGGTCAGATCGTCCCATTCGGTGGCAAAATCGGGGGCAGTAAAATCGGGGAGGTCGGCGGGGGTAGTGTAGAAACGGAAATTCCAGGTGCCGCAAAGGTTCTGGAAAAGCGCACTTTCGTCCCGAACGCCGCGAATGGCGGACGCCTCGTCGGTAAAGGGAACGAAGTAGGCACGCGGCTCCTCACAGCCCTTGTGCAATACCTCCAGCGACTTATGGTAAGTCAGGTTTCTGTACATATTTTATCTCCTTTCGGATAACGCGAGCGCGTCGGTCGCGTTTATTTCATGGTCTCCTGCTTGACCTTATGATCCACCACGTGGCGGGAGGCAAGCTCGGCGCGGATATCGTTGAGTGAGATGCCCATCTCCACCATCAGCACCATTACGTGATAGGCAAGGTCTGCGATCTCGTAAACCGTCTCTTCCCTGCTGTTCTTGGCGCCGATGATGACCTCGGTGGATTCCTCGCCCACCTTTTTGAGGATCTTGTCGAGACCCTTTTCAAAGAGATAGGTGGTATAGCTTCCCTCTTTCTTCTCGGTCTTTCTGCCCTCGATCAGACGGTAGAGCGCGTCCATAGAGAAGGGATTCTGTTTGTCGCTGATAAAGAGGTAGTCGGAGAAACAGGATTCGGTGCCGGTGTGGCAGGCGGGCCCGTCCTTGATGACCTTCACCACCAGCGCGTCGCGGTCGCAATCGGCTTCAATAGAAACGATATGCTGGTAGTTGCCGGAGGTCTCGCCCTTCAGCCAAAGCTCCTGACGGGAGCGGGAGAAGAAACAGGTCAGCTCCTTGTCCATGCTGATCTCAAGGCTTTCGCGGCTCATATAGGCAAGCGTCAGCACGTCTCTGGTATAATAGTCCTGCACGATGGTAGGGATCAGTCCTTTTTCGTCGAATTTCAGTTCATTGATAGAAATCATAGCAGACTCCTTGTAAAGATGAATTTGACCGCAATGGAGGCGCTGCAATGTGCTGGCATTACGGTCATAGTATAGCATATTATTGATGAAAGTTCAAGCAGTACGGCGGATTTGATTGGTAAACCAAATGATCTTCCGTTAAATTCGCATTTCTATTCCCGCCGCACGCAGTTGCTTTTTCAGATCGCCGATGGATACTTCTCCAAAATGGAAGATGGAAGCGGCAAGTCCTGCGTCCACGCGAGGCAGGGATCTGAAAAGCGTGGTAAAATGCTCGATACAGCCTGCGCCGCCCGACGCGATTACCGGAATGGTCACGGCATCCGAGATGGCGCGGAGCATCTCCAGATCAAAGCCGCGCTTGACGCCGTCGGTGTCGATGCTGTTGACTACGATCTCGCCTGCGCCCCGCTCCTGTCCTTCTCTCGCCCACTCTACCGCTTCGCGGAGAGTGCGCTCTCTGCCGCCCTTGGAGTAGACGGCAAAACGTCCGTCGGGATCGCGTTTAACGTCCATAGAGAGAACGACGCACTGGTCACCGTACTTCTTGGCGGCAAGTCCGATCAGGTCGGGATTCTTGAGCGCCCCCGAGTTGACGCTGACTTTGTCCGCGCCTGCGTTGAGCACGCGGTCGAAGTCCTCCACGGTGTTGATGCCGCCGCCCACGGTGAGGGGCACGAAGATGCGGGAGGCGACCTGCTTCAAGATGTCGGTGAAGAGCTTGCGTCCTTCGAAGGACGCGGTAATGTCGTAGAAGACCAGCTCGTCGGCGCCTGCATCGCTGTACATGGCGGCCAGCTCCACGGGATCGCAGACCTCGCGGATGCCCTCGAAATTCGTTCCCTTCACTACCTTGCTGTCGCGAATGTCAAGGCAAGGGATGATGCGCTTGGTGGTCACAGCACTTCACCTCGCTCTCCGATGGCGATGGCACGGGACAGATCCAGTCTGCCGGTGTAGAGGGCTTTGCCCAAGATCGCGCCGTGCAGGTTCATTTCCCGAAGCGCAACGATCTCGTGCTCAAAGGTAATGCCGCCAGATGCGATGACCGAAAGCCCTTCGATAGCGGACAGCTTGCGGTAGATCTCCAGATTGGTGCCTGAAAGGGTTCCATCTTTGGAAATATCGGTATAAATGACGGTAGAAACGCCGTTTTCAACGAGCTTTTGACAGAAATCGAGGGAATCCACGTCAGTGACCGTCTTCCAACCGTGGATGGCGACCTTCCCATCGGAGGCGTCCACACCGACCGCGATAGCGTCACCGTATATCGCCGCCATATCGGAGGCAAAACCGGGATTTTCGATAGCGGCAGAGCCGAGGATCACACGCTTTACGCCTGCATCCAAGTATGCCTTGATCCGCGACTCGTCGCGGATTCCGCCGCCGACCTCGACGAAGAGATCCTCTGCGGCAAGCTTCGAGATAACGTCATAGTTGCAGAGTTTTCCGTCTTTAGCACCGTCCAAATCGACGACGTGCAGATGCGTAGCACCTGCGTTGCGAAAACTGCGGGCGATCTCGGCAGGGTCAGAGGAGTAGACCTCCATCTGATCGTAATCGCCCTTAGTAAGGCGGACGACCTTGCCGTCACGCAAATCAATTGCCGGATAGATATACATTGTTGTCCTCCTTACAGCTGGGCAAATGCGGAGAGAATGGCAAGCCCTACCTTGCCGCTCTTCTCGGGATGGAATTGGGTGCCGTAAATGTTGCCTTTACCGACCGCGCCCGTAACCGTAACACCGTACTCGGAAGTAGCGATGGTGTCGGCCGCGCAATCCTTGGCGTAGAAGGAATGAACATAGTAAACGTGGTCACCTTCCTTGATATAGCGGAACAGCGGATCGGGGCGCGTAAAGCGGAGCGCATTCCAGCCCATGTGAGGAACCTTCAAGGGAGTTTCCAAATCGGCTGTGATGGGAGCAACGGTGCCGTGGATCAGTCCAAGACCTTCATGAGTGCCGTATTCCAAACTCTTGTCGAAGAGCATCTGCATTCCGAGGCAGATGCCAAGGAGCGGCTTGCCCGACTCGGCTTCGGCTTTGATCAGCGGAACCAATCCCGTTGCCTCCAGCTTTGCCTTAGCATCGGCAAATGCGCCTACCCCGGGAAGGATGATGCGATCTGCCGCGTCGATCACCTTGGGATCTGCGGTGACGGTTGCGTCCAAGCCCAAATAAGCGAGGGAGCTTTTCAACGAAAAGAGATTGCCCACGCCGTAGTTGATTATTGCGATCATAGTGTCTCCAAAATCTCACAGACTTCCCTTGGTGGAAGGGATCTTGTCAGCGTTCTTCTCATCGATGGCAACTGCATCCTTCAGGCTACGTGCGAAGGATTTGAAGGTGCCTTCGATGATATGGTGAGTGTTCTTTCCTGCCATTTGACGGATGTGAAGCGTCATATCTGCAAAGCGGGTAAGGGCGGCGAAAAACTCCTCCACCAGCTCAGTATCAAAGGAACCGACCTTCTCAGCGGGCAGCTCCAGCTCACAGCAGAGGGTGGAGCGTCCCGACAGATCGAGAGAGGTCAGGATCAGCGCCTCGTCCATGGAAAGGATGAAGAAGCCGTAGCGATTGATTCCCCGCTTGTCGCCCAGGGCGGCGGTCAACGCTTTGCCCAGGCAGATACCGATGTCCTCTACGGTGTGATGATCGTCCACATTGGTGTCGCCCTTACAGGTGAGGGATAGATCAAAGCCGCCGTGCTTGGCAAAGAGAGTGAGCATATGATCAAGGAAACCGCATCCGCTGTCAACGGCAGCGTTGCCGCTTCCGTCGAGATTCAGGGTCAAGGTGATGTCTGTTTCTGCTGTTTTTCTGGTAACGGTGGTCTGTCTCATGTCAGATCCTCCAATATTTCTTGAATTTTTCGGATCAGCGTCTCCATCTGTTCACGGGTGCCGATAGTAATGCGAATCGAATCGGCGATGCGCGCATCAGACAGATGCCTGACCAGAACGCCTTTGGATTTGAGCTTCTGATACAGCTCTTTCCCATCGATCTTATCAGTATGAGCGAGAATGAAGTTTGCCATCGACGCGGGATAGGTAAAGCCCAGCTTGGCAAGTGCGGCGGCAGTGTAGCCGCGGGTCTCAACGACTTTTTTCGTACACTCGGCGAAATACGCTTCGTCCTTCATCGCCTCAACTGCCGCCGCCATGGAGATGCGGTTGACGTTGTAGGGATTGAAGGAATACTTAACGCGATTCAGATCGGCGATCAGATCGGCGCATCCTACGGCAAAGCCAATTCTTGCACCCGCCAAGTTGCGGGACTTGGAGAAGGTCTGCACTACCAGCAAATTGTCGTAACGGTCGGTGAGGGGGATCGCCGTCTCGCCGCCGAAGTCGATATAGGCTTCGTCCACGATGACCACGCGGTCACGGTTCTGCGCTACCAGCTCTTCGATCTTAGAAAGAGGAAGGTAGGTACCTGTCTGGGCATTGGGATTGGCGATCACCACGGTGGAATCGATGTTGGCGTAATCCTCCACGCGGATGGTAAAGGTGTCATCCAGCGGAACGGTGGTATAGGGGATGCCGAAAAGGTTCGCAAACACAGGATAAAAGCCGTAGGTCACATCGGGAAATGCAAGGCTTTTGCCCGATGCAAAGGCGTCAAACGCGAACGCCAACGCCTCATCCGAACCGTTGGTGGCGATGACGCGGTCAGCGGTAACGCCGTAGTGGTCGGCAATCGCTTCGTGGAGAAAACGGGCGGTGGGATCGCTGTATAGGTTCAGCTTGGACGCTTCCCCTTCGATCACCGCCAGTGCCTTGGGAGAGGGTGAATAGGGCGATTCGTTGGTATTTAACTTGATGTATACCATATCTCGCGGCTGTTCACCGGGGGTGTAAGGCTCCAGCGAAAAGAGCTTTTCGGAGAAAAATCGGCTCATTCCTGCGCCTCCTCAAAGCGGACTTCCACTGCTCTGGCGTGGGCGGTGAGCCCTTCACTACGGGCAAAGACCGCTACGTCCTGATATGCTTTTTCCAGTTCGGCGGGAGTATAGTAGAGATATTGCGTTTTCTTGATGAAATCATCTACCGACAGTGGCGAGGAGAAGCGGGCAGATCCGCCGGTGGGAAGCGTATGGTTGGGACCTGCGAAATAGTCGCCCATGGGCTCGGGAGTATAATGACCCATAAAGATCGATCCGGCGTTTTCAATTTTCGGGAGAAGCGCCATAGGATCGTTCACCGCCAGCTCCAGATGCTCGGGGGCGATCAGATTAGAGACCTCCACCGCTTCGTCAATCGAACCAACAAGGATGATTTTGCCGTTTTGCTCGATAGAGGTGCGGGCGATCTCCGAACGCTCCAAGAGAGCGAGCTGACGCTCCAGCTCGGCCTGTACGGCGACGGCAAGCGTCTCGCTGTCGGTGACCAGTACGGCGGTCGCCAGCTTGTCGTGCTCGGCTTGAGAGAGCAGATCGGCAGCAACGTAGGTGGGATTCGCCGAATCGTCGGCAAGAACGAGGATCTCGGAGGGACCGGCGATCATGTCGATATTGACTCTGCCAAACACGGCTTTCTTGGCAAGGGCTACGAAAATGTTGCCGGGTCCGACGATCTTGTCCACCTTCGGAACGCTCTCGGTGCCGAACGCCAGCGCACCGATTGCCTGTGCGCCGCCGGACTTGATGATCTTGTCAACGCCGCACAGAGACGCGGCAACCAATACTTCGGCACGGATCTTGCCGTCTTTGCCGGGAGGCGTGGTCATGACCACTTCCTTGACGCCTGCGATCTTGGCGGGAATGGCATTCATCAGAACGGTGGAGGGATAGGAGGCAGTACCGCCAGGGACGTATAGTCCCGCTTTTTCGATGGGAGTAATCTTCTGACCCAGGATCACGCCGCCCTCACGGCGCATCTCAAAGCCCTCGCGCTTTTGCTTGGCGTGATATTCAGAGATATTAGCGGCGGCTTTTTTCAGGATGTCAATGTATGCGGGATCGACCTTAGCGAACGCTTCGTCGATCTCCTCGCGACTTACGGTGAGACTGCTCAGCTCAACTTTATCAAAGCGAGCGGCGTACGCATAGAGCGCGGCGTCGCCCTCTTTCTCTACGGTAGCGAGAATCTCGCTGACCGACTTTTCAAATTCGGGATAGGAACCGATGGATCTGCAGAGAATTTGATCTCTGTCGATCTCACCGAGTTTCAAAATGCGGATCATGATCTTCCTTCTTTCAGTTTGGATGCGATTTTATAGATCTCCTCGGCTTTGAATTTGGAGGAGGCTTTATTGGCGATCAGACGGGCGCTGATGGGAACGATCTCCTCCCACACCCGCAGATTATTTTCTTTCAGAGTCGTGCCGGTCTCGACGATGTCCACGATGACGTCAGACAGTCCCACCAGCGGAGCGATTTCAATAGAGCCGCTGAGCTTGATGATCTCGATTTCGCGGTTCTTGGATTCGTAGTAATGACGGGCTATATGGACGAACTTAGTTGCCACTTTTACGGGACGGTCGGGATCCTCACGGTAATCATCGGGAGCGGCGACACACATCCGGCATTTTCCGAAGCCAAGATCCAACAGCTCGTACAGATCGGGCTCCTGCTCCAGCAGAATGTCTTTGCCTACCACGCCGATGTCGGCGGCGCCCTTCTCTACGTAGATGGCAACATCCGAAGGTTTTACGAGAAAATAACGTACGCCGTTTTCGGTATTTTCGAAAATCAGCTTGCGGTTGTCCTCCAGAATCTCGGGGCATTCGTAACCGATAGCGGCCAGCATATCGTAGACCTTCATGCCCAGTCTGCCCTTAGGCAGTGCTACGTTTAGCATAGAGATCCCTCCTCTCTCAGATCGATCACCGTTTGAGCAGTAAATTGACGGGGGGCGGCGGTGGCAAGACGTACCCGCTTCCCTTCACGGCGGAGCGATTCTGCTTTCGCCAAAACCTTTTCAGCACTCACGCCTGCAGAATACAGAAGCAAAACGTCCGCATCGTCGTCAGGGCGGTTGGGATAGCAGGAGTTGAGGTCGCCCAGCGACAGCGCAAAGCCAACCGCGGAAAGATTTTTATGGAACTTGGTCAGTAGACGGTCGTATCTGCCACCGGTCAGCAGGATTCCGGGGTATTTCTCCACGTAGCCCTGCATCAGTACGCCGTTGTAGTAGGACAGATCGTTCTGCATGGTGAAATCCAGGCGGATGCCGTCTGCCATATCGAGATCGGCAAGAGATTTACCGATCGTTTCCAGTTCGTTCAGTGCCTCGTTCATCTGACCGTTGACAGCGATCTTGCGGGCAAGGGTAAGCGTGTCGGTGTAGGAGCCTTGCGATGACAATACGTCGGAGAGATCTTCCATCCATTCCGCAGAAGGAACGGCTTCTCCCAGCAGATCCCGCAGATCGTGGACGTTCTGCGATGCAATGCAGGATAGTACGCGGCTTCTCGTATCAGCGGAAGTGACGTTGCACGCGGTCAGCAAGCCTTCAATAAAGCCCATATGGGACAGGCAGAGGATCGAATGCTCGTCAATAAGCGAAAGACTCTCCTTCGCCATCCGAACGATCTCCAGCGTCGCTATCGCGTCTACCTGACCGATCAGCTCCACGCCTGCCTGTGGGATCTCGCGGAACTCCTTGGTATGGCGATCCATACGGTAGACGTTTTCACGGTAGAAAACTTTATCGGTGTTCGTTTCGTCAGCGCGAGTGTTCTTGACGATCGACAGCGTCACATCGGGGCGCAGCGCCATCAGTTTGCCGTCGGGGGAATGGAAAGTCAGCACGTATTCGCTGGTTAAAAAGGACTTATACTCCTCATACAGCGAATATTGCTCAAATTTACGCATTTTGAATTTTCGGTAGCCGTAGGACTCGAATAGCCCTTCCAGCGAAAGATAGACCTGCTCGTCTTTGGTGAGGGTCTGCGGAATCAGATTCATTGTGTATCTTCCTTTGCAGATTGAATATAGTTGCGTAACAGACGGCTGTAGCCTTCTCCGTGTTGTAAAGCGCGGGAAACGCGGCTGAGCGTGACCGTGGAA